>CAZWEY010000162.1:0-5482 GCA_964632055.1 uncultured Sphingomonadaceae bacterium
GTCCTCGCTCGCCACAAAGGCTGCCTGATTGGCTGCTCTTACATCAGGGGCAAGGCCTGCATGATAGGGCAGCACCGTGCGCCCCGTTGCAGCAGCTAGGCTCGATGCAATCTCTTCGGTCTGCTTGCGGGTGGGCGCATAGATGATGCCGCTGCCCGGTTGATCGGCCAGCAATCGCGCCAGCTGGCGGGGCAAGCCATCGCGCGGGGATATGGCATAGTGGATATTGGGCCTGTCAAACCCTGCCAGCACCAGCCCGCTATCGGGTATGCCCAGCTGGGAGAGAATATCCGCACGGGTATGCGCGTCAGCAGTGGCGGTCAGCGCCAGACGGGGCACTGCGGCAAAACTGTCGAGCAAGGGGCGAAGCTGGCGATAATCGGGCCGGAAATCATGCCCCAATTCCGAAACGCAATGCGCCTCGTCCACTGCAAACAGGGCCAAGCGCGCAGCTGACAGGAAATCCGCAAAAGCCGGCTGGCTGGCCCGTTCCGGGGCGACATAGAGGATATCCAGCTCGCCTGAGCGATACAGATCCCTCGTCTCGCGCCAGTCATCGTCCTGACTGGTGAGCGTTGCCGCGCGGATGCCATTGGCCCGCGCTGAGCGCAGCTGGTCATGCATCAGCGCGATCAGCGGCGATATGACGATGCAGCATCCCTCCAGCATCACTGCTGGCAACTGGTAGGTGAGCGACTTGCCAGCGCCTGTCGGCATGACCGCAAGCGTGGACTGCCCCGCCAGCACGCGACCTATCACATCGGCCTGTCGGCCACGGAAATCAGGGAATCCGAAAATGTCCCGGAGTGCCGTGCGGGCTCCGGCAAGGCCGTCATTCATGAAGGTGAATCAACCGATTTCCGAGTAATCCACCACCGGACGGTCTTCGCGGGTGCCGCGATAACGCACGCTGGGATCCATAGGATCGCCCGCGATCACGACGTAATCTTCATGCACTTCCAGCAATTCACCGGCAAAGGGCCAGTCCGCAAGGGTCGCGCTGCCCACTACGCGATAACTCACCGTGTCGCCGACCTTGAAGCTGGCCGGGTCAAAATTGAATGCAAAGGGGCAATCGCCCTCGCCCATGCCTTTCATGATCGTTCTCCAATCCGATGCTGCGGCAACCTTAATCGCCCAATTGCCGAATGCCAAATTTGATCGTGATCAATTTTTGCATGGCCTTCCCCTCCTAGCGTTATTTTTACCCAAGGAGTGGACAATGGTTCCGACACGTTACGATTACTACAAGGCCCGGTCGCGCGAGCATCGCCGCCTGGCTGGGAAGGCGCCGTGCGAACAGGACCGCATCATGCATGAGCGGCTGGTGGACGCATACGCGAAGCTCGCACGCGAGAACTTCCTCTGCCAGGTCGTGACCTTGCGGGCCTCAGGCCCGCTCGCATCCTGACCTTAATGGGCGGACATCCCGCCTAAAGCCCCAGTTCCGATGCAATCCGGCGCAGCAGGTCGATATGAGCCGCCGGATCGCCCTTGGCTCCATAGCGCATCGTGTCGATGCACACGCTGTTTGCGCCCGCTTGCTCCCAGATCGCGACATCGGCGATGACATCGCCGAAGGGACGCGGCACAGGCGCTTCATAGGGGCAGCAGAAAATCAGGTTCTCGAACCGGACCTTGGCCGGGTCTCGTCCATTGCGCTCTATTTCCTCGCGGAAGCCTTCAACCGTGCTTGTGGCCTCGGCCGAATCGATCAGCGGAAACCAGCCATCGCCCACCCGCGCCGCGCGCTTCATCGCAGCAGGCGAGAAACCGCCGATCCAGATCGGGATGGGTTGCTGCACCGGCAGGGGGTAGATGCCCGCCTCTACGATCTTGTAGTCCGGTCCCTCATCGGAAAAGCTGCGCTCGCTCCACAGGCGGCGCAACAGCCGCATCTGGTCTTCCATACGCGCCGCCCGGCCTTCGAAAGGGACGCCCAGCGCGTCATATTCGACCGTGTTCCAGCCGAGGCCGACGACGCAGCGCAGCCGGCCATTGGAGACGACATCGAGCGTTGCCGCCTGCTTGCCGAACAGCACCACTTGCCGCTGCGGCAGGATGATGACGCCGGTGGAAAGCCCTATCGTGCTGGTGCAGCCGGCCAGATAGGAAAACAGCGTCATCGGCTCCTGGAACATGCTGTCGAGGTGATAGGGCATGAACCAGTCCGGCCGGTTGGTGAGGTCTGCGCCCAGCACGTGATCGTAAGCAACCATGTGGCTGAAGCCCAGCTCTTCGGCGGCTTGCGCGAAATCCCGCATGGCGGCGTAATCGCTGCCGATCTCGGTCTGGGGAAAGACGACGCCGACAGGGATGGCGGGCCGGGCCATCTCAGCCCTCCGGAGCGACGGTGATCGCCAGGCCGTCGAAATCGTCGCTCACCTGCAACTGGCAGGAAAGACGCGAATTGTCCTGACGCTGCGGCGCGAGGGAAAGCATCTCCTCCTCGTCCTCGCCCATGGCGGGCAGGCGGTCCACCCATTCGGCGGCGACATAGACATGGCAGGTGCCGCACGAAGCGCAGCCGCCGCACAGGGCGAGCACTTCGGTGTTGCCGGCGGCCTTGAGGTTTTCCATCAGCGACATGCCGCTGGTAACGCTCACGCTCGATTGCGAACCGTCACGGCCGGTGACGTGGACTTGCGGCATTCCTCTGCTCCCTTCTCGATCTTTCGGTCACTTAAGCGCAAAGCGCCTTGCCTTGCCAGCGGTCTGTCTTGCCTGCTTGTGCGCCCTTGTTACCGGGCAAAACCGCAAGGGGCTAGTCGAGGTTCGGCCTCAACCACCGTTCGGCCACCGCCAAATCCATCCCGCGCCGCGTGGCGTAATCTTCCAGCTGGTCGCGCCCGATGCGCGCGACGCCGAAATACTGGCTTTCCGGGTGAGCGAAATAGAAGCCGGAAACCGCAGCTGTAGGCAGCATCGCCTGGCTTTCGGTCAGCGTGATGCCAGCATTGTCCGGCGCTTGCAGCAGATCGAACAGGATCGGCTTCAAGGAATGGTCCGGGCAGGCTGGATAGCCGGGCGCAGGCCGAATGCCGCGATATTCCTCGCGGATCAGCGCCTCGTTGGTCAGCTGCTCGCCCGGCGCATAGCCCCATAGCGTGGTGCGGACGTGGCTGTGCAGCCGCTCGGCAAAGGCTTCGGCGAAGCGGTCAGCCAGCGCCTTTAAGAGAATGTCGTTATAATCGTCGTGGCTTTCCTTGAAGCGCGCAAGATGCGGCTCGATCCCGTGGATGCCGACGGCGAAACCGCCGATCCAGTCGCCATCCGACGCGATGAAATCGGCAAGGCAGAAATTGGCGCGGTCCCGGCTCTTCTTCACTTGCTGGCGCAGGAAGGGCAGGCGCGTGCCATCGTCCAGCAGCACATCGTCCCCATCCCTGCGGCACGGCCAGAAAGAACAGACGCCGCGCGCGGTCAGCCACTTTTCGGCGACGATACGCTCCAACATCGCCTGCGCGTCCTTGTAGAGGTTGCGCGCACTTTCCCCGACCACTTCATCGTCGAGGATGGCAGGGAAAGTCCCGGCCAGTTCCCATGCCCGGAAGAACGGGGTCCAGTCGAAGGTCTGGCGCAAATCCGCAAGATCCCAATCGTCGAAACGATGGAGGCCGGGCTGCGCGGGCGGCGGCGCTTTCTGGCCCATGTCCGCCACAAAGCCATTGGCGCGCGCATCAGCGATGGGCAGCAATTCGCTCTGCCCCTTGCCCTCGCGCGCCTCGCGAATTTTCGCATATTCGGCAGCGGTCGCGGCGATGAAAGGCTCGGCCTGCGTGTCGGACAGCAATTGCGAGGCGACGCCCACCGCTCGGCTGGCGTCCAGCACGTGGATGACAGGGCCATCGCGATAGGCCGGTTCGATTCTCAGCGCCGTATGCACCTTGCTGGTGGTAGCCCCGCCGATAAGGAGCGGGATGGTGAAGCCTGCGCGCTGCATTTCCTCGGCCACCGTCACCATCTCGTCCAGCGAGGGGGTGATGAGGCCGGACAGGCCGATGATATCGGCGTTCTGTTCGCGCGCGGTTTCAAGAATCGTCGCCCAGGGCACCATCACGCCAAGGTCGATCACCTCATAGCCGTTGCACTGGAGCACGACGCCGACGATGTTCTTGCCGATATCGTGAACATCGCCCTTGACCGTGGCCATAACGATGCGGCCCTTGGCGGCTGCACCTTCTTCCTTTTCCGCCTCGATGAAGGGGATGAGGTGGGCAACCGCCTTCTTCATCACGCGGGCGCTTTTGACCACCTGCGGCAGGAACATCTTGCCGCCGCCGAACAGGTCGCCCACGACATTCATGCCGTCCATCAGCGGGCCTTCGATCACTTCAATCGGGCGGCCGCCGGCGGCATGGATGGCCAGCCGCGCTTCTTCCGTATCCTCGACGATATGCGCGTCGATGCCGCGCACCAGCGCATGTTCGATCCGCTTGACCGGATCCCAGCCGCGCCATTCCTCGGCCGCCTTTTCGGCCGCCGCATCCTTGCCCTTGAACGACTCCGCCAGTTCGATCAGCCGTTCCGTGGCGTCCGGACGACGCATGAGGATCACATCCTCGCACGCCTCGCGCAGCACCGGGTCGATCTGGTCATAGACGTCCAGCTGGCCCGCATTGACGATGGCCATGTCGAGGCCTGCCGGAATGGCGTGGTAGAGAAACACCGAATGCATCGCCCGGCGCATGGTCTCGTTGCCGCGGAAGCTGAAGGAGAGGTTGGAGAGGCCGCCCGAAAAATGGACATGCGGGCAACGCCGGCGGATTTCCGCCACAGCCTCGATGAAGTCGAGCGCATAGCGGTCATGCTCCTCGATCCCCGTCGCGATGGCGAAGATATTGGGGTCGAAGATGATGTCTTCAGGCGGAAAGCCTAGACGCGTGAGCAGCTTGTAGGCGCGCTCGCAAATCTCGACCTTGCGTGTCCGAGTGTCGGCCTGGCCCTTCTCGTCAAAGGCCATGACCACCACCGCCGCGCCATAGGCCATGCATTTGCGGGCCTGTTCCAGGAACGGCGCTTCGCCTTCCTTCATGCTGATCGAATTGACGATCGGCTTGCCGGAGACGCATTTGAGGCCCGCCTCGATCACTTCCCATTTGGAGCTGTCGATCATCACCGGCACGCGGGCGATATCGGGTTCCGCGGCGATCAGCTTCAGGAAGGTCGTCATGGCATGGACCGCGTCGAGCAGCCCCTCGTCCATGTTGACGTCGATCACCTGCGCACCGTTTTCCACCTGTTGGCGCGCAACATCGACCGCCTTGGCATAATCGCCCGCCAGGATCAGCTTCTTGAAGGCGGCAGAGCCGGTGACATTGGTGCGCTCGCCGACATTGACGAAGCGGGCGGACGATGACTGGTCCATCACGCGACCATCGTGAAGGGTTCTAGGCCGGCGAGCCGGGTCTTCACATCCAGCACCGGCAGGCGGCGCGGCGGCTGGCCTGCGACGGCCTTTGCGATGGCGGCGATATGAGCA
>CAZWEY010000163.1:0-5438 GCA_964632055.1 uncultured Sphingomonadaceae bacterium
CGCGCGCCGTGCTCGAAGGTTCAAGCCATTCGGGTCTGGCCTGCAAGATCTGGCCGACGCTACGTTGCAGCAGCAGATGCGCCGCCTCGTCATAAAGCCCTTGCGCGGCCAGAGCATCGGCATCCTCTAGCAGGGCCAATGCGTCTGCCCGGTCCGGTGCCCATGCTGGTTCCCCGGCTGATGCGGCGTTGCGGGGGCGAAGAAGCGGGGCCACCATGCGCCAGACCAGCCACGCGGCCAGCAGCAGCCCGATTGCCGCAATCGACCATTTGACCGCATCCCAGTTCTGCGCCAGCCATTTCCCGCCGGGAGAGAGATGGTCGGAGAGCCATTCGAGCAGTTTTGCGAGCCATTCCGGCGGTTTCGGCTGTTTGGGGGCGGGCAGGGGCGCATACTGGATCGCCTCGTCCCCCCGCACCGACTTCCAGTCGCGCAGAACAGCTTCTTGTGCCGGATCGCTCGCCATCGTGGTGCTCACAGTCGCGGTGGTGGCATGGCGCAGGCCTTCTGTCACGCCAATATCAAGCAGTTACCCTCGCTCGCGCTCCATCGGATAGCTGCCCAGCATGCGCAGCTCCTTGCAGTGGAAGGCGAGCTCTTCCAGTGCGCGGTCCACCGCCAGATCGCCCGGTGCGCCGACAATATCGGCAAAGAACATGGTCGCGGCGAAGCTGGCGCCCTTCTGATAGCTTTCCAGCTTGGTCATGTTGACGCCATTGGTGGCAAAGCCGCCCAGCGCCTTGTAAAGCGCAGCTGGCCGGTTTTTCACCTCGAAGACGAAGGTGGTCATGGTCGGCCAGCCTTCAAGCCGCGCTGGCTCCAGCGGGGAAGGTGCCAGCAGGACAAAGCGTGTGGTGTTGTCCTTTGCGTCTTCCACATCGTTTTCGACCAGTTCGAGCCCATAGAGCTCGGCCGCGATGGAGGGGGCCAATGCGGCGATCGCCGGATCGCCCAGCTCCGCCACATGGGCCGCAGCGCCTGCCGTATCGGCATGGGACAGCGGCACGATGCCTTTGCCGCGCAGATAATGGCGACACTGGCCCAGCGCCTGGGGATGGCTGTAGGCCGCTTCGAACGGCCCCCTGGAAAGTCCCATCAGCGCATAGCTGATCGGCAGGAAATGTTCGCCGGTGATGAACAGGCCGCTTTCAGGCAGCAGGAAGTGGATATCGGCCACCCGGCCATTCTGCGAATTTTCGATCGGGATGATCGCGCTTCCCGCCTTGCCCGATTTGACCGCGTCCAGCGCGTCTTCGAAGCTGAAGCAGGCCAGCGGCAGGCAATCGGGCGCATATTCGAGGGCGGCACGGTGCGAATTGCAACCCGGCGCGCCCTGGAAAGCGATGGCGCGCGTAGGATCGCTTGCGGCCGCGGCGGTCATTTGCTCGACCATGGCGAGGGCGGGGGCAGGAAAGCTGTGCATTGCCGCCCGGGTTACTGCGCGATGACCTCGTCGGCAAGTCCGCACCGAGCTGCAAGTGATGCGGTAAAACAATCGTCAATGCGTTCTGGCCTCTTGCGATTTGGCGATTGGCTCACTAGAGCGGCGCCAACTTTGGCAGCCTCAGGTTTTAATCCGATGTCTGATCGTTTCAATACTGCCGCCGGCTGGACGCTTTTTGCCGGTATCGTCGCGCTTGGCCTTTCGAGCGTGAGCAGCAAATATTTCCATGCCGACAAGCACCATCGCCCCGAAACCATGGGCTATGCCATCGAAGGCGTTGCCGAGGAAGGTGGCGAAGCCGGCCCCTCGCTTAATACTCTGCTTGCCACGGGCGATGCCGCCAAGGGCGAGAAAGTTTTCGCCAAGTGTTCGTCCTGCCACACCATCAATCAGGGCGGCGCCAATGGCATCGGCCCCAATCTTCATGCTGTCGTGGGCGCAGCTATCGGCAAGCATGCACCCGGTTTTGCCTATAGCGGCGATCTTGCGGGCCATGGCGGCAACTGGGATTTCGCCAATCTCGACAAGTGGCTCGCCAGCCCCAAGGCTTTTGCAGCGGGCACCAAGATGAGCTTTGCCGGTCTTTCCAAGGCTGAAGACCGCGCCAATCTGATTGTCTATCTGAATACGCAGGGCTCCAATGTGCCGCTGCCTGCTGCAGACCCTGAACCTGCGGCGGATGCAGCACCTGCCGAAGGGGAAGCAGCAGAAGCACCGGCAGCTGATGCTGCGGCTGCTCCGGCCGATCCGGCATAAGGACCAGGCGCGGGGCGGCTTGCAAAGAGCAGCCTCGCCGGACCAGAGAATTGAAAAAGGGCGGGGCTGCGAGGCTCCGCCCTTTTTGCATCAGGCTTGAAAGCCTTGCATCAGTCGCCCTTGAAGCCCTTGGCGATGACATACCATTCCGAGGAATCCTTGCGGCTGGCAGGCGGCTTGGCATGTTTGACGCTGGCAAAATGCTGTTTCAGCAGGGCCAGCAATTGCGTGTCTGTGCCACCCGCCAGCACCTTGGCGACAAAGGTTCCGCCCGGCGCCAGCGTGCGGATGGCAAAATCGGCCGCGGTTTCGACCAGCCCCATGGTGCGCAGGTGGTCGGTCTGCTTGTGGCCCACGGTGTTGGCGGCCATGTCGGACAAAACGAGGTCTGGCGGGCCGTCCAGCGCCGATTGCAGGGCGTCAGGCGCTGCATCGTCCATGAAGTCCATCTGGAAGATGGTCACGCCGTCTAGCGGCTCAGTAGGTAACAGGTCGATCCCCACCACCGCCGCGCGCGGCGCCCGCTTGCGCACGACCTGGCTCCAGCCGCCAGGCGCAATGCCCAGGTCAACCACGCGGGCGACGCCTTTCAGCAAGCCGAATTTCTCATCCAGCTCGGCAAGCTTGTAGGCGGCGCGGCTGCGATAGCCATCGGCCTTTGCCTGGCGCACATAGGGATCGTTGAGCTGGCGAGACAGCCAGCGAGCAGAAGAGGCGGTGCGTTTCTTTGCCGTGCGCAGCCGCTTGTTCTGGTCTTCGGTCTTTCCCCTCACCCGCGTTTGCTCCGCGGGCTGCGCCGCAAGGAGGCGCGTTGCCGGTCACCCATATTGTCGGACGCGATCAGGCTGCGCAAAATGCCCTCGCGTATGCCGCGGTCGGCCACGCCGAGCCGGGTAGCCGGCCATATATCGAGGATCGATTCGAGGATGGCGCATCCTGCGATAACGAGATCGGCGCGTTCATTGCCGATACAGGGCAATTTGCGACGATCGTCGGGCGCCATGGTGGCCAGATCCTGGCTGATGCGGCGCATGGCTTTAGCCGGCACGATCAGCCCGTCGACGGCCTTGCGGTCATATTGTGGCAGGTCGAGATGCAGGCTGGCGAGAGTGGTTACGGTGCCGCTGGTGCCCAGCAAGCGCAGATTGTCCATCCGGACATCTCCGATTCTTTCGCGAAAACCCATGAAGCTCTCGGATACGAGAGCGCGCATTTTGCTGTAACGCTCGGCTCGCCCCTGAGCGGTTTCGGCTTCATCACCACAGCTTTCCGTAAGCGAGACAACGCCCCATGGCACGCTCTGCCAGTCCAGGATGCGCGGCACTGCGCCGCCTTGCTCGATCAGCACCAGCTCGGTCGAACCGCCGCCAATATCGAAGATCATCGCCGGCCCGTCGCCCTGCTCGAGCAGGATGTGGCAGCCCAGCACGGCAAGCCGGGCTTCTTCTTCGGCGGTGATGACATTCAAGGCGATGCCCGTTTCCCGGCGGACCCGTTCGATGAAGGCGTCACCGTTGCTGGCCCGGCGGCAGGCTTCGGTGGCGACAGAACGGGCCAGCCGCACATCCCGGCGTTTCAGCTTGTCAGCACAGATCCTGAGCGCGGCGACAGTGCGGTCCATCGCGGCATCGCTGAGCCGGCCTGTCTGCGCCAGCCCTTCGCCCAGACGGACAACGCGGCTGAAAGCATCGATGATGGTGAAACTGTCGCCCGAAGGCCGTGCAATCAGCAGGCGGCAATTATTGGTGCCAAGGTCGATCGCGGCAAAGGACTGGCGAGATGGCCGCAGTGGCGGGTTATGGCTGGCGACAGGCGCCGCCTTTCTGATGCCGTTCGGGCTTGAGGAGGTCAGCGGGGTATCAGGGCTTGAAATGGGCATTTCGCCCGTTTTCGCTTCCTGTCCGCTTGTCGATCGACCTCCGCGCCTGTCCGGCGGGGTGTTATCCGCCATGAGCACTCAACTTTCCGGTTTCCGCCCGGCAATTTGCCGGGGACTTGCCTGCAAACTACCGGAGGCTTTCAAATACGGCAAGAGGCGGCCATTGGCCTTGACCTTGCGAAATCCCACGCATAGATGCGCCCGCACGGTTGCCCCGTCGTCTAATGGTAAGACTACGGACTCTGACTCCGTCTATCGAGGTTCGAATCCTCGCGGGGCATCCAGCTTTCCTCCAGCTCCCGCGCCATTGCCTGCCATGGGCCTTGCCCCGTCGCGTGCGGTCTTTAAGTTGCTGCCTCAAACGGCAGCAAGGAAGCCATGTGAGCAACACTGAACCCGAAAATGCCCTGAGCCCGCGCAAATTCTATCATGCGCGGCAGGAAAGCGGCTTTGTCGAAAAGCATGAACATGCGACGCCGCAGACCAGCGACCCGGCCTATCGGCTGGCCTTTCAGGATAATGAATTCCTGCTGCGCGAGGAATTGCGCCCGGTGCGTTTCCAGCTGGAACTGCTGAAGCCCGAAATGCTGCTGGATGAAGCAGGCGTGGAATCGACATTGGTGATGTACGGTTCGGCGCGCATTCCCGCGCCGGGCGATGCCGAGGGGTTGCTCGCCGCTGCGCAAAGCCCGGAAGAGCGCCGAGTGGCCGAACGGCTGGCGCAAAAGGCCTGCTATTATGAGGAAGCCTACAGGCTTGCGCGCATTGCCAGCACTTGTGCGCCGGTGGAAGATGGAAAGCGGCAGTTTGTCGTCTGTTCGGGCGGAGGGCCATCGATCATGGAGGCGGCGAACAAGGGCGCGGCCGATGTGGGTGCGGAGTCGGTCGGGCTGAATATCGTTCTGCCGCATGAACAGGCGCCCAACCCCTATGTGACCCCGCATCTCTCCTTCCAGTTCCATTATTTCGCGCTCAGGAAGATGCATTTCCTGCTGCGCGCCCGCGCGGTGGCGGTGTTCCCCGGCGGCTTTGGCACTTTGGACGAATTTCTCGAACTGCTCACCCTGATCCAGACCGGCAAGATGAAGCCGATCCCCGTGCTGCTGTTCGGCAAGGAGTTCTGGAGCCGGGTGATCAATTTCGAGGCGCTGGCCGAGGAAGGAACGATCAACCGGGCCGATCTGGAGCTGTTTTGCTGGGTCGAGACGGCGGAGGAAGCCTGGCAGCAGATCACCCATTTCTACGGGCTGGATTGCGGCGGGAGCGTTCAGGCCTGATTTGCTGCCTGATGCCCCAGCGGGCCTGCGCCCATGCCAAACCCCGGTGCGGCGCGCAGGGCCGAGCGGACGAACAGCCGCG
>CAZWEY010000164.1:0-5421 GCA_964632055.1 uncultured Sphingomonadaceae bacterium
ACCGTTTTCTGGGCCGCCGCCATGTCGGCTGGGGTGGGGGCCGGGTTTATGGCGGACAAGTCATCGCTCAGGCGCTCGCTGCTGCGGAACGGACAGTCCCGGACGATCGCTCTGCCCATTCCTTGCATTGCTATTTCCTGCGCGGGGGCGATGATTCCCTGCCGATCGACTATTCAATCCTCAGGGATTTCGATGGCGGCACCATTTCCAACCGCCGCGTGACCGCCTGCCAGAACGGCGAGGTGATCCTCAACCTCACAGCCTCTTTCCAGAAGCAGCAGGGCGGATTTTCCCATCAGTCGCTTGCCATGCCTGCGGTTCCCCCGCCCGAAGAAATCGAAGAAGACTATCTGCGCCGCCAGCGCATGTTCGCCGCCAGCAAAGAGAGCGCCACGCCATGGTTGTTGCGGCAGCTGGCCATAGACTGGCGGGCGGTGGAGCTGGAACAGCGCTTTTCACGCGAAGCAAGCGATCCGGTCTATCATGGCTGGTTCCGCGCCCGTGCCCCCCTGCCCGAAGACCCGCGCGTGCACCGCGCCGTCCTCGCCTATGCCAGCGACATGCTGCTGCTGGGCACCGCCACGATGCCGCACCCGGTCTCCCTTGGTCTGACCGGTGCGACAGGGGCGACCATCGATCATTCGATATGGTTCCACGAGCACTTCCGCGCTGACGAATGGCTGTTGTTCCGGGCAGAAAGCCCCTGGGCAGGGCATTCGCGCGGCTTCACGCGCGGCTCCATCTTCACACGCGATGGAAGGCTGGTCGCCAGCGTCGCGCAGGAAGGCATCATCCGGGTGACGAAGCCCGCCTAAAGCGTGTTGATCGCCTTTGCCGGCTTCAGCAAAACAACCGGGATGTGCCGATCCGTCGCTGCGGCATAATCGGTATAGGGCGGGTAGATGTCCACCATGCCGTCCCATACCTTCTGGCGCTCCTCGCCTTCGGCTACGCGCCAGCTCGCCTCTGACTTGTCGCTAGCCACCTGCACCGCGACAGGGCCGCCCGCATCCATGTTGAGGAACCATGCCGGATGGGCAGGCGCACCGCCCTTGGAGGCAATGATGGCGTATTCATCACCAAACTTGCCATAGATCAGGGGCACAATCGAGGTATTGCCGGATTTGCGGCCAATGGTCCGCAACAGCAATGCAGGCGTTCCGCCCTGCTTGCCGCCAACCGCGCTCATGTCGATGAAATGGCCGTTTGCGCCATTGGTGGCGAGGTATTGGGTCACATGTTCGGCAACCCAGTCCATATTGTCGAAAGTGGCCTTGATCATCGTCGTATTCTCCTAACCGAAAGCCCGTAGCAGGCGCAGCGGGCACCGCAAGCATCAGCCCGCCGGATGGTAGAAATCATAGATCGTCTGAGCCACAGCCGCACTGACGCCGGGCGCCCTTTGCAGATCCTGCAGGCTGGCCGCCCGGACCTTGCCCGCGGTGCCGAAATGCAGCAGCAGAGCGCGTTTGCGGGCCGGGCCTATGCCGGGTATTTCATCGAGCGGCGATGCCGTGATCCCGGCGCTGCGCTTTTGGCGGTGCGCCCCGATGGCATAGCGGTGCACCTCGTCGCGCAGCCGCTGGAGATGGAACAGCAGGGGCGAATTGACCGGCAACGTCTTTTCCCGCCCGTCGGGGAAATGAAACACCTCGCGCCCCTCGCGCCCGTGATGCGGCCCCTTGGCGATGGCGATGATCGCCAGATCCTCCACCCCCAGCTCCTCCAGCGTTTCGCGCACCGCGCTCATCTGGCCCTTGCCGCCATCGATCAGCACAAGGTCTGGCCAGATGCCCTTCTCGCGATTGGGGTCTTCCTCCATCGCGCGGGCGAAGCGGCGTTGCATCACCTCGCGCATCATGGCGAAATCGTCATTGGTCTGCGCCAGGCGGATATTGAACTTGCGATACTGGTTCTTGATGAAACCTTCCGGCCCGGCCACCACCATGGCGCCAAGCGCATGAGCGCCCTGGATGTGGCTGTTGTCGTAGATTTCGATCCGTTCCGGGCTTTCCGCCAATTCGAGAAATTCCGCCATCTCGGCCATCAGGCGCGCCTGCGTGCTGCTCTCGGCCAATCTGCGCTCCAGCGCCTCGGCCGCATTCCTCTCTGCCTGCATCACAAGGCGTCGGCGTTCACCGCGCTGCGGCACGCCGATCTCCACCCTGTGCCCTGCCGCCTCGCCCAGAGCCTCGGCCAGAAGATCGGCTTCAGGCAAGCTGCGGTCGATCAATATGGTACGGGGAGGCGGAACCTCTTCATAGAACTGGGCAAGGAAGGCGGTCATCACCTCCTCGCCGCTCAAGCCTTCGGTATGGCGCGGGAAGAAGGCGCGATGCCCCCAGTTCTGCCCGCCGCGGATAAAGAAGGCCTGGATGCCGGTCTGGCCCTGATGGCTGGCCATGGCGAAAATATCGCCATCGGCGAAACTCTCCGCGTTGATGGCCTGGCTGCCCTGGATGAAGGTCGCGGCGCGCAATCTGTCGCGCAGCAAGGCCGCCGTCTCGTAATCGAGCGCTTCGGCAGCAGCGCTCATCTGCGCCTCGATCTGGCGCTGCACGGCAGAAGACTTGCCACCGAGAAAATTCTTCGCCTGCCGGACCAGTTCGGCATAGCCATCGCTGTCGATCCGGCCCACGCAGGGCGCAGAACAGCGCTTGATCTGATAAAGCAGGCAAGGCCGGTCCCGCCTGCTGAAGAATGTGTCGCTGCAAGACCGGAGCAAAAACAGCTTCTGCAGGGCATTGAGCGTGGCATTGACCGATCCCGCGCTGGCAAAGGGGCCGTAATAATTGCCCTTGGCCCTGCGCGCACCGCGATGCTTCATGATCCGCGGGAAATCATGATCGGCGCGCAGCAATATGAAGGGGAAGCTCTTGTCATCGCGCAGCAAGACATTGAAAGGCGGGCGATAGCGCTTGATCAGCTGCGCTTCGAGCAGCAACGCCTCGGCTTCCGAACTGGTGGTGACGATCTGCATCGAGCGGGTCAGGCTGACCATCCGCCTGATCCTGTTGGTCAGCCCTTCGACCTGGGTATAATTGGCAACCCGGTTCCTGAGCGCCCTTGCCTTGCCGACATAAAGCACCTCGCCGCGCCCATCGAGCATGTGATAGACACCAGGCTGCCGTTTCAAAGTGCGCAGGGTTTTGCGGATCGCAGCCACCCCCGCCTCGATATCAGGCTGGGTGGAGCGCATCGTCGCCGTTGCCCGGTCTTCCTGAAACCGGTCTGGGCTGGTCTGGGGCGCAGGCGAGATGGGCTTTCGGGCCATGCTCTCCCCATAGAAGTCCAGCCCGCCTAAGGAAACCTATTCGCAGGCCAGACTTGCGAACATCGCCTTCAAGGCAGGCTCCATTTCGGCCAGCACCGCTGCGACATGAGGGTCCGCCCGCGTCTCCTCAAAATAGGCATGGATGACCGGCTTGTCGGCAAAGGGATGCGCATGGCCGAGCTGCGGATAGAGCAGGGTCGACTGGAACAGTGGCGGCATCAGCGCACAATCGGCCAGCGACAAGGCTCCGCCCACCGCATAGGCGCCGCCTGACAGCCGTTCCTCGACATGCTCCAGCGCAGCGCGAAACCGTTCGCGCGACTGGACCACCAGCGCCTTGGGGAACGGCCTTTCAGGGAAATCGCGCCATGGCTCGTAGAGCAGCAGCAAGGCCGGATCGCAGTATAACTCGTAGCGCCGGATGATGAGGCGCATCTCGGCAAGCAGGAACGGATCGACAGGCCGCAGCGATGGCCCTTCTCCCAGATCCTCCAGATATTCGCAGATCACCTGCGATTCGGGCAGATAGCGTCCGTCCACTTCCAGCACCGGCACAAGTCCAAGTCTATTCTTACGACGGAAATCATCAGGAAAGGGGACCGGCACCTGCTCGATGGCGATATCAAGGCCCTTTGCCGCGATCTGGATCGCGCAACGCGAACCATAGCGCGAACCAGCAACACTCAGCAGTTTCATCGCCCCCATTCCCTTCAGAAAATCTTGCGCAGCTCCACCCTGAACAGCCGCCCTGTCGGATCGATCAGACCGGGCTGGTAGCTGAGCGGGGTGGCGCCGTTTGCGTCAGTCACCTTGATGCGCTGATCGAAGATATTTTCAACCCGCAGGAATATCCGCGCATTCTTGAACACGCCCGGCTCCTTCGCAATGAGGCCGGGTTGGCCCAGATCGACGAACAAGCCAATATCCAGCGTCGCCAGTGACCCGAAACGCAGCCGTTCGGAGCCCGTGCCGACCGGGGCCGGTCCCTGATAATTTCCGGTCAGCCTGCCGCCTATGCCCTTGTTGAAAAAGCCTATCTGCATTTCAGCCTTGTGCTTCGAGGCTGGCTGGCTGGCAAGCGAATCGCCATCCAGCAGATCGAGCACGGCGCCGCCCTGTTCCAGCCGCAGCCGATTCTCGAATTCGACCGTATGATAGGCCGAGAACATCCATCTGCCGCCGCGCCCGCCACGCATCATGCTGCGTGGATCTGGAGCAGTTCCCCGCTTATTGGTGACAGGCTCAGCCTTGCCCATCTTTCCACTGATTTCGATGCCATAACGCAACCTCTTCCAGCTCTGGCTGAACAAGCTGACCGGACGACGATCCAGCGCAACCAGCCGGCCTGAGCCATCGCGGACCACGCGTTCGGTAAAGGCCGCCTCTATCGCCGGGGTCAGAAAGGGAAACTGGGCGGTGACATTGCTGGAGGTGTTGCGGAAATATTCCACGATCAGGCTGGCATCGGTCTTAACGGGCAATTGCCAGTTGGCAGAGAATTTCCAGTCTCTCTGGGTTTCGGCCCTGAGCGCCAGATTGCCCCCGGTGATGACGGTGGCGAGAACCGTCTCGCCGCTACGGAAATCATAAAGGGCTTCGTTGAGCAGGACGATTTCCGGTGCGCCAAGGCTCTCAAGGCCCGGCGGCTCCTTGCGCCAGATGCGGGTTGCGCCCAGCGTCAGCCTGTCGGTGATCTTCCAGGCCAGCCCCGCGTTCCAGTTGGCCAGTGTCCCGAAATCGGAAAGATGCCTTGCCCCTGCTCCGAGGCTCAAAGTCAGATCGCCAAGCCAGGGCAGAACGGCATCGCGACGGCTGGTCAGGGGAAGGGAGACATCGGTCCCGAAACTCAGATCTCCGCGCCTCAGAAGGCCGGTGATACCGGGGTTGCGGCTGTCGCTGCTCTTCAGCCTGTCCCAGTCATAACCAAGCTTGAACGTCGTCGAAACCTCGCCTGCGGGCAAGAGCAGCGGATTGCCGATCAGTGTGAGCAGCGAGGTAAGGCTGGCAAGGCTGTTCAGCGCCCTGTCCCTTCCCGCATCGCCAGGCTGCATGGGCAGCGGCGCATCGAGAGGCAGCGCGCCCGTAGCGGCCAGCGCCTGAAGCCCGGAAAGGTCGGCGCGCCGGTCGGTCAGCGTGCGGGTCCTTGT
>CAZWEY010000165.1:0-5382 GCA_964632055.1 uncultured Sphingomonadaceae bacterium
CGGCTGGGCGGCAGATGCGCAGGCCTTGTCCTCTCCTGCGGCGCCAGCCCGCGCTACACGCTGGCAGAAGGCTTCCCGCATGGGGCCTCGCCTGACGATGTCCGCGCCACCGTCGCAGCAATCCGGCCTGACCGGGCGAGCTTCTTCCACGGCATTTCGCGCGCGGTATGCGCCAGACCCGTCAGCGAGGCCACTCTGGACTGGATGTGGTCGATCTTCATGCAGGCAGCTCCCGGCGCTGATCGTAGCCTTGGCGAACTGGCGACGATCGATCAGCGCGACATCCTTTCCCGACTGAAGGTGCCGGTGCTGTCCATCGCCGGCAGCGAAGACGCCTTCACCCCGCCCGGCATTGGCGAGTTTGCAGCCACATGCGCGCAGCAAGGGCGCTTCGTCCTTTTCGAAGGTTGCGGCCATGGGCCGATGTTCGAGGACTATGACCGCTACTGCGCAGAGCTGGTCGGGTTTCTGTCAGAACTGGAGGAATGACTGTGAGCGTCACATTCGGCCTGTGGTACGATTTCCGCAATCCTGCGCAATGGCGCCGCCCCTTCGGGCAGATGTATCACGACTATCTGGACCAGATCGCGCAAGCTGAACGGCTCGGCTTCGGATCGGTCTGGCTGACTGAGCATCATTTCTGCGACGATGGCTATGCGCCTTCTCCGCTGGTCATTGCCGCCGCGATTGGCGAGCGCACCAGCACCATGCGCATCGGCACCAACCTCATCGTGCTGCCGCTGCACAATCCTGTGCGCATTGCCGAGGACAGCGCCACGCTCTCCCTTCTGACAGATGGCCGCTTCGACCTTGGCGTCGGCATCGGCTACCGGCAGGACGAATTCGAAGCTTTCGGGCGGGAGCTGAAGTTTCGCCCCAGCATGCTCGAAGACGCCTGCGAAATCATCCGCCGCGGCTGGAGCGGTCAGCCAGTGAACTATGAGGGCAAGCGTTTCTCGCTCGGCAATATGGCGATTACCCCGGCGCCCGAAAAGGTGCCTGCACTGCTCATCGGCGGGATGACTGATCCTGCGATCGAACGCGTCGCGCGTATCGGCGACGGGTTCCTGTCCACCGGCGGGATCGGCATCGACACCTATCTGCAGGCCCTCGAACAACAGGGGAAGGATCCGGCAAAGGGCCGCATCGTGCTGGGCTGCTGGGCGCTTGTCGCGGACGACCCTGCCGCAGAAGCCGCCCGCGCAGGCCCTCACGCGCTTTATCAGGGCAATGCCTATATCCGGTGGGGCGCCTTCGGCCCGCCCGCAGAAGTCCCGGAGTTCCCGGATGCAGCCACCGCACTGGAGCAAGGCCTTTACGAATTATGGTCCCCCGCCCAAGCCGTCGACCAATTGTCCGCGCTCATAGAGAAGTATCCGCAGATCGAGGACATCCACTTCTGGGCCCAACTGCCGGGCGAGAGCCGGTCGGCAGGTGACCGCCGCATCGAAGTTCTTGGCGAGAAGGTTATTCCTAAACTACGAATAAAAAAGACAAATATTAAATAAAAGAGGAAATTTATAACAAATAGTTATTGCAATTATTTTTAATATCTCAATAATAAATTATTCCATATTACTAGAAATATATTTTTATAATATGCATTTCTATTAATTATTATGCGTAATTTCGCCATAAATCAGAAATTACAATATCATAATCATAGATATATGTAAGCCATTTATTTTTAAATCAATCTGTTTCTCTGGATCTCAACGGGCTGGCAGGCTGGCTCTATTGCCTCTTTATGATGATCCTGCGCGATGTAGAAGATCTGTTCGCCCAATGCAGGATGATGCCACTTGAGAGACGGCCTGGTGCCGGACCGGTAGCTGGCCAGGTCATCTGATTAAATGGTGGGCGGTGAGGGGCTCGAACCCCCGACCCTCTCGGTGTAAACGAGATGCTCTACCAACTGAGCTAACCGCCCGGCGCTCCGGATGGCGGGGCTTTAGCCGGTTTTGGCGGCGGGTCAACTTCGAGAGAAGCTGCGGCCAGGGAATGATAGATGAAATATGGCGGGCGCTCCTGCTTCCCTGCCAGCAGAAGCGCCCGCTCGCTCCATCAGAACGACGCGCTGAGCGTGGCTACCACCTTGCCCTTGGTGATGTCGCGGCCCTTGCCCGGTGTGGTATCCCACAGCACGGAGCGAGCTTTTCCGATGTCGGTGCCGACATAGGAAACGTTGAGCGTCAGGTTCTGATAGGATGCATCGACACCAACCGCATAGTCGAACACATCGCCGCCTTGCGTATAGCCGGTATTGCCGTCGCTATAACCGACATGACCCTTGAGCGTGAAAGGCGTGCCGGAGATGGGAACGCCGATATCCGAATAGATCCAGATATTGTGGCCACCCAGATTGCTCTGCTTGGGCGCCCAATAGGTGCCGAGCTTGGCATCAACCGGCCCGAGCGTTCCGGAGACGGAGCCATAGAGTTCGAGGAAGTTGATCCCGCTGACGCCCGGATAGATGTAATAGACCAGCCCGCCATCGAGCGTGGCGCCGCCCACATCGGTGGAATAGCCGCCAATCAGGTCAACCTCGGTGTTCGATCCACCGAAGGAACCATAGCCGGCCAGGCTCGAAGCCCATGTGCCGACATAGAGACCCGACGAGTGGGCCACCGTAATTCCGCCCTGGAGCGCAAGATCGCCATCTGATTGCGAAATGCCGCGCAAACGATATTCGCTGGTCAGCGCGACATTGCCGCTGATCGTGAGGTCACCGGATTCTTCTTCCTGCGCGAAGGCAGGAGTGGCGGAAATGGCGGTGGCGAGAGCGGCGGTGGACAGTGCCGCCTTGAGAACATTACGCATGGATACCCCTCTGCAAGCGTAGGCCGGAACTGGCCTGCTCACTGCACAGCAAAGGCTGTGCCAAACCGAGAATTGCGCGAGAAAGACGCTTTATGCGCTCCAGTTCAGGCCGCGTTTGCCCAAAAAATGAGCATTGCGGGATAGCTGCGCCCAAAATTTATGCTGCGTCGCAGCATGAATGGGAGGTCACACCAACCGGCCGGCATTGCGGCCCAGTTCGGCAAAATAGCGCGCCATGGCATCGGCCGCCTTGTCGGTAAGGACGATGAAGGCGCGGCGGCGATCGGTGTCATCCTCGATCCGTTCCACCAGGCCTGCCTCTGTCAATTGCCCGATCCAGCGAAGCGCCGTGGTCGGAGGAACACCGGAAGCGATGCACAACGAGGTCACCGAAACGCGCGTATGCTCCACCCGCGCGGCAGTCAGATCGAGCAGCATGTCCCAGGCCGGATCGGCGAAAAGTTCGGGATCGAGAAAACGCCCGCGCAGCTGGCGCTGGCGGATGATGCGGCGGACAAGGCGCGGATCCGGCAAGGG
Source organism: uncultured Sphingomonadaceae bacterium (assembly GCA_964632055.1). GTDB lineage: Bacteria > Pseudomonadota > Alphaproteobacteria > Sphingomonadales > Sphingomonadaceae > CANJYE01. The sequence continues at coordinate 3,358 of CAZWEY010000165.1, forward strand.
CGGGCGGGCTGCACGAACCAGCCTGTCGGAAGGGTCCTCTCCTTCCTCTGCGCGAAAGCCGGGGTCGGGCGAAGCGAAGCGGAAGGCGCTATCGTCCTGCGCAAATGCCGCATCGCCCCTGCCCACACCGATCCGGTCCAGCTTGCTGGCAAGCTGGCCCACCTGTTCCATCATCCGCATCAAGATCAGCCGGTCATCTTCCGACAATTCGCGCACCCGCCCGCGCGGAATCTGCGCAAGCGCCCTGCCCAGCGCAATCAGCCGTTCCGCCGGCGCCGGGTTGACCAGAATATCGGGCCGTGAGCTGTCGAGACAGCCAAACACATCTTCAAGCGCGGCCATCGATGTAAAGACTACCAGCTGGCTTGCCGAACGCGCCGCATGGCTATCAAGCGCGCACAGCATGGCGAGGCTGCGCCCGTTGAGCAGCGCACAATCGAGCAGCACGATATCGGCGAGCGGGGCATGGCCGTTAGAGCACAGCCACTCCAGCGTCTCGCAACGGGCAATGCGCAAGCCGATGCCTTGCGCGTCGTGTCTCAGTTCCGAGCGCAGCGAGTCATTATCGCTGAAGATGGAGACTGACAGGGCAAGCCCCACCCGATCAGCGATGGCCGATTCCCCTTCATGGCAAAAAGCAGCTTGAACCATGTCCTGACTCCGTATTTTTACGGAAACAGAACTAGAACAAAAATGGACTATGTCAAGAATGTTCCCGTCACGTTCTCGTCAGTCGAGAAACGGATCGCGCACCAATATGGTATCTTCGCGTTCCGGGCTGGTGGAAACCAGCGCCACCGGAGTCTCGATCAGTTCCTCGATCCGGCGGACATATTTGATCGCTTGCGCGGGAAGATCGGCCCAGCTGCGCGCGCCAGCGGTGGTACCTTCCCAACCATCCATTTCCTCGTAAATCGGCTCTACCGCGGATTGATCGGCGGCATGCGAAGGGAAATAATCGAGCACTTCGCCATTGAGCCTGTAGCCGGTGCAGATCCTGACCTTCTCGAAGCCGTCAAGCACATCGACTTTGGTGAGCGCGATGCCGGTAACGCCCGATATGGCGCAAGACTGGCGCACCAGAACCGCATCGAACCAGCCGCAACGGCGCTTGCGCCCCGTCACCGTGCCGAATTCATGGCCGCGTTCGCCAAGGCGCTGGCCGGTTTCGTCTTCCAGTTCGGTAGGGAAAGGGCCGGAGCCAACGCGGGTGGTGTAAGCCTTGACGATGCCGAGCACGAAGCCGGTGCTGCCGGGGCCAAGGCCGGAGCCCGACGCGGCTGTGCCGCTCACCGTGTTGGAGCTGGTGACGAAGGGATAAGTGCCATGATCGACATCGAGCAGCACGCCTTGGGCGCCTTCGAACAATATGCGCGCCTGCCCCTTGCGCACATCGTTCAGCCGCTTCCACACCGGCTGGGCATATTTCAGCACCGAGGGCGCAATTTCCCTCAAATCCTCCAGCAGCTTTGCTCGATCGACCGGCGGTTGTCCGAAACCGGCGCGCAAGGCATCATGGTGAGCGCAAAGGCGGTCGAGCTGCGGCCCAAGTGCATCGAGATGAGCAAGATCGCACACCCGGATGGCGCGACGGCCCACCTTGTCTTCATAGGCCGGGCCAATACCGCGACCGGTGGTGCCGATCTTGCCCGCGCCGGCTGCCGCTTCGCGCAGCCCATCGAGGTCGCGGTGCAAGGGCAGGATCAGCGGCGCGTTTTCGGCGATGGCAAAATTATCGGTGTTGATGGTGACGCCCTGGCCTTCGAGCTTGGCGATTTCATCACGCAGATGCCACGGATCGAGCACGACGCCATTGCCGATGAGAGAGAGTGTGCCGCGCACGATGCCGGAGGGAAGCAGCGAGAGCTTGTAGGTCTGATCGCCCACAACCAGAGTGTGCCCGGCATTATGGCCGCCCTGAAAACGGACCACGGCATCGGCCCGGCTTGCCAGCCAGTCGACGATCTTGCCCTTGCCTTCATCGCCCACTGGGCGCCGATAACGGTGACGTTGGCCACTTGTCTT
>CAZWEY010000166.1:0-5364 GCA_964632055.1 uncultured Sphingomonadaceae bacterium
TGCGGCGCACCGCCGAGGTCTGCTTCATGCCGTTGACCGTCGGTGGCGGGGTGCGCAGTGTCGAGGACGCGCGCGAATTGCTGCTGGCGGGCGCGGACAAGGTCGCGGTCAATTCGGCTGCCGTCAGCCGCCCCGAAGTGGTTTCTGACATTGCCGAGAAGATGGGCAGCCAGTGCATCGTCGCCTCGGTCGATGCGCGGCGCACCGGGCCGGGCAAGTGGGAAATCTTCACCCATGGCGGCCGAAAACCGACCGGGGTCGATGCGCTGGATCATGCGGTGAAGCTGGCAAGTCTTGGCGCGGGCGAGCTGCTTGTCACCTCGATGGATGGCGATGGCACCAAGGCAGGCTATGATCTGGAGCTGACCCGCACCATTGCCGATGCCGTGTCGGTCCCGGTCATCGCCTCGGGCGGGGTGGGCAATCTCGACCATCTGGTCGAAGGCGTGATGAGCGGCCATGCCAGCGCGGTGCTCGCTGCTTCGATCTTCCATTTTGGAACCCATACCATCGCCGAGGCCCATGCGGCCTTGCGCGCAGCCGGTCTGCCCGCGCGGGCCTGACCGCCTTGGCACTTGACCGCCTTCACACTTGACCGGGGGCAAGCGCCGTATCATGGCTGGCTCATGGACAGCCTGACCCGCCTTGAACAGACCATCGCCAGCCGCCGCGGCGCCAGCCCGGATGAGAGCTACGTAGCCAAGCTCCATGCCAGGGGCCTGGGCAAGATTGCACAGAAGCTGGGCGAAGAAGCGGTGGAAACGGTGATTGCGACCATGGGTGGGGATCGCAAGGAGCTGGTGGGCGAAGCGGCAGATCTGCTTTTCCACCTGCTTGTGTTGCTGGGGGCAAGGGATGTGGCTCTCGCAGACGTGCTCGCCGAACTCGACCGCCGCGAAGGCGTGTCGGGGATTGCGGAAAAAGCCTCGCGCTCGAAGTAGCGCACTGGAAAGAGGACGATAGAATGCCGGTCGATGCCACCCAGCCTTATGACGACAGCAACGTCTTTGCCCGTATCCTGAGGGCAGAGCTGCCTTGCAGCAAGGTTTATGAGGATGAATGGGCGCTGGCCTTCCACGACATAAACCCTCAGGCGCCCACGCATATCCTCGTCATTCCCAAGGGCGCCTATGTCAGCTGGGACGATTTCACCGCCAAGGCGAGCGACGCCGAAATGACCGGATTCATCCGTGCCGTTGGCCATGTCGCGCGCGAACAGGGGCTGGTTGCCCCCGGCTATCGCCTGCTCGCCAACACCGGCACGCACAGCCATCAGGAAGTGCCGCATCTGCATGTCCATATCTTTGCCGGCAAGCAGATGGGGCTGATGCTGCCCGCCTGAAGGATAATTGCACGAAGTTTGGCAAAAGGCCGCTTGCCCTGCGACTCGCCACCGCGTTACAAGCGCAGCCTCTATGGCTACCTTGCCCGATCAGCTCTCCGGCCGCATGCAAGGCCGCACTCACTGCCTGATGCTGCGCGTCTATTTTGGCGATACCGATGCGGGCGGTGTGGTCTATCATGCCAATTATCTGCGCTGGTTCGAACAGGCGCGCTCCGAAATGCTACGGCTCATCGATATAGACACCCGCGCCGAACTGGAGGCGGGCAGCGGCACCTATGCCATTGCCGATCTGGCGATCCGCTATGCCCGCCCGGCGCGGCTGGCTGATGTGGTGACGATCGAGAGCGAGGTAAGCGAAGTGGGCGCTGCCAGCTGGCGCATGGTGCAGCGCGCGCTGCGCGATGGGCAATTGCTGGCCGAGGCACGCCCTCGTATCGGTTTCGTCAGCCTCGATGGCCGTCCCTTGCGCCAACCGGCCGCCTGGCGCGCCGCACTTGAACAGCTCCTTCCCGACAGGATCCCTGCATGACCATGCTATCCCTTCTCTCCGCTGCCGCGCCTTCGGGCCATTTGAACCCGGTCAAGCTGTTTACTGACGCCGATATCGTGGTGCAGGCGGTGATGGCCGGGCTGATCCTGGCCAGCATCTGGGTGTGGATGATCATCATCTCCTTTTCGCTGCGGATTGCAGGCGTGCGACGCGCCTGCCGCATCTGGGAAAGCGATTTCTGGGCCAAGGCGGACAATGCAGCGCCGGGCGATCTGCGCAGCAATGCCAGCAACCCTTCGGCCCGCATTGCGGCAGCGGCGATGGAGGAGTGGAAGCAGACGGCGGCCAACCGCAAGTTTGACCATGACGGCGCGCGCCAACGTCTGGCAGGCGCCATGGACAGCCAGGTGGCGAGCGAAGCGGATAATCTGGCCGACCGGCTGAATTTTCTCGCAACCGTCGGCTCAGTCGCGCCTTTTGTCGGATTGTTCGGCACGGTCTGGGGCATCATGAACAGCTTCTTCCAGATCGGGGTCGCCCAGAACAGCTCGCTCGCCGTGGTTGCTCCGGGCATTTCCGAGGCGCTGTTTGCCACTGCCATCGGCCTGTTTGCAGCAATCCCGGCTGTGATCGCCTATAACCGCTTTTCCCATCAGGTGAATGCTCTGGAGGCGCGGCTGCAACGCTTTGCCGACCGTTTCCATGCCCGCCTCAGCCGCGAGCTGGAAACGCTCTGATGGCCATGGGTCTTGCCTCTTCGGGCCGCAAACGGCGCGCGCGCGGTTCGCGCCGCAGCCCGATGGCCGAAATCAACGTCACCCCGCTGGTCGATGTGATGCTGGTGCTGCTGATCATCTTCATGGTGACCGCACCCCTGCTCTCCGCGGGCGTGCCGGTGGAGCTGCCAGACAGCCGCGCCAATGCCCTGCCGCAGGAGCCGGAACAGATCACCCTTTCGATCACTGGCGATGGCCAGGTCTATCTCGACAAGGAACCGGTGAGCGAAGGCACGCTGGATGCGCGCCTGGCCGCCTTGCCCAAGCGGGCCGACGGCAAGCCCCCTCTGGTGACGCTCAGGGCTGATGCCGGGCTGGACTATGGCCGGGTGATGGGCGTGATGGGCGAGCTCAACCGGGCCGGGTTCAACTCGGTGTCGCTGGTCACCAACAGTTCAGTTGTCGAGCCATAACACTGCGGCATGGCAAGCATCTCCAGCCTTCGCAGCGAAGAACGCATCGGCCTTGGCGTGGCCGTGGCGCTGCATCTTGCGCTGGTGGCGGCGCTGATTTTTCAGCCGGGCGGGCCCAAACCCTTTCCCATGCCCGAACGCATGGTGGTCAGCCTTTCAAATGAGGTGGGCCTGAAATCCACGGCACCTCGCCCGGCAGAACAAGCTCAGGCCGCGATTGCGCCGACATTGGCCCCCGAACCTGCGCCCGCGCCGCAGCCGAAACCGGCCCCGAAGGCCGAGCCAAGGCCGCAACCCGCCGCGCAGGCCAAACCTCGCCCTTCTCCGCTTGCAAAGCCCGCTCCGCCTGCCACCAAGAAGGGCGGAGGCAGCCGCATCGGCAATGATTTCCTCAAAGGGGCCTCTTCGGGCGAAGGCAAGGCCAGCGATGCGCTTCCGGCGTCAGAAATTAGCGCAAGCGCAAAAGCCTCGGTTGGGCAAGCCATTGCTCGCCAATTGAAGCCGCACTGGTCAGCACCTCAAGGCGTTGATGCGGAACTTCTTGTCACGATCGTAGCATTTGATCTCAATCCGGATGGAAGCCTTGCTGGGCCTCCACGTGTAGTAGATCAATCAGGCGATACACCTGCAAATCTTTCTCAAAAGGGACGACATGCCGAACAGGCATTGCGTGCTGTAAGGCTTGCTGCACCCTTCGACCTCGATCCAAAATATTATAATGTCTGGAAATCTATCAAAAGCGCTAAGTTCGACAGGACCCTGTCACCATGAAAAAATTCTATCCCATTCTCGCACTGTTTTTTGCATCACCTTTGGTTGCTCAAATTACCACGCCCTCTCAGCCTTCGCCGCTTCCTGCGTCTTCGGTTACGCCTGATACAGATGAAGGCCTATCTCTGACGGTCACCGATGAAAGCGACTGGCAGGATCTGGGGATCGCCATCCCTGCCTTTGCAACCGACGCCAATGTGCCCACACTTGCCAATGCGCAGGGCACCGCGGCCTTGGGGCGCGATCTGGGCCGGGTGATAACCTCTGATCTGCGCGACAACGGGCTGTTTTTGCCGGTGGGGCCGGATCAGCTGCCCGGCGTCACCTATCCTGAAGTGACTGCGCCCGGCTGGCCGACATGGAGCACGCGCAATGCCGACATGCTGGTGCAGGGCTATGTGCAGGGCATGAGCGACGGGCGGCTGACAGTGGGCTGCTATCTCTATGACGTGAAGCTGCAGCAGGAGCTGGTGCGCGGCGGCTGGGTGGTCAGCCCTGCCGACTGGCGGCGCGCGGCGCATAAATGCGCCGACATGGTCTATTCGCGCCTGTCGGGCGAAAATCCGTTCTTCGACAGCAAGATCGCCTATATCGCAGAAACCGGACCCAAGGGCGCGCGCATCAAGCGACTGGCGATCATGGATTCCGATGGCGCCAATCACCGCTTCATCACCACCGGCAAGGCCACCGCGCTGACGCCGCGCTATTCGCCGGATTACAGCAAGATCGTCTATCTGAGCTACTTGAACGACAATCCGCGCATCTATGTCTATGATATTCCTTCGGCCACACAGCGGCTGGTGACGCAGAGCACAAATCCCACCTTTGCGCCGCGCTGGTCGCCCGATGGGCGCTATATCCTCTATTCCATGGCCGTTTCAGGCAATACCGACATCTATCGCGTGCCCGTATCCGGTGGGCAGAGCGTGAAGCTGACCGATAGCCCCGGCATCGATATCGGCGGCAGCTACTCACCCGATGGCAGCCGCATCGTGTTCGAAAGCGACCGTTCGGGCAGCCAGCAGGTCTATGTCATGAATGCCGATGGTTCGAACCAGCGCAGGCTGGCCTTTTTCGGCGGCCGCGCCGCCACGCCCGAATGGAGCCCGCGCGGCGACCAGATCGCCTTTACGCATATGGCCGGAAATTTTCGTATTGCCGTGATGGGGCCTTCGGGGGATAACATGCGTTACCTGACAAATGCCTGGCAGGACGAGGCACCAACATGGGCACCAAACGGCCGGATCATCCAGTTTTTCCGCACCGAACGCAATTCGGGGCGCACTGCGCTCTATCAGGTCGATCTGACCGGCAAGAATTTGCGCAAGCTCAACACGCCTGTCGATGCGTCGGATCCGGCCTGGGGGCCGGTTCTGCCCTGAACTGAACATCATTCACACGGGCGCTGTCTTTGCCCGCAATAAGAAGGAGTTGCCAATGAAACGCCAGCTGACCCGCAATCTGTCACTGGGCCTGATGATGGCCAGTGCCCTTGCCCTTTCCGCCTGTGCCAAGAAGGCGCCCGAGGTGCTGCCGCCGCCGCCTGCTGCCGAGCCGGCACCGCCGCCG
>CAZWEY010000167.1:0-5363 GCA_964632055.1 uncultured Sphingomonadaceae bacterium
AACGTCTGCTTCACACATTCAAATGCTGATGAGCAGACATTCTGCAATCGGCCCAGTTTCAGACGTTGCTGCTACCAAACTCCAAACGACCGAATCTGGGGCGCAAAGCGGTCATTCCCGCACCTCCCACCATTCGGGCCAGCTGACCTTATGCGGCGTGCGGGTGTTGGCGAACACCTCGCGTTGTTCTTCGATTGTCAGTTTGCGATCACCAAGGCGGTCGAGCGCTGCCTCGACTATCCAGGGATTGAGTTCCCAGCGCACGCGTTGCTCGTCTCGCGGGTATTTTTTGAATGCGAGACCAAGTGTGTCGAGCACGACTTCGATACCCATGCCAATAAGCGAGATGACCATTTTCTGTGGCCCCGCCTGCTGAGGGATTCTGGCCGCACGTGCTTTCTCCAAGGCTTCCAACGAGGCGCGGGCCGCCGCGCTGTCCCCGACAAGTCCTTTCTGAGTCAGCTGGAGGAGAAAGGCTTCTGCTGCTGTCACGCGTTTCTCGCGTCCGTTCTCACGCACCGTGACCATCTGGCCCAGGACCGCATCGTGAGGAATATCGCGGTGCCGGTTCTTCGGACGCCCACGCGGGTTGCCTGACTTTCCTTTCTGGAACTGGGTAGAACGGGGAGGCTTGCCGTAGCCGATCGGCTCTTCGTAGCTCATGCGATCCTCCCGCGCGGCCAGCGCAGCTTGTCAGGTTCCAGCGTGAAGAACTTGATGTCCTCGACATCCTTCTTGCTGAACTTCTTGCGCCCAGGCCGGCTCAGCGCTGCCTGCGTCGCCCAGGTCGCAACATGCAGCCAAGTGTCAGGCTGCTCCTGCCGGTGCGGATCGTGTCCGACGATATCGAGGATCTTGAGCGCTTCCTTGGCATTGTCTGCGTTATACTCGCGCACCAACTCGACCTGCTGGAGCGGCGGAGGGTTTTTCTTTGCTAAAGCTGCCTCACGCATCTCGATCATCTTGAGGACTTTGCGGATCGCCATTCGGCTCCCTTTGAGCGCATCCTGGTAGGTCTGAAGCTCGAGCGCCTCGTCGATGGTGAGCTCGCGCTCCTTGCCGTTCTGCGTGACTGTCAGGCGTTGGTCAAAGATAATGTCGAAGGCAGAGATATGGGGCCTGCGTTTCTTTGGCCGGCCCTTGGTATTGCCGGACTGGCCCTTCTGGAAGCGGGTATCGCTGCTCATGCTGCCTCTCCCACCGCATTTTCGCGGTGGATGAGCTCGGGTTCCTTGCCAGTGATCTCGGACCAGCGGGTCATGGCAAGATCGACATAGGCCGGATCAATATCGAGCCCGCGGAAGTGCCGGCCAACCCGTTCGGCCGCAATTAGCGAAGTGCCTGAGCCGAGGAAGATATCGAGCACCAGCTCGCCCTGTCTTGTGACGTCGCAGATCGCATCGGCGACCATGGCGACGGGCTTGACTGTCGGATGCAGCGCCAGGTCCTCGCGGCGCGAGCCTTTCATCGAGTTGACACTTGGATAGTCCCACACATTGGTGCGGTTGCGGCCATACCTGCCCAGCTCGACGTTGTTGGTGTGCGGGGCTTCGCCGACCCGGTAGACAAACACCATCTCGTGTTTGGAGCGATAGAGCGAGCCCATCCCGGCATTGCTCTTGTTCCACACGCAGATGTTGAGGAGGTCAGAGTAGACGCCTTCGATCGACGCCGTGACATCATCCATATGGCGCCAGTCCATGCACACGAAGTGGACCGCGCCCTGGCGCGACACCGCGGCGCAAGCGCCCAGGGTATCGCTGAGGAAGGTCCGGAACTCTGCTTCGCTCATCTCGCCTGAGGCCATGGCGAACTCGCGGTGGCGACCTTTCGCATTGGCGTGGCCGTTGATCTTCACATTGTAAGGCGGATCGAGAAAGGCGGAGTCGATCTGCGCGCCATCACCAACAAGCCGCGCAAGTAACTCCCGGTCCCGGCCATCGCCGCAGGCAATACGGTGCTCGCTCAGTTGCCAGATATCGCCAGGTTGGACGCGCACGTTTTCGGGAACTGCGGGAATGACCTCGTCATCGGGATCCGGCGTATCTTCGAGCACCACGTCGATCTCGCCCGGACTGAACCCGGTCAGCGAGAGATCGAGCTCGATCTCGGGCAATGACAGATCGGCGAGTTCCAGCTTAAGGATCTCGAGGTCCCACCCGGCATTAAGCGCGATCTTGTTGTCGGCAAGCCGCAGCGCTTTCTTCTCTGGCTCGCTTAGCCCTACGAGCTCGATCACCGGGACCTGCTCGAGCCCCATCTCCTTCGCTGCGCGCAAGCGGCCGTGGCCGGCAATGATCACTCCGTCCGGATCGGCAAGGATCGGATTGGTGAAGCTAAAGGCGCGGATCGAGGCGACGATCTGCTCGATCTGCCGCTTTGGATGCGTGCGCGCGTTACGCGGATCAGAGGAAAGACTCGCAGGATCACGATAGGTGACCGCGAGCCGGCGATCGGCAGCGCTTGCTGCCGTCATGGCGTCGTTCTTCATAAGCGGAACATACGCGTACATGTAGCGAACATAAAGGCACTAGCGATTTACCGCCTGTGGATAGCGGGGATTGTTGATTCCGACTGGACTTCGTGCCTTTTCAGAGCATTGCTGTCTTCCACGCCCGGCCCTTCCGGGCTTGTCCCGGTGACGGCGGCCATTGTGGGTGCCGATAAACCGGAGACAGTCAATGATCGATACAACGCCGAAGACCACCGCGACCAAGATGGGCCCCACCAAGCTTGACCAGCTTGAGGCCCTGCTCATCCGCAAGACCGGCGCCAGCATCGCCGAGATGAGCGAGACCACTGGATGGCAGCAACACTCGGTGCGCGGCGCAATGGCGGGCGCGCTCAAAAAGCGCGGTCTTGCCATCACCTCGGAGAAGAGCGAGGGCGGGCGTCGCTACCGCGCAAGCCGCGCCTCGTGAGCGGGGATGTCGAGGCGCTGGTCGCGCAGATCGGCACGATGGAGCTCGATGAGCTGCGCACCCTCTGGCGGCGGCGTTACGGCGCCCCGCCATCACTGCGCTCGTTACCGATCATGCGTCTGCAGCTCGCCTGGCGGATCCAGGCCGAGACCTATGGCGGGCTCGATACCGCGACCAGGAAAGCGTTGGCGCGCAAGGGCTCAGTTGACCCCGAAGGCAAGGAGCTCGGGATCGGCGCACGGCTGACGCGCAACTGGAAAGGCAAGCGCATCGAGGTCGTGGTCGAGGACGAGGGCTTCCGCTGGCAAGATCAGCTCTACCCTTCGCTCTCGGCCACCGCGCGCGCGATCACGGGGATCCGCTGGAACGGGCCGCGTTTCTTTGGCCTCAGGAGCTGAACCATGGCGAAGCCCAATAACAGCGAAGCCATCCGCTGCGCAGTCTATACCCGCAAGAGTTCGGAAGAAGGCCTCGAACAGGACTTCAACTCATTGGATGCTCAGCGCCATGCCGCAGAAGCCTATATTGCCAGCCAGGCTGGTGAAGGCTGGACGCTCTTGCCAGAGCGCTACGATGATGGCGGCTTCTCGGGCGGCAATATGGAACGGCCCGGCCTTGTCCGCCTGCTTGCCGATATCGAAGCGGGCGAGATTGATGTAGTCGTGGTCTACAAGATCGACCGGCTGACCCGCTCGCTCACCGACTTTGCTCGGATCGTCGAGATCTTCGAGAAGTCTGACGTCAGTTTCGTTTCGGTCACCCAGTCGTTTAACACCACCAGCTCGATGGGCCGACTGATGCTCAACGTGCTCCTCTCCTTTGCCCAGTTTGAGCGCGAGGTGACCGGCGAGCGGATCCGCGACAAGATCGCAGCCTCCAAGGCCCGCGGCATGTGGATGGGGGGGATGCCGCCGCTCGGCTATGATATTCCGGAAGCTGGATCGCATACCTTGCGGGTCAACCACGAGGAAGCCGAGCGCGTGCGCCATATCTATACCCGCTACCTGGCACTGGGCTCGGTCTATACGCTCCAGCGCGAACTCGAGGCTGAGGGCATCACCTCCAAGCGGCATGTCACGCGCAAGGGGAAGGTCATGGGCGGCGCCTCGTTCAGTAGAGGAGCCTTGTTCCACATGCTGCGCAACCGGACTTATCTCGGCATGATCGTCCACAAGGGCGAAGTGCATGACGGTGAGCACCAGGCGATCCTCGATCCTGATCTTTTCGATCAGGTGCAAGCGCAACTCGATGCCAATGCCCGGCGGCGCGTAACCAGCAAGGAGCGCTCGGTCGCACGATCGCCGCTGACCGGTAAATTGTTCGATGCAGCAGGCGACGCCATGAGTCCCGCCTTTGCCCGCAACCGGCATGGCAAGCTCTACCGCTATTATGTCTCGGCTTCGCTCCAGCAGGGACAAGGAGTGCCCGATGATGACCTCGTCCGCCGCCTGCCTGGCGCTCAGCTTGACCGGCTGATCAAACAGCTGCTCAAGCGCTGGCTGCCAGGAGCCGAGGACGCAATGGCGATGCTGCAGGACGTTCGCCTCGTTAGCCATGGCATGCTGATCACACTGAGCGGCGACCAATCGATTGAACTTGCCGGCACCCTGCACGAGGGCGAGAGGCTAGTCACCGCCAGCAAGCGTCAAACGGCAATCGAGATCGAACTCGCGCTGCCGCTGCGCGGCGGCAAGCGGCATATCATTCTCGGCAAACGCCGACCGCGTGAAAAGGACAAGACCCTGATCGCGGCACTTCGGAGAGCGCACTCTATGGTCGAGAAGGATCGCGGCAAGCCGCTGGCACTCACCACCTCGAGCTCACCCTACGAGCGCCGGATCCAGCGGCTTGCGTTTCTTGCTCCTGACATCCAGCGCGCCATCATTGATGGTGCACAGCCGGCCGGGCTCAACCTCGAGCGCCTGGTCAAGTCCGAATTCCCGATAGGCTGGCAAAACCAACGCGAACTGTTAGGGTTCGAGCCGATCTGACAGCCCCTGTTCTGGGCGAATAACTGCCCTGTTACGCACGAATAAGGTCCCTGTTACGGCGATTAAATAGCCTGTTATGGCGAAGAACAGGGAAACACCGATTTTGCCTCCGCAAGCTTCTGAAAACACGCCTTGAATTGCGCGACCAAGCGCGCCAGATCGCCCGAAATGGCCTGTTTTGGGCCTCAAATTTGCGATTTTCCCTGTTCTTTCCCTGTTTAACAGGGAAACCGAACCGATTGCGATAGGCGCAGAGACTGGCCGGCAAAACCGGCCCTGAAATCGCTGGAGACTGCTCGCGAATTGCCGCCACGATACGGATTGCGCCTGATTAGAGCCCACACTTCCGAAGGTTACAAAACCACCCTGATAACAGAGACAAGTGTCGGGGGTGGCTGGCGGAGCAGGAGGGATTCGAACCCTCGATACGGGGTTACCGTATACACACTTT
>CAZWEY010000168.1:0-5350 GCA_964632055.1 uncultured Sphingomonadaceae bacterium
CGCTGGTGCCCTGGATCGGGGCATTGATGGCGGCGCGCTCGCTGCCCTGGCGTTCGGGCTGGTTCTTTGAATTGATGCGCGGGAACCACGTTTTGCGGCCGAACAGGGTCTCGGAATAGCCCTTCTCGCGAACGCTTTCCAAAGTCTCGTGAATATAGCGCTGGATGCCTGGGAAGCGCTCGAAATAGCGGTCGATCATCGCCTGCGCCTCGTCCGGTGTCACGCCAAGACGCGGGGCCAGGCCCCAGCGGCTGATGCCATAGAGGATGGCGAAATTGATCGTCTTGGCGCGTGCGCGGGTGTCGCGGTCGACCGTGCCGAACAACTCCTGAGCAGTGCGCGCATGGATGTCCTCGCCCTTGGCAAAAGCTTCTTTCAAGGCGGGCACATCGGCCTTATGAGCCGCCAGCCGCAGCTCGATCTGGCTGTAATCGGCGGCGAGCAGAACATTACCCGGTTCCGCCACGAAGGCTTCGCGGATCTGACGGCCGATAGGTGTGCGGATCGGAATGTTCTGCAAATTGGGGTCGGTCGATGACAATCGCCCGGTTTGCGCGCCCACCAGGCTGTAGCTGGTGTGGACGCGGCCGGTTTTCGGGTTGATCGCGGCCTGCAAGGCGTCGGTATAGGTGCTTTTGAGCTTGGCGAGCTGCCGCCATTCCAGCACCTTGACGGCGATCTCCCCGCCTTCGCCAGCGATGCGTTCCAGCACGCTCTGATCGGTCGAATACTGTCCGGTCTTGCCCTTCCTGCCACCCTTGTAGCCCAGCCGGTCGAACAGCACCTCGCCCAATTGCTTGGGGCTGGCAATGGTGAAGTCCCCTCCGGCCAGGGCATGGATTTCGGCCTCAAGCACCGCGATCTGTTCGGCAAAACTGGCCGAAAGCCGGGCCAGCGCCTCGCGATCCACCTTGATGCCGTGCCGCTCCATCTGCGCCACGACCGGGACCAGAGGCCGGTCCACCCTCTGATAGATCCGGCTTGCGTCTTCGCGGGGCAATCGCCAGCGCAGCAAATGGTGCAGCCGCCAGGTGATATCGGCATCTTCGGCGGCATAGGCGGTCGCCTGATCGAGCGGCACCTGGCTGAAGGGGATTGCATTTTTGCCGGTCCCGCAAACCGCCTTGAAGGCAATGCAGCTGTGGCCCAGATGGCGCTGGGCCAGCTCGTCCATGCCATGGCCGCCCATGCCCTCTTCGCTGCGTCCGGCATCAAGGTCGAAACTCATCACCATCGTATCGTCGAGCGGCCCTAGCGCGATGCCATGGCGAGCCAGGATGTTGATGTCATATTTGATATTCTGGCCGATCTTCAGCACTGCATCATCTTCGAGCAGCGGCTTGAGCAGGGCCAGCGCATCGTCCATCGCTATCTGCTGCGGGCGCTCGGCAAACATGTCGCTGCCGCTGGCATGGGCGAGCGGGATATAACACGCATCATTGGGGCCAAGCGCAAGGCTGACGCCGACCAGTTCGGCCTGCATCGCATCCAGCCCGGTGGTTTCGGTATCCACCGCAAGCATGCGGGCAGCCTTTGCGCGGGCGATCCACTGCTCCAGTTCGGTCCGTTCCTGAACGCAGCGATAGGCTGAGTGGTCGACTGGCGGCAATTCGGGCAGTGGAGAGGGAGCCGCATCCAGGGCGGCAGGGGTGTTGGGGGCGGGCTTTTCTGTGCTGGCAGAGGGTGCGGGCGCTGCGCCGCCTGCACCAAGGCGGCGCAAAAGGCTTGAAAAACCATGCGTGCCGAGAAACTGGGCCAGCGGTTCGGGCGGGATCTGACGCAGCTCGAAATCATCGAGCGTCATCGGCAGTTCGCAGTCTTCCTTGAGAGCCACCAGCACACGGCTGAGCCGGGCCATGTCCGCCCCCTCGATCAGCCTTTCCTGCAGTTTCGAAGGCTTCATGGCCGGTGCTGCCGCCAGAGCCTGTTCGAGATCGCCATGCTCCTGGATCAGCTTGCTTGCTGTCTTGGGGCCTATGCCGCGGATGCCGGGCACATTGTCCACCGCATCGCCCATCAGCGCCAGCACGTCGCCCACCTTTTCGGGCGGAACCCCGAATTTATCGATCACCTGCGGTATATCGATGCGCTGGTCCTTCATCGTGTCCAGCATGTCGATATGGCCGCCGCCGGGCGTGGGGCCCACCAGCTGCATCAGGTCCTTGTCCGAGGAAACCACGGTCACATCCCAGCCCTGCGCGGCCGCGTGTCTTGCATAAGATGCGATGAGGTCGTCCGCCTCCAGCCCCGCCTCTTCGATACAGGGCAGGCTGAAAGCGCGGGTGGCATCGCGAATCAGCGGAAACTGGGGGACCAGATCTTCGGGCGGTGGGGGGCGATTCGCCTTGTAATCGGGAAAAATATCGTGCCGGAATGATTTCGAGCCCTTGTCGAGGACAACCGCGAGATGAGTCGGGCCGTCGCTGTCATGCAGCTCTTTAGCCAGTTTCCACAGCATGGCCGTGTAGCCATAGACCGCGCCAACCGGGACTCCTTCCGGATTGGTGAGCGGCGGGAGGCGGTGATAGGCCCGGAAAATATAGGCAGACCCGTCGACGAGATAGAGATGCTGTTTTTGCCCCATTGCCTGCATCTAGCAGCCAGTTCGGTTATGGTCAGCCGGGATTTATGCGAAAAATGTGGGTCCTGCGAAAGCCAGCATTCCCGACGATTTTTGTTGAGAAAAGGGCTTTTCAAGCTCCCCTCAAGGGCTGTTTGGTGCTTTTCTGCGCTCAAGCCGCTTGCATAGCAACAAAATGGTCATTATTTGTCCGCTCCGAAGCTTGCTGGAGAGGCAGCTTTGCGTGCGGTTTGGAAGGCCGTGCGTCGTCCACTCGCTGTTCAAGGATTAACATACATGCGCAAGATCATTCTCGCCGCCGCCGTTGCTGGCGCTGCCCTGACCCTCGCTGCTTGCTCGAAGTCTGAGGAAGCTGCTCCGGCTGAAGACACCGCCATGGCAACCGAAGAAGCCGCTCCTGCTGAAGAAGCTGCTGCTCCGGCCGAAGGCGCTGAAGCTGCTGCCGAAGGCGCTGAAGCCGCTGCTGAAGGCGCTGAAGCTGCTGCTCCGGCTGAAGCTGCTGCCGAGTAATCGCGCAAGCATCTCGCTTGAGACAGGAAAGGGCGCGGTCTTGATGACCGCGCCCTTTTTCTATGGCGTTTTTCGATTTTCCCGGTCCCGGCTTGATGAGCCTGCGATAGCTGGTGATCAGTAGCGGGCTTCAGCCCATTTGGTGCCGGCGGGCGATGAAAATCCGTCATGGATAGCCTTGGCGATTGCGGCGATCCTTGCGTCGCGGGCCGGCTTTGAGCCTTGACCAGTAACATAGATGGCGACCGCCAGAGTGCGGCCATCGGGCATGGTGATCAGACCGATATCGCTGGCCGTATTGTTGAGCGTGCCCGTCTTGTGGGCGATTTCTGCCGAAGTCGGGAGCAAGGCAGGAATACGGCGCTTGCCGGTTATGCAGCGCGCCATGGCACCGAGCAGAACTTCACGGCTTTCCCGGCTCAGCCAGCGGCCCTTGTGCAAGCCGCCGAGCAGTTCGACCATGGCCAGCGGCGTTGCGCTGTCGCGCTCGTCGATAATCGTGGCGGGGTCGAATTGGCCGTCATCGCGAACCAGCGTGGCGATATCCCTGTCCAGCCTGAAATCGCGGATGCCTGCCTTGCGGACCCAGGCATTGACCGCATTTGGTCCGCCCACCACGCGCAGCAGCGCATCGGTTGCCGGATTGCTGCTGCGGGTAATCATCAGCTCGATCAGCTCTCGAGCAGAGAGCGAGGGCCCATGGCGCACTGGTGCGACTGCGCTTGAAAGCGGTTCTGAACGCACCGGAAGAAGCATGGGGAATGTGCTGTCCAGGCTCCAGCGGCCCTTGTCGACACCTTCAAGGAAGGTTGCGGCGATGGCGATCTTGCTGGTGCTTGCCATGGGGAAGCGCTGATTGCCCAGCACCGAAAGGCTGCGCCCGCTGCTGAGGTCGATGGCCGCGACCCCGATGCGTCCCTGATCGCCAGCGGCAAGCGCTGCAACTTCACGTTCGAATTCGCTCGAATAGGTCTGGAGAAAGGATCGGGGAGCTCTTGCGGCAGTGCCGAGAGCATCGTCGAAATCAGCCTCGAAAGTGCCAGCATTGGCCGTCCCTGCAAACCCTGCAACTGCAAAGCCTGCCAGCAAAGCCCAGCGCCGAATTCGTCTCGTGATCATGGCAAGCCTTATATGCATGACAATATGTGGATTTGCTTAATTGGGCAGCGCTGCCGCGCAACGGGCGCGCGACGAGCGACTCTGCGCGCACGACGAATGGAGTGAAATGTGGAAAAATCCTAGGTAAATAAAGGGGTTTAGAGCGCCTGGCTTAACAGAAAAGCTGGACAGAAAAGAGGCCGGAAGATCGCTCTTCCGGCCTCTCTTGATTTGGCACGATGGGTGCGGATGGGATCAGAAGCCCATATCGCCCATGCCACCCATGCCGCCGGGCATCGGCATTGCAGGCTTGTCTTCCGGCAATTCCGCAATGGCGGCTTCGGTGGTGATGAGGAGGCCGGCAACCGATGCAGCATCCTGCAGCGCGGTGCGCACGACCTTGGTCGGGTCGATCACGCCGGCCTGCACCAGATTCTCATAGGTGTCGGTTGCGGCGTTGAAGCCCTGGTTCTCGTCGTTCTCGCGCAGCAGATTGCCCGAAACCACGGCACCGTCATGACCCGCATTTTCGGCGATCTGGCGGGAAGGAGCCATGATGGCCTTGCGCACGATATCGATGCCGCGGGTCTGGTCGTCATTGTCGCCCTTGATCCCTTCGAGGATCTTGGTGGCATAGAGCAGGGCTGTACCACCACCGGGGACGATGCCTTCTTCCACGGCCGCACGGGTGGCGTGCAACGCGTCGTCAACGCGGTCCTTGCGCTCCTTCACCTCGACTTCGGTCGCACCGCCGACCTTGATGACGGCTACGCCGCCAGCGAGCTTGGCCAGGCGTTCCTGCAGCTTTTCGCGATCATAATCGGAAGTTGTGACTTCGATCTGCGCACGGATCTGGTCGACCCGGCCCTTGATGTCGGCCGCATCGCCAGCGCCATCGACGATGGTGGTGTTGTCCTTGTCGATGGTGACCTTCTTGGCTTCACCCAGCATGCCGAGCGTGACGGATTCGAGCTTGATGCCGAGATCCTCGGAGATCATCTCGCCCTTGGTCAGGATGGCGATGTCCTCCAACATGGCCTTGCGGCGATCGCCGAAGCCCGGTGCCTTGACGGCAGCGATCTTGAGACCGCCACGCAGCTTGTTGACCACAAGCGTCGCCAGTGCTTCGCCTTCGATGTCTTCTGCGATGATGAGCAGCGG
>CAZWEY010000169.1:0-5315 GCA_964632055.1 uncultured Sphingomonadaceae bacterium
ACACCATGCTTTCCGCAGCCAATGTGCGCACGGCCGGTGGCGCCGCCAATTATTTTGCCTCGGACAACTACTACACTCGTGCTGATGCCGACCGGTCCGGCGAATGGTTCGGCAAGGGGGCGGAGCGTCTGGGCCTCGAGGGCCGGGTCGATGCGCGACAGTTCGAAGCTGTGCTCAAGGGAATGCTGCCCGATGGCAGCCGGGTTGGCAGCGATGGGCGCGAGCATCGTGCCGGGACAGATCTCACGTTTTCCATGCCCAAGAGCTGGTCGCTTCTTGCGCTTGTCGGCGGCGACAAGCGGATCATCGATGCTTATGCCGCAGCGGTGAGGGAGACGTTCGCCTGGGCGGAAAAGAACCTTGCTGAAACCCGCATCGAGGTGCGCGGACGTGAGAAGATCGCCCAGACCGGCAACCTGCTCGTGGCGTTATTCCAGCACGATACCAACCGCAACCAGGAGGCCAATGCCCACATCCATGCCGTCGTCGCCAACGTGACCCAAGGGCCTGACGGCAAATGGCGCGCGCTCCGAAACGACAAGCTCTGGGAGCACAATACACTCCTCAATGCGATGACGATGGCGCGCTTCCGGCTCTCGGTTGAAAAGCTCGGTTACGAGATCGGCGAGATCGGCAAGCATGGCAATTTTGAAGCGGCGGGTGTGCCCCGGCACGTCCGCGATGCCTTTAGTTCCCGCCGCGCCGAAATCGTTGCCGCCCTTGAAGGGATGAACGGCAAGGGCCTTGCTGCGCGCAATGCCGCTAACCTCATGACGCGTGCGGCAAAGCAGACGATCGAGGATCGCGGCGCGCTTGGCCAGCAATGGCGCGACCAGGCGGCACGGATCGGTTTCGACCCCGCCGAGGTTATCGCTAGGGCCAATGGCAGGGCTGCCATGGATATCGGCGCCGTGCCAACGCTCGGCGGGTTTGTCCGCGACATAGCCGAGCTCGGTCGCGGCATCGCTCAGGGTCTTTCCGAGCGATTGGGGTTGCGCGCTGGCGATCCGCTCGTCCTGCGCGATCTTGCCAGAAAATCGCCGCAGGAGATTGCCGCTATCCATGCGGTTGCGTCGGCTGTGCGCCATCTTTCCGAACGCGAAGCGGCCTTTGCCCGCACTGACATTTACAAATCTGCGCTGGGGTTCGGATTGCCGGCGGCCATGCCGGAGATCGA
Source organism: uncultured Sphingomonadaceae bacterium (assembly GCA_964632055.1). Classification (GTDB taxonomy): domain Bacteria; phylum Pseudomonadota; class Alphaproteobacteria; order Sphingomonadales; family Sphingomonadaceae; genus CANJYE01. The sequence goes on from CAZWEY010000169.1 coordinate 1,178, forward strand.
GCGCAGGGTCGAGCAACTGCTGCGCCAGGGCGAACTCGTGCGAGGCAAAGGGGCGGACCGGGGACTTGTCACAACGGCGGGGGCCATTGCTGCCGAGCAGCGGATCGTCGCGGCCGTTGAAGCAGGACGCGGAATGGCGCCGCCGATCGTCGATGCTGCCGAGGCAGGCGCACGCCTTCAGGCGCTTTCCCAGCTCAAATACGGGATGACTCTCAACCAGGGGCAGGAAGCCGCAGGAAGGCTTCTCCTTGGCTCCAGTAACCGGATAGTAGCCATCCAGGGGGTGGCCGGGGCAGGCAAGAGCACGGTCCTCCAGCCCGTGGCCGACATCTTGCGCGAGGAAGGCAAGACCGTACTCGGGCTCGCCGTCCAGAATACGCTCGTCCAGATGCTGGAGCGCGACACCGGGATCCCTTCTATGACCGTGGCCCGGTTCCTGAAGCGCCACGCCGCACTGCTCGAAGGCGGAGACAAGGCGGCCATAGCGTCGGCCCGCAGCGAACTGCGCGGCACCGTGGTCCTTCTCGACGAGGCCTCGATGGTCGGCAATACCGACAAGGAAAAGCTGGTACAGCTGGCGAACCTCCTCGAACTTTCGCGCTTCGCCAGTATCGGCGATGCGAAGCAATTGGGCGCGGTCGATGCCGGCAAACCCTTTGAGGTCATGCAGAAAGCAGGCGTCGAGACGGCGACCATGAATATCAATTTGCGCGCGCGTGACCGGGCACTGCGGGCCGCCCAGCATGCCGCGCAGGGCGGGCAGATCGAAGAGGCCTTGCGGCACCTGGGATCCAACGTCGTCGAGGTCGGGGAAGGGGCGGCCATCGAGGCCGCCGCCGCATGGCTGGCGCTTGCACCCGCCGAGCGCGAGCGGACAGCAATCTATGCGTCGGGGCGCACACTGCGCAGCGAGGTAAACGAGGCGGTTCAGACTGGTCTCAAGGCAAATGGCGAGCTGGGGCAGCCTGCGCTCAGGCTCGACGTGCTTGCGCGGGTCAATACGACGCGCGAGGAGCTGCGGTATGCGGGCACTTATGTGCGCGGCATGGTGGTTGAAGTGGACCGCGACAAGCGCGCCCAGGGCCTCACCCGCGGAACCTACCGGGTGGTTGAGAGCGACACGAAACGTGAGCGCGTCACCCTCGAGAACGGGCGAGGCAAGCACTTCGAATTCAGGCCGGGGAAGCTCCGGCCGCAAGGCGAACATGATCCCTTGCGGCTCTACGAGCTGAAGCCTCTTGAACTCCACGCCGGCGACCGCATCCGCTGGACGGACACGGACCACAAGCGCGGCCTGATCAATGCCGATCAAGCCCGGATTACCGGGATCGACAGCAAGTCCGTTAAACTGACTACATCGATGGGCATCACGCATGAGCTGGCAAGGGAGGATCCGATGTTGCGGCGGCTCGATCTCGCCTACGCGCTCAATGCCCACATGGCGCAGGGATTGACCTCGGACCGGGGGATCGCGGTCATGGACAGCCGGGAGCGCAACCTGTCGAACCAGCAGACGTTCCTGGTGACAATCACCCGTTTGCGTTACGGGCTCACACTCTTCGTCGACAATGCGTCACGGCTCGAAGCCGCGGTTGGGCGCAACACCGGCATGAAGCGCTCGGCGCTTGAAACCGTCGATCTGCTCCGCCATGCGGCGGCCCAGGGGCAGGCCAAGGGCGAGGACAAGGGGAAAGCGCAGGAAGTTAGCAAGCCTCCCGAGCGCGACCGCTCAATCGTCAAACCCTTCGAAATCGGGATCTGACAGCAGTGGCAAGAGGGCTGGTCGCCTGAGTTCAAAGGCATGCAGATTGACTTTAAGTTCTCTATTTGTTCTAAACGCGGCCATGCCCCGAATCGCTGAAGATATCCTGCTCACCAATCTGGAAGTGGCGCTTGCGGTAGCCCCCAAGCCAGTTCTCTGCGGCCTCAATGCCGATGACCCGCGCCAGCTGCGGAATGCCCGGGTCGAGCTTGCGCAGCATCTGGTCGAGCGCATGCGCGGGTTCGTAATTGAAGGCGAAGGCGGCATGGGCGGCGAAGGGCAGGCCTGCCTCTTCCCGGGCGATCTTTCGCCGATCGGTTGACCAGTCTGTCAGGCAGCTTTCGACAGCTTGAAGGCGTATCGGTCAGTGCCGGGACGTCGGCGTATCCTTGAGGTCTGCCAGGTCGGCAATTCGCCTTGCGATCTCTTGCCAGGTGCGGACACCTTCCTGATCACCGGCGAGGGCAAGAGCGCCAATCTGCTCGGCCACATGGAGCGGGGCATCATGCCCGTGAGCCGTGAGCACCTGGTTGGCGCAGGCCCAGAGCTCCCAGTCGCTCAGTGGCAACGGTGGTTCTTCCAGTAGCGGTCCCACCGCAGAACCGTTCCGGTGCGCACCATCGCACAGGACAGATCGGCGCCCGAGGCAAGGGTGCACCAGGCCGCTGTCCGCGAGCCACCGGCCGAACCTTCAGAGCGGCAGTGCATGGCCGGCGCCGAAACGATCACATGCCCTGTCGGGATTGTCCCGCGCGGACCGCCGAACAGCGAAACGAGGCGGTCGCGCGCCTCGAGTGCGGTGGCGGGCGGGCAGGGCTGGTTGGTCCGGCAGGTGCCGTCCATCTCGCGCGCTGCGATACCCGAAATGCGGATATGCGGGCCTTCCGCGCACCAGATCGGTCCATCGCCGTCCCAGACATGGGTCGGCGTACAAGTGAAGCTTTGTCCTGCCGCGACGACAGCGGCTGCAAGTGTCAGGAACATTTTGAAACTCTACTGTAGTTTGCGGCCGAACCAGAGCACCCGGCCGACGATGTTGATGGCGCGGCGTTCGAGCCCGTGCCAGCTTGGATAGGCGGCATTGTCGCTCACCACCGAAATCCGCCGTCCTTGGGGTTCGATGGCGATCCGCTTGACGCTGAGCGCGTCATCCATGCGCAGGACATAGATGCCGTCGCGAAGCCGTGATTGGCCGTCACCGAGGTCGACCATGACCTCGTCGCCGTCGTTGAGCGTGGGTTCCATCGAGTCGCCATGAACATGGATGATCGACAGGCTTGAGGCCTTGCTTGGGGTGAGCTTGCGGAGCCAACCTTCGTCGAAACCGAATTGTCCGCTTTTGCTTTCCATTTCGGCGAGCGCACCATGACCGGCGGAGGCTTCAACGTCCAGAACCGGGATCTGCACCAGTTCGACAACAGGTGCGCTGCGATGAGGGGGGGCGCCCAGCACGCGCTCATCCACGCCAAAGAAGCGCGCGAGAATGTTGCGATCGCTCTCGTCCAGATACCGCGGGCTGCCTTTGCGGATGTACTGCTGGATGTAAGATACATTGCGACCGAGCAGCCGGGAAATCCCCGAGTAGGTGCAGCCCTTACGGGATGAGATGAGCTCGTCGAGAGCCTGTCGCGCTTCGTCCATCACTCTGTCCTGTCACGAATGCTAGGAAAAGTCATCCTAGACTCTAGGACGCATTCCTAGTAGGAACATATCAGGAACGCAAGTGCAAAGCGAGTCGATGGACGATGGAGCTACTGGAGCAGATCGAGACCTACCTGGTGCGGACGAAGACGCCGCCGAGCAAGTTTGGGCGCATGGCGGTTGGAGATCCACGTTTCGTGGACGATTTGCGTTCGGGCCGGCGGCCGAGGCGTAGGACGCAAGAGCGGGTGGAGATCTATCTCGCTGGCCGTGTGGGCAGTTGTGCCTTGGACTTCAATGGCTCGTCATAGATTGATCAAATTTGATGTCTATCACCGACTAGTGCACTTGAAAAAGTGTTAGCCTATACGATGTTGATCCACCAGGGAGTTACGATTGGGGCAAAGTCACAATGGCACTAAAGGACGATCTAGAACAGCGTGTCAGAGAGATTTTTAAGCAACAGTGGACCACGCGCGACGGAAACGTTGTTCCGTCTGATGACAGCATCAAGCTCAGCAACGACGCAGTCAAGCTGAAGGCCACTGTTCTGTATGCAGACTTGGCAGACTCCACCGTGCTCGTGGACGGCTACAAGGACTGGTTTGCCGCCGAAATCTACAAAACGTTCCTTCACTGTGCTGCAAAGGTCATTGCTGCCGAGGGTGGGACAATCACTGCTGAGAACGGCGGTGCAAAATTAGACCACGGTAGCGGCGGCGAAGTGCTGCTGCG
>CAZWEY010000170.1:0-5301 GCA_964632055.1 uncultured Sphingomonadaceae bacterium
TGGGTGGTGGTGCGCAACCGCACCCAGAATATCGAGGCGCGCAACCAGAAGCGTATGGATGCAGCCCTGGCCGAATTATCGAAACGGGTAGGCTTCCGCGTCGTGCCGGGCCTATCGGAACGCGTGATCTATCGCGAATTGTTCCCCTCTGGCCTGACCTTGCTCGACAAGGGCCATCTGGGCGAGCTCGGCACCAGCCATCTTATCGCACGGCAGGAATTGCGGGGGCTGGTGCATGGGCTGAACCTGCCCGCTGCGCATGTGGCAGATCCGCAGCCCGTGGAAGCCTGAGCGATGGCCAAGCTGCTCTGGCTGGTTTTCCTGCTTACAGTGGCGATCAGGATGGTAAGCGGGCGCTGGCCATGGGCCTTGCTGCGAGGCACACGACAATCGCCTGAAGAGCGCAAGGCCCGCGCCCTGCTCGGTCTTTCGGGAAATTTAACCCGCGATGCCATAGTGGATGCCCACCGCCAGCTTGTCGCCCGCGTTCACCCCGACCGGGGCGGCACCGCCGATCAGGTCCACGAAGCCAACGCCGCACGCGACCTGTTGCTCGCCAGACTCGGCCCCGATCAGTCCCACACCAGCAAGGACCAGAAATGACTCACCGCTTCGACCCTACAGTGCTGCGCGAATATGATATTCGCGGGATCATCGGCGAAACTCTGGGGACCGACGATGCGCGCGCTATCGGTCGCAGCTTTGCGACTCTTTTGCGCGCAGCGGGCGGGAAGAGAGTAGTCGTGGGCTATGACGGGCGGGTCAGCTCGCCGATGCTGGAAGAAGCGCTGATCGAAGGGCTGACCGCCAGCGGTTGCGATGTGCTTCGCGTGGGCATGGGGCCGACGCCCATGCTCTATTACGCCGCAGCCTCAAGAGAAGATGTGGACGGCGGCATTCAGATAACAGGCAGCCACAATCCCGCCAATTACAATGGCTTCAAGATGGTATTTCAGGGGCGTCCCTTCTTCGGGGCGGACATTCAGGAGATCGGGCGCATTTCGGCTGAAGGCGCCTGGGTCGAAGGTTCCGGAACCGTCTCTTCCCACGCCATCATGGACGAATATATCGAGCGCTTGCTTGTCGGCCTCGATGACCTCGATCCTTCCAGGCTGGCCGGTTTGCGGATCGGCTGGGACGCGGGCAACGGCGCTGCCGGGCCTGCGCTCAAAGCGCTGGTCAAGCGGCTGCCGGGGGAGCACCACCTTCTCTTTACCGAAGTCGACGGGAATTTTCCGAACCATCATCCTGATCCTACTGTCGAAGCGAATCTGCAGGATCTGCGCAATCTCGTCGCGGCCAGAAAGCTCGACTTCGGTGTGGCTTTTGATGGCGATGGCGACCGGATCGGGGCGATTGACGGAGAAGGGCGCATCATCTGGGGCGACCAGCTGCTGATGATCTATGCCGAAGACCTGCTGCGCATGGTGCCCGGAGCCACGATTATCGCCGATGTGAAGGCCTCGCGCGCGCTGTTCGACCATGTCGTGGCCCATGGCGGAAGCCCCGTGATGTGGAAAACCGGCCACAGCCTGATCAAATCCAAAATGAAGGAAACAGGCGCTCCGCTGGCTGGCGAAATGAGCGGACACGTCTTTTTTGCCCATGATTATTACGGTTTCGACGATGCGCTTTATGCCGCCATCCGGCTGATCGCCGCTGCAGCCCGGCTGGGCAAAACGGTGAGCGAGTTGCGCGGCGCCATGCCCGCCGTCATGAACACGCCCGAATTGCGCTTCCAGGTGGATGAAACCCGCAAATTTGCGGTAATCGACGAAGTGCGCGCCCGGCTGGACGATGCGGGGGCCGATGTCGATGCGACCGATGGTGTGAGGGTGTCGACGCCTGACGGCTGGTGGCTGCTGCGCGCCTCCAACACGCAGGATGTGCTGGTAGCCCGGGCGGAAAGCGATAGCGAGGCTGGGCTTGCGCGGCTGATGGACCAGATAGACGCACAGCTGGCGGCATCCGGGCTGGAACGGGGTGAGCAGGCCGCTCATTGAATTTGCTAGGATCCAAGGAGTTCAGAGCCATGAAAATCGCGAAATTGCTCATCACCCCGCTCGCCAGTGTCGTGCTACTCGGAGCCTCTCCCGCTCTGGCTGAGACGAAAGCAGACAACAAAGCGGCAGCGCCCGCTGATGCCGATGCGGCATTGGCGGCGCTCGGCGGCCTTTTCAAACTTGAACCGCTCAACGCCGATCAGCAAACCCGCTTGCCGCTGGCCACGCGGATCATCGGCAAGCTTATTCCCGAGGGCACGCTTAACGAGCTGATGGGATCGATGTTCGACTCATTCCTCAAACCCATGCAGAATCTGGGTAAACCCGATGCACGAATGATCATCGCCAGCCGGCTTGGCATCAGCAGCACGGAGCTTGACCTGAACGACGAACAGACGCGCGAGCTGGCCGACCTGTTCGACCCTGCACGCGATGAGCGCCACCAGCGCGAAATGGCTGTTTTCCCTGAAATGATGGCGCAGATGATGCGGACTATGGAGCCGCCCATGCGCAAGGCCATGGCCGAGCTCTATGCTATCCATTTCACCTCGGCAGAGCTCGCCGATATCGACGCCTTCTTCTCGACCGAAAGCGGCGCAAACTATGCGCGCAAATCCTTCACCATGGCCAGCGACCCTCGGATTCTGGCGGCTACGATGAAGGCCATGCCAGCCATCAAGGATGCAACCGGCGACATGGAGCGCAGGATGAAAGAAGCCTCTGCCGGTCTTGCCGCGCCCCGGGCCTATGGGGATCTCAACGAAGCCGAACGGGCTCGTATCACGCAGCTGACCGGTCTGGAACCGGCCGAGATCGAGCAGGCGCTGGAAGCAGAAACCGACTGGTAAGCGCTGATACGGAAGGGGCGCACCGCCTCAGGCCAGGAGCACTCCTCTCCAGCCAATAACCAAAACACCTGCCAGCATCAAAGCGGTGGTCACGAGCGGCACAGCCATACCCAGGGCATCCTTTCGCCCGCCAACACCAAGCGCCAGAGCTGCCTTGAGCAGACTGTTGAGAATCACAGGAATGCATAAAACCGCTGCAGCCATAGGCGGCGCCATTGCTCCGACCGGAAGGCCGCCCATGGTGATAATGGCCGAATCCGCATCGATCGATCCGGATATGGCCAGAACCACGGCAAGTCCTGCATCGCCATGATGCGCCAGAACCCATCGCGCCGCCAGCGAGGCCACCATCACCAACATGGCCAGCACAAGGGCGGGGCGAAAATCGAGAGGGTTGCGCAAATCCAGCACGGCTGATCCCGGCTGACCTTCAGTTCTGATGCGGCGTATATTCCAGAGCGCCGGGAGACCGCTGACAATAAGCCCAGGCGCCAACAGCAAGGCAAACGGTTCAAGCGCGAATGGAACCAGTATCGCCACCAGCACCAGCAACCTTGCCATCATGACCACGGAGGCCACACAGACGCCCGCCTTCAGAACGGCCTCGTCTGCGTGCTCTTTGCCCAGTTTCGCCGCCAATGCAGCTGTGACCGCCGTCGAAGAAACCACCGATCCAGCAGCCGCCAAGACCAATATTCCACGCGATGCTCCGAGCAATTTGGCTGAGAAATAGCCCAGAAATGAAAAACCTGAAACCAGCACGATCACCAACCAGAGCTGTCGGGGATTCCATGCCTGATAGGGACCAAAACCCTTGTCTGGCAGCAAGGGCAGAATCACCATGGAAATGAGCGCGAACCGCGCGATCGCCTGCACCTCACCCTTATCCAGACTGGCAACCCAGCCATGCAACGGCCCGCGCATAGCCAGCAGTAGAACCATCGCTACCGCGACCGCTGCTCCAAGGATCGCCTCGCCTACTCCGACCATAAAGCCGCAAACGAGAGTAAGGAGGCTCGCAATGCTGCCGGTAGCGCTTACGCTGCCAGGCTGGGCAGCGCGGTAATAGCCGAACAGAACCAGGCAGGCCGCAGCCACCAGCAGCACGGTCGCCGGCCCCTGCGCAGCATCATGAATGGCACCTGCGACAGCACCGGCAAGGCCCAGCAGACCATAAGTGCGCACACCTGCGACCCGACTTCCCTCGGCAGCATCACGCAGCACCCACCCACGCTGGACGCCGACCAGCATGCCAATGGCCAGCCCAAGCCCAATACTGGCGAACTGAGCCGCCTGAATATTGGCCAGATGATTGTGGAACGCTGTCATCATGCCTCATTGAGCTGCATGGCCCCTGAAATACCAGGATCTTTATATGAAGGTCATACGCAAAAAGGGGCGGATCGCTCCGCCCCTTTTATAATTTGTGATCACCAGCTGAACTATTCCGCGTTCGGACTCTTGCCGAAAGTCGCATAACGTTCATTGCCGACAAATCCGAAACGGGTCACGCCCGAGGCCTTGATGATGCTCAGCACCTTGGCGGCCAGTTCATAACTGGCATCCGCTTCGGGTTCGAACTGAAGCTCCGGCTCCGGCTTGAGAGCCGTGGATTCATTCAGCAAGCGAACCAGATCATTCGCGGTGATCTCGGTGCTGTTCCACAAGACCTTGTTGCCTTCCTTAGTCAGAACAATCTTGTTCTTGACCGGGTCCACCGTCACTGGCGGTGGATTATCCGAAGGCGCGGGAAGATCGATGTTCACCGCATGGGTCGCAACGGGGATGGTGATGATGAACATGATGAGGAGAACGAGCATGACGTCGATAAGGGGCGTCGTGTTCATTTCCATCATCGGCGAGCCATCATCCTTGCCGCCTGACATTGCCATAGTCTGTTACTCCTGAACTAAGTTCGCGACCGGGCTCAGCCGTTGGGATCGACGGGATTGGAGATGAAGCCGACAGTGGGATAACCCGCTGCCTGCACATTGTAGATCGCCCCTGCGACGCAACGCCATGGAGCGTTCACGTCGGCGCGGATCTGCACCTGAGGGATCTTTTCGGGAGTCTGCATGATCTGTTCGATCCCGCCTTCCCGCTTCACAATCGCGTCAAGGCGTTTGAATGCCTGGTCGTAGAGTTCCTCAGACGTCACCTCCGTGACGTTGTTGAAATACACCCGGCACTGCCCAAAGCGTGACGAACCTTCGTATCCCGGATCCCCGGCACTGAGGCCTGCGGGGTCGGTCGTCGCAACCGAAAGGAGCAGGTTTTCAACCTTGTCCTTTGATTCGGTCGAAACAATGATCGGAATACGCAGCTTCTCGATCTGCTGGATTGCCACCGGCACTGCGATGAGAAAAATGATGAGGAGCACCAGCATCACGTCCACGAGGGGCGTGGTGTTGATGTCCGACATCGGCGTTTCCTCACCGCCACTGCCCATC
>CAZWEY010000171.1:0-5279 GCA_964632055.1 uncultured Sphingomonadaceae bacterium
GACGAAGCCATCGTTTCCTATGTGCGGCGCCATCACAATCTGCTGATCGGCGATGCGACCGCCGAACGCATCAAGAAGGATTTCGGCTGCGCGGTTCCGCCCGAAGACGGTGTCGGCGCCACGATCCATCTCAAGGGCCGCGATCTGGTCAACGGGGTTCCCAAGGAAATCACGATCAATCAGGCCCATCTGGCCGAAGCCCTGTCCGAACCGATTGGCGCTATCATCGAAGGCGTGCGCATCGCGCTTGAAAACACCGCGCCCGAACTGGCCGCGGATATCGTCGATCAAGGCATCGTGCTCACGGGCGGCGGCGCGCTGATCCAGGGGCTGGACCTTTATCTGCGCGAAGAGACGGGCCTTCCTGTCAGCGTGGCGGAAGATCCCCTGTCATGCGTCGCGCTGGGCACAGGCCGGGCCATGGAAGATCCGGTCTATCGCGGCGTGTTGATGACCGCCTGACGGCCAACCAACGGCGCGGGCAGGCTCTGCGCCGGAGAAAGAGGGAGCAGGCGCTCAGATGAGCTCCAACCCGAAGCGCTCAGGCTTTTCGCGCAGGGCGCAATATAGTGTGTTCACCGGCTATGTCGTCGCTGGCCTCGGGGCTTTGCTGGGCGCCATTTTGCTCGCAATTTCCCTGGCCAACCCGCGCATCATGTCTGCACCCCGCGCAGTCGCGACGGATGCGGTTTCCCCTGCCGGGCAGGCAGTGGCGCAATCGCGCGCCGGGCGACGCAGCCTGATCGATGGCATCACCGCCTATATCGAAGCGGGCAGCAAGAACTCGCAACTGGAGCACGAACTTCAGATTGCCAGGGTCCGGCTTGCCGAAGCAAGGGCGCTGAAGCAGGAAAACCAGCGCCTGAGAGAAGTCTCGCAATTGCGCGAGAGGACGCAAGATGTCGTCGTCACCGCAGAACTGATCGGCTCCACCTCCTCCAGCACGCGTCGCATTGCCTTTCTGTCGGCGGGCCGCAGGGACGGGGTGAAACCCGGCATGCCCGTGCGTTCGCCGCTTGGTCTTGTTGGCCGCGTGCTCGAAGCCGGCCAGTTCAGCTCCCGCGTATTGCTGTTGACTGATAGCGAGAGCCTTGTGCCGGTGCGCCGGGCAGGAGACGATGTTGTCGCCTTCGCCGAAGGGCGTGCAGACGGAACGCTTCGTATCCGGCTCATCAACCTGGGCATCAACCCGATCAAGCGTGGCGACGTGTTTGTTACCACGGGCTCGGGCGGCATATTCGAGCCGGGCGTGGCTGTGGCCGTGGCTGACCGGATCACCCGGGACGGCGCAATTGGACGAGTGCTGAGCGACCCGATCTCGACAAGCTTCGTGATAGTGCAGCCGGTGTGGAACTCCGAAGCGGGTGCGGCTCTGCAAAAGCCCTTGGCACCGGCCACGACCACCGCCCCGGCCCCAGCCCAGCCCGATCCTGCAGCTCAGCAATGACCGGCCAGCTCAACCCGCACTCGCGCCGCGATACCTTCGGCAGCAAGATCAACCGGGCCCATTCGCCAGCTCTGGCGATGCTTACCCCATGGGTGCTGATCATGGCTGGCTCCCTGCTGCCTGCCCTGCCGCTTGTCATCGGCGCGCCTTTCATCCCTCCTTTCGGCTATATGCTTCTACTGGCATGGCGGCTCATCCGACCTGGCCTTCTGCCCCCATGGGCCGGCATCCCGCTGGGTGCCTTCGACGATCTCTACAGCGGCCAGCCATTCGGCAGCGCAATATTGCTGTGGTCCTTGTCTCTGATTGCCATAGACTATCTGGAAATGCGTGTTCCGTGGCGCAGCTTCAGTATGGACTGGCTTACCGCATCGGGCATGATGGCCATCTATCTCATCGCCAGGCATGTCTTTTCGGGAACCGGAAACATCCTTCCTGTCCTGTTGGCGCTTGCTCCGCAATACTTGCTCAGCCTGCTGCTTTATCCCATGATCGGTCGCATGGTAGCGCTGTTTGATCGCTTGCGTCTTCTGCGAATACGGACCATCGATTGATGGTCCGCGCAGCTTCGCGCCATGTTTCTTCTGCAACCCTGCGCAACAGTTTCGACCGGCGCAGCTTCGTGCTGGGCAGCATCCAGGGCGGAGCAGCCGCGCTGCTGGCCGGGCGCATGGCCTATATCGCTGTTGCCGAAAACGAAAAATACAAGGTCCAGTCAGAAAGCAACCGGGTCAATCTCTCGCTTATTCCTCCCCGCCGGGGCTGGATACTCGATCGCAACGGTGCGCCGCTCGCCTCCAACCGTGCCGATTTCCGTGTCGATGTCATCCCGGAACGCATGGCCGACCCGGATGCCGAAATCGCGCAACTGGGCAGATTGCTGGGTCTTGCCCCGCTGCAATTGCAGGATATCAAGGACCGGATCGAGCGATCTCCCGGATTTCAGCCGGTCGAAGTGGCCAGCGGGGTAGACTGGGATCGCTTTGCTGCTGTCAGCGTTCGCTTGCCAGAGCTGCCCGGCGTCGTGCCCCAGCGGGGCTTCACGCGGTATTATCCCACAGGCCCGGCGGTGGGGCACCTGCTGGGCTTTGTCGGCGCTGCATCGGCGGAAGAATACAGACAGGAGAGAAACCCTCTCTTGGTGACGCCCGGATACAAGATCGGCAAGGACGGGCTGGAGAAGCAATTCGAACAGGAGTTGCAAGGCAAGCCAGGTGCAAGGCGCGTCGAGGTAACGGCATCGGGGCGGATCGTGCGCGATCTGGAAACCCGCGAGGACGTTCAGGGCAAGGCGGTGCAGCTCACCATCGACGGCCCCTTGCAGGATTATGCAGCGCGCCGCATCGGCCTGGAATCCGGCTCGGTGGTGGTGATGGATTGCCTTTCGGGTGATCTGTTATGCGCAGCCTCCATGCCCAGCTTCGATCCCAACAGTTTCTCTGACGGCATTGGCCGGGTGGAGTGGAAAATGCTGGCCGAAGATGATCACGTGCCGCTACGCAACAAGGTTCTGAAAGGGCTTTATCCTCCGGGCTCGACCGTCAAGCCGATGGTGGCGATGGCCTTCATGGAAGCCGGCCTCGATCCGGAGGAGAGCACCTTTTGCGGTGGCGGGTTGAGGGTGGGCAACCGCGTATTCCACTGCTGGAACCGGCGCGGCCATGGTCAGGTCAACATGGCCAAGGCCATTTACCAGAGCTGCGACGTCTATTTCTATCACTTCGCCCAGCGTCTCGGCATGGATGTCATCGCGCCCATGGCCCGCAGGCTTGGCATGGGCCAGACCTTTCCCCTGCCGGTTGCCAGCCAGTTTTTCGGCACCGTGCCCGACCCGGCGTGGAAGCTGCGCAAATTCAAGCGGCCATGGCAGAGTTTCGATACCGTCAACGCCACGATCGGTCAGGGATACATGCTGGCCAATCCCTTGCAGCTGGCGGTGATGGCGGCCCGGCTGGCAACAGGCCAGAACACCATGCCTCGGCTCATTCTCGACAGGCAAGCACCCGTTGCCCCATCGCTCAATTTCGACCCAGGCCATATCGCCCATATCCGTCAGGCGATGAGCGATGTGGTGAATGGCCCCGGCACCGCCGGGCGGGCACGCCTGCCAATTGATGGCGTGCAGATGGCCGGAAAGACCGGAACCGCGCAGGTCGTCTCGCTCAATGTCTCCAGCGGCAAGGGCGGATTGTGGAAGCATCGCGACCACGGCTTGTTCATCTTCTTCGCCCCTTTCGACAAGCCGCGCTACGCTGGCGCCGTGGTGATCGAACATGGCGGCGGTTCGGGAGCGGCTTACCCTATCGCGCGCGACGTGATGACCTTCCTGTTCGATCCTTCCAAGGGCATGGATGCGCTCCACCAGCTGGAGAAATCCTGGGGCGGCACCGCCAAGGAGCGTCTCTCAAGGCGCTATGCCAGCTATGCCGAGCAATTTGGCCTGGATGCCCCGCAAGCCCCCGCCAGCATCGCCGACGTCACCCGCGCTGTCGATGCCGAGGCCAGAGCCGCAGCCGATGCTGCCGTCAATAGCGGTGCCGCCTCTGCCATGCGCAGCGAAGACGCACCATGAACCCTATCGTCCCTGCCCCGCTCGCCCGCCAGCCATGGCAAATGCTTGCACCGCTCTTCGTGCTGGTGCTGTTCGGCACGGCCGTGCTCTACTCCGTCGCCAACGAGACATTCGCCACCTATGCGAAGTCGCATATCCTGCGCTTCATCCTGTTTCTGGTCATGGCCTTTATCATTGCACGCATACCCCGCAGCTTTGTGAGGATTGCAGCCTTTCCAGCCTATTTAGGCGTTGTGCTGTTGCTTGTCCTTGTAGAAGCACTCGGCGCCATGGGCGGCGGCAGCCAGCGCTGGCTCCAGCTGGGCCCATTGGTGCTCCAGCCATCCGAACTGATGAAACCGGTCATCGTGCTGGTCCTTGCCAGTTTCTACGATAACCTGCCCACCGCCATGACCCAGAGCTGGCGCGCGCTGATCCCTGCAGGTGCTCTGATTGCCCTGCCCTTCGCCCTTGTCCTGCTCCAGCCCGATCTTGGCACAGGGCTTGCCATTGTGTTTGGCGGAGCCGTGGTGATGTTCCTGGCCGGATTGCCGCTCTCATGGTTCATCGGCGCAGGAGCGGCGGGCGTTGTGGCCGCACCTCTGGCCTTCTTTTTCGGCCTGCACGACTATCAGCGCCAGCGCGTTCTCACCTTCCTCGATCCCGAGAGCGATCCGCTGGGCACCGGCTATCACATTACCCAATCCAAGATCGCGATCGGGTCGGGCGGCCTGTTCGGCAAGGGCTTCGGCAATGGATCGCAAAGCCATCTCGATTATCTGCCCGAGCCGCATACCGATTTCATCTTCGCCACCATGGCCGAAGAATGGGGAATGCTGGGCGGCATGGTCGTGCTGGTCTGCTTCACGCTTATTTTGCGCTGGGGCCGGCAAGTCGCGCGCAAGGCGCCGGACCGTTTCGGCTCGCTGCTGGCGTCGGGCATGGTCGCAACCATCTTCTTCTACATGCTGATCAACCTGGCGATGGTTATGGGCCTCGCCCCGGTTGTTGGCATTCCGCTCCCCTTCATGAGCCATGGCGGTTCCTCGATGATGACCAACATGATCTGCATCGGCACGCTGATGATGGTGAACAACTGGAACCGGCAGGCGGGGCAGCGCGGTTTCTGAGTGGATAGTTTTGCGCGCTCCCCCGTCCCTCTGGCCCCGCAATCGCTATTAGGAGCGCTCCCGCGATTCGCGGGCCCCCCGGATTGACCGGCCGGTGTGGACGCATAGCTCAGTTGGTAGAGCAGCTGACTCTTAATCAGCGGGTCCTAGG
>CAZWEY010000172.1:0-5253 GCA_964632055.1 uncultured Sphingomonadaceae bacterium
CGCCAACCCTGCAATGACCAGGCTCATCGAAGCGCGCAGATCGGTTGCCATCACTTCGGCCCCGGTCAGCTTCTTCACCCCGTGAACCACGGCGGTGCGGCCCTTGGTCTCGATATGCGCGCCCATGCGGTTCAGCTCGGGCACATGCATATAGCGGTTCTCGAAAATCGTCTCGGTCAGCACGCTCGACCCTTCGGCGAGACACAGCAGCGCCATCAGCTGGGCCTGCATGTCGGTCGCAAAGCCGGGATAGGGTGCGGTCGATAGCGTCACCGGGCGGATCGGGCCATTGGCCGCGACATGGATGCCGCCCTTGACCGGATTTACCTCGACATTGGCGTCGCGCAGCGCCTGAACCGTTGCCTCCATCTCCTCGATCCGGGCGCCGGTCAGCGTCACCTCGCCGCCGGTGATCGCTGCGGCACAGGCATAGCTGCCCGCCTCGATCCGGTCGGGCATCACCATATAGGTCGCCCCATGCAAGCGGTCGACGCCATGAATGGTCAGTTCGGAGGTGCCGATCCCTTCGATCTGGGCGCCCATGGCCACCAGAAGATTGCACAGATCGACAATCTCCGGCTCTCGCGCGGCATTGTTCAGCGTGCTTTTGCCTTTGCACAGAACGGCAGCCATGAGCGCGTTTTCCGTGGCGCCGACCGAAACAACCGGGAAGCTGTAGCGCCCGCCGGGCAACCCGCCATCAGGCGCAATGGCGCGCACATAGCCTGCCGCCAGTTCGATTTGCGCGCCCAGTGCTTCGAGCGCCTTCAGATGCAGGTCGATCGGCCGGTTGCCGATGGCGCAGCCGCCCGGCAAAGACACGGTCGCTTCGCCCGCGCGGGCCAGCATCGGGCCAAGCACGAGGATCGATGCACGCATCTTTCGCACCAGATCATAGGGCGCGACAGTGGAGGTGAGCCGGGTCGCCTGCAAGGTCATCACCCGGCCGAAATCTTCCGGCCTGGCGCCGGCAATGGCAGTGGAAATGCCGAACTGGTTCATCAGATGCTGAAAACCGTCAATATCGGCAAGGCGGGGCAGATTGCGCAGGGTCAGCGGCTCATCTGTCAAGAGCGCACAAGGCAGCAGGGTGAGCGCCGCATTCTTCGCGCCAGAAACGGGGATGGTGCCGGAAAGGCGTTGGCCGCCTTCGATGATGATCTTGTCCATATTGGCGGTTTAGCCGGAATCGGCGGCGCGGCAAGCGGTGCTGCACCCTATGCACAGGCAACAATCCGCTCCATGCTCAGATCAGCCCTTTAACACGGAATCAACTCGCGCTAGCTATGATCCGGCATGGCCAACGCATCATCCACCCGCAAGCCGATCCGCACCGCGGTCTTTCCCGTGGCCGGGCTTGGCACCCGTTTCCTGCCCGCCACCAAGGTGGTGCCCAAGGAATTGCTGCCGGTGATCGACCGGCCTTTGATCCAGTATGCGGTGGACGAGGCGCGCGAAGCGGGCATTGAACGGATGATCTTCATCACCGGACGCGGCAAGACCGCTCTGGTCGAGAATTTCGACATTGCCTATGAGCTGGAAACGACCATGTCGCATCGCGGCAAGGATCTCTCCGTGCTCGAGCCGACCCGCTTTACACCGGGCAATCTCATCAGCGTGCGCCAGCAGGTGCCTCTGGGGCTGGGCCATGCGGTGTGGTGCGCGCGCGCCATTGTCGGCGACGAACCTTTCGCCGTGCTGCTGCCCGACGAGCTGATGTATGGTTCGCCCGGTTGCATGAAGCAGATGGTCGAGGCCTATGACGAGGTCGGCGGCAATCTGGTGAGCGTGCTCGAAGTACCGATGGAAGATGTGCCGAATTATGGCGTCATTGCCCCCGGCGAAAGCCGCGGCGCGCTGACCGAAGTCAAAGGGCTGGTCGAAAAGCCTCCGGTCGATCAGGCGCCGTCGAACAAGATCATTTCCGGCCGCTATATCCTGCAAAGCGAGGTGATGGGCGCGCTGGAAAACCATGAGACTGGTGCTGGCGGCGAAATCCAGCTGACCGATGCGATGGCCCGGATGATCGGCCAGCAACCTTTCCACGCGCTGACTTTCGACGGGCGGCGGTTCGATTGCGGCAGCAAGGTCGGCTTCATCGAGGCAACGCTGGCGCTGGCATTGGAACGGGAGGATATCGGCCCGGACATCCGCCGCATGGCCGAACGGCTGCTGCGCGAAGGCTGACAGGAAAAAGGGCGCTCAAAGCGCCCTTTTCAATCCGGATCCGCATGCTGGTTGCCTGGACTTATTCCGGGCCGCCCTGTGCGCCTTTACCGCCGGCAAGGGCAAAAGCCTGCGCCGCAGTGGCTTCTTCCATGTAGGGGATAGGATTGACCGCTTCGCCAGCCACGCGGACTTCATAGTGAAGATGCGGGCCGGTGGAACGACCAGTGGAGCCGACATAACCGATCAGGTCGCCCTTGTGGACTCGCTGGCCTGCATCGACGATATATTGCGAGAGATGGCCATAGCGGGTCTGCAGGTCGGCACCATGTTCGATCTGGATATATTTGCCGTAGCCGCCAAACCATTGTGCCATCGAGACGATGCCATCAGCGGTGGCATAGATCGGCGTGCCGGTCGGGCTGGCAAGGTCAATGCCCTTGTGAGCGCGGCGGCCACCCAGAACCGGGTGGATGCGCATGCCGTAATCGCTGGTCATCTTTGCGGAATCGAGCGGCATACGGGAAGGAATGGAAATCGCGCTGGCAATGGAAGCGGGCTTGGCATTGCCCCGGTCAATCGCTTGCCAGGCGGCAAAAAGAGAAGCGAATTCGCCATCAGCACTGCCAAGAGCGCTGGATGATGCGGCTTCGGGAGCGCTGCGCATGGTCTTGGCAGAAACGGTATCGGCCTGGGCGGGAGCGGCGGCGATGGCGGCAAATGCGGCCAGTGCCAGGCCGAAGCCCCGGGCAATACGGCCTGCGATGGCCAGATCAGATTTGGCAGGTTTTCCCACGCCACTTCCCTTTGATACGCGCCGGGGTAGCGCAAACAATCCCCATCCACCGTGCCGAACCTTCCCGGCCCGGTGGTCTTCCGCACTCTCGAGACTGATGGAAATGCCCCCATGTGTCTCTCATTGGGGCTTATGTTTCGGCTGCATCGATCATGCAATGGCTGCGTAGAATTCCCGCGACAGACCGGCAGCGAGACGCGCTGAGTCGTTGAATGGCGGCTTAACGGGCCCTTTGAAGTAACGAAAAATCAAGCTTTGCCAGCGGATTTCGGGGGTGGTCGCCTCTTTGCGGCACAGTTCGACGAAATGGGTTGTTCCGATTCGAACATGGCGGATTTCATCGTCAAGTATCCGACTCAGTATTTTCGCCCCGCGCTCATCGCTCTGCATCTCAAGCCGTTCAATCGTGGCGGGCGTCACATCCAGCCCGCGCGCTTCGAGCAGCATCGGCACCACCGCCAGCCGCGCAGCCACATCCTTGCGGGTAGCATGAGCGGCTTCCCACAGGCCGGCATGAGCGGGGAGCGCCCCGTAAAAGCTTCCCAGTTCACGCAAGCGCCGCGCAAGCAGGACGAAATGCATCGCCTCGTCCGCGGCTACCGAGAGAAAATCGGAAACGAAGGCCTCGCCCATCTGCTCGCCAAAGCGCCCGGCCATATCGAGCGCGAGATCGATCGCCACGAATTCGATATGCGCCAGCGCATGCCACAGCGCGATTCGGGCGCGCTCCGATCCGCCGCGCCCGCGTTTGGGCATGTGCCTGGGCGGCACCAGTTCGGGCCGGTCTGGCCAGGCGGGCTGGTCTGGCATGGCAATGTCAAAGCGGCATTCCAGCCTTCCGGCCCGCCAGTCGCGCACCAGAGCGCGGGTGGCCATTGCCTTGGCAAACGGATCGGCAGTGAGGAGCGCAGCGCGTATCGCGCTGGCGACAGATGGCTTCATGCCAGCGCCTTAGCGGCCTCCAGCACTTCGGACGCATGGTCCTTGACCTTCACCTTGCGCCAGACGCGCGCGATCTTGCCTGTGCCATCGACAAGAAAGGTGCTGCGCTCCATCCCCATATAGGTCCGGCCATACATGCTTTTTTCCACCCAGATGTCGAGCGCATCGGCCAGGCCGTTTTCGGCTGCATCGGAGGCGAGAGGGACACTCAGCCCCTGCTTGGCGATGAAATTGCGGTGCGCCTTGGGTGGGTCCTTGCTGATGCCCAGCAAGGCAACACCTGCCTTGGCGAAATCGCCAGCCAGGGCGGAAAAATCCTTCGCCTCGGTGGTGCAGCCCGGCGTGTTGTCCTTGGGATAGAAAAACAGAACGACCGGTTTGCCGGCAAAATCGGCAATGCTGGTCTGCCCCCCTTCGGGCAGCTCCAAAGCCTGGGGAGGAATGCGATCGCCAATATCGGGTCTGTCAGCCATTATTCAAATCTCCAGTTCATTGCCAAAAACACCCAGCCATGCCTCGCCCACCGCGCGGCGAGCCTCTGCAAAACGGCTGAGCAGAATGTCGATCGACCCGACCCCGCAGGCCGCTGCCAGCACCGATTGCCCGGCAGGCGGAGGCATTTGCCCATCGGGCGCCAGCAGCCTCGAGGCAACCAGCAGCCGCGCCAGCAGATCATGCGCGGCGATCAGGCCTTGTGGCACAAGGCCCGCATCTGCCATATCTTCGATCGCCTCCTGCAAGCCCGGCACAAGTCCTTTGCCATGGGCGAGTTGCTGATGATGGACGAGAAATTCGAGATCAACCAGCCCGCCGCGCGCGAGCTTCGCATCGAGCGGGCCTCTGGCCGGCTTGTGCGCAGCCATTTCGGAACGCATCGACAAGACATCTTCGCGCAGCTTGCCCGGCTCGCGCGGGGCAGTGAGGACGGACTGGATGATCGTTTGCAAGCGCGTGCGCGCCGCGGGCGATCCATAAAGCGGGCGGGCCCGGGTCAGCGCCATATGCTCCCAAGTCCAGGCGCTTTCATGCTGATAGCGTTCGAATGCATCGAGGCTGACGGCGAGCGGGCCTTGCGCTCCTTGAGGGCGCAGCCGTGTGTCCACCTCGTAAAGCGCACCCTCGGCGGTCGGCACACTGAGCGCCCCGGTCACGCGCTGCGCCAGCCGATTGAAATAGAGGGTTGCGCTCAGAGGACGCGGCCCGTCCGATTCCGCGCGATCAGCATCGCTGAACAGATAGACGATATCGAGATCGGAGGCGTGAGTGAGAGCACCGCCGCCGAACCGGCCAAGACCCAGAACCAGCAATTCACCCCCAGCCATGGCGCCATGGGCCCGTTCGAACTCCGC
>CAZWEY010000173.1:0-5234 GCA_964632055.1 uncultured Sphingomonadaceae bacterium
GGCAGAATAAAACACCGCGCTGGAAAACATGAGCGCCATGGTCAAAAACTGCATGATTTGACCAACATCCCGGAAAAATACGCCAATGGCGGAAAAAAACCAGCTTACCCCGAACAGCAGCAGGATCACCGGCAGCAAAACCACCGGCAGCCATAGGGCAGTGAGGCTCAGCCCCGGGCCCAGGGCAAGGACGCCAATAAGCAATAGAGCGAGGCTGACCAGCATGTGGAATAGGGCCCCTAGCACGCTGGCCGCCGGCAGTATCTCCAGCGGGAAGATCACTTTTTTAACGAAATTGGGGTTGCCCACGATGAGGCCCGGGGCTCCCCCGAACACCTCCGCCGTAAAGTGAAACAATGTGAGGCCGAAGAATATCCCCAGCCCGTAGTCCACCGGCGTCTCATTGTGCAATATGCCGAAGCTTCCACCGAAAATGTAACCGAAAACCAAAACGTAGAGCCCCAACATCAATAATGGGCTGAGAAACGACCAGATCAGTCCCAGGTGGCTGCCTTTGTGGCGCAATTCCACATTCCGCAGCGTGAACTGCCAAAGCAGGGCACGGTGCTGCCAGAGCTCAGCGGTAAAAGGTAGGAGTTTTCGCATCGTCAAAGCCCATGTGTTTTCACGTTGAGACTGTGCTGGCAAGCAATGGTTTTTTACCACGGTATGCCCAGCTGCAGCTTGTCTGACGGCTCAAAATTTCGGGTCACGTCACGGTCAACGGGCCGATGTCGCGTATGAACACGCCGATGGACGAAAACAGCCAGGACAACCCGAGGCTGATCAGGACCAACGGGATCAGGACCGGAATCAGGAGCCAAGTCTGCCAAGTGAGGGAGATGCCGCCCACCAGCATGGCCAGCAGCACCAGGGTGATGCTGATGACAAAACGCAACACCGTCGCCCCGACCGCGGCCGCGGGCAGCGCCACCAAGGGAACACCACCTTCTTCACGAAGTTCGGGTTACTGATGATGACCGTGGGCGAGACGCTGATGACCTCCGATAGTAGGTTGAAGATGCTCAGGCTGAGAAAAATGCCGATGGCGTAGTCCATCCGGGTCTCATTGGCGATGACGCCGTAGCTGCCGCCGAAGATGAAGCCAAATACTCCGACATAGAGGCTCATGAGTAGCAGCGGATTGAGAAAGGACCACAGCAAACCCAGGTGGCTGCCCCGGATCGTGAGCTCGAAATTGCGCCGGGTGAACTGCCACACAAGGTTTCTGTGGGTCCAAAGGTCGGCAAAGGGCATCACGATTGCGCGCAGCATGGCAGGGGGAAAGGGGCGGTTAAGTTCCGAGCACGGATTGAAGTAAAGGCTAATAGCGGAACCGGGCGCGACTAAAAGTTAGTGCGAACCATTTCGCCGCCCGTTGGTCCCGACGGGTGGCATTTCGCCCGCTCCCGACGCACTGGCGGCGGCTGTGGTTGGGGACGAAATAAATAACAGTTGCAATTCATAGCCGTATCGACCGCCTTGGGCCTTCACTTTATCCACGATGAACCTACGCATGCTTTTACCCCGCACGGTCTTCGCCTTCGTGGCGGCAGGTGCCTTGTCCGTCTCCGTCCGCGGCAACGACGCACCCCCGATGCCGGAGGAGATTTTCCCGCAGTTGGTGACCATCCTGCAGGATGCGCTGGAGCAGTCCCCCCGCATGCTCGTGCAGCGTCTCGAACTCGATGTGGCGGCCGGCGACCTGCAGCAGGCCAAATCCGGCCTCTATCCCACGGTCGGCGGCTTTTATCAGCAAACCGAGACCCGCGATGAGCGCGAAGACTTTGCCGGCCGCACGATCGACACCTCCAAGACCTATTACAGCTTCTCGCTGGCACAGCCCCTGTTTCATTGGGGCGAGCGCGCCAACAACGCCAAGGCCGGGGAGATCCGGGCCAAGATCGCGGAGAAACAATACGAAGATGCCTACCGGCTGCTGGCCCGCGAAATACGTTGGAATTACCTCAATTTGATTTCGATCAAGGCCCAGGTTGCGGGCACCCGGTTCGATCAAGCCCGGGCCGATCAGGCCCTGAAGGCGGCGGAAGAACGGGTCGCCAGCAAACTCATGTCGGCGGGTGAGGCCTTTCCGCTGCGCATCGCCGCCGAGCAGGCCGCTCTCGCGCTGGCCTCGGCAGAAGCGGGATTCCTGGATGCCAAGCAGCAGTTTGAACTCCTGACCGGAAAGCCGGCACCGACGGACGACCAGATCCCGGACATCATCCCGACCCAGGCCGCGGGCGGCGAGGAGAATACCTACCTTTTGGCCGAATTCATCGGCCAATCGGCGCCGGACACGCCCACGCTGGCTGCGCTGCGCAATCAGATCGAAGTCGATCGTTTGGGTTACCTGAACCAGCGGAAGCGCCTGCTGCCGAAGCTGAATTTTGTTCTCGGCATCAGCCAGGACGAGCAAAGCTATACCATCAATAACGCCCAGAAATACGGCGTCCTCTCGCAGTTCGTCGGACTCCAGGTGAACTGGCAGATCTTTGACGGCTTTGCCACTCGGGGCGCGGTGCGGACCGCCTTGGCCCGTCAACGCCAGAGCGAGATGCGCTACAAGAATACCGTCGCCAGCCAGAAGCGTCAGGCCGAGGCCGCCGTGCGGGCGGTTGACCTTGCGCGCCGCCAGATGGCAATCAGCGATCGCATGCTGGACAACAGCCAGTCCTACCTGACTTTCCGCGAGAACGATTTTAAGCGTGGTAACGCCTCCGAGTCCGACGTGGAGCAGGCAAAGTCCGGTTTCAACAGTTCCAAGGTTTCGGCCATCAACGCCCGGATCAACTTCCTCATGAAGCAGGTTGATTTCATTTCCCTGATCGCGCGGGATCCGGCCATGCGATTTGTCACATTTGATCAATAGCCATGGGCAAGAAGACTTTGTTGGCGGCTTTGGCCGCCTTGGTTGCGATAGCGGGCTTTTTCTATTTTTCCCGCCCCACGGCGCTGGTCGCCGAGGTGGTGAGCGGGCGGGCGGTCAAGGCCGTGCCGGGCAGCGTCACGGTGCAGGCCGAGTATGAGATGGAGCTGAAGAGCGAAGTCGGCGGTCGCGTGATTCGCAGCGAGCTGGACCCGGGCATGCCGGTGCAGGCCGGCGATGTGCTCTGTATCCTTGACACTGGGGACCTCGCGCTGGAGATCGAGAAGATCAAGGACGAGTATGCCGCCGCCAAGCGGCGCATTGCGGTGGGGTCGTCCATCGCCCTCGAGCTGGCCAACGCCCGCGACAACCTCGCGGACTTCGAGCGCCTGAACAAGTCGGGTAATTTTTCCGATTCCGATCTCGTGAAGAAGCGCCGCGAGGTGCAGCAGATCGAGCAGCGCTACGAACTGGAGAAGGTGAACAACGCGCTCCTGATCGAAGGCTACGAGAACACCCTGAAGGTGAAGGAACGCCAGCTGGCAAAAATGACCATCACAGCACCGTTTGATGGTGTGGTTTCGCTGGTCTACGCCCGGCCGGGCGATCTCATCGGCGGCAATTCGCCGATCGCTACCTTGATTTCCACCAGCCGCACGGTAGAGGCCAAGATCAGCGAGGAAAATTTTGCTGACTTGAAGCTGGGTCAGAAGGCCTCCGTTCGCTTCCTGCCTTACGGCGCATGGCTTTATGACGCCACGGTGACGAAGATTCTGCCGACGGCGGATCCGACCACGCAGCGTTACATTGTCCATGTCGAAGTCGACATCGCCCGCGAGAAACTCGTGCCGGGCATCACCGGGGAAATCACGATCGTGGTCGGCGAGCGCCAGACCGAGGCCAAGATTCCCCGGCGTGCCTTGTTCGGCAATTATGTCTACGTGGTGCAGGACGGTCGTGTGCAGTTGCGCAATGTCCAGACTGGCTATGTCAGCATGACCACCGTCGAGGTGGTCAAAGGCCTGAGCACGGGCGAGCGCGTCATCGTCGACCAGGTGGACCGTTTCCGGGAAGGCGATCGCGTCCGCCCGGTATTGGTCGAGCGCAAAGGGGACAAATAAACGCCGCCCGCGGACGCCGCCGGACCATGTCGCCCAACCTGCGCATCGCCTACCGCTTCCTCACGGCGAAGAAGCGCGCCATGCTCATGAGCCTGTCGTGCATCGTGCTCGGCGTGGGCTTGTTCATCGTCACCCAGGCGACCACCAAGGGTTTCGAGGCGTTTTTCATCCGCACCATCCTCGGCACGAAGGGCGCGATCATGATCGAGGACGAGATTCAGGACACCATGCGCAGCATGGCCGCCGGTGGTTACGGTTCAGACTTTGAGGTGCAGGCCAAGGAGGGCCGCAAATACATCCAAGGCATCCAAGAGCCGAAGCTCGTCATCGATGCCCTGAAGGAGTTCTCCAATGTCCTCGCGGTTTCCGAGGTGCTCTTTGGCTCGGTCACGATCAACAGCTCGTTCAAGAGCGAGTCGGTAAAGGCCTACGGCATCAATCTCGACGACCACCTGCGGGTTTCGCAGCTCGGGAACCAGATCGTCCGCGGCGACCTCGATACGTTCCGTTCGACCCCGAGCGGGGCGCTGCTGGGTTTCGAAATGGCGCAGCGTCTACTGTTGGATGTCGGTGACTCGTTCACGTTGGAAACTTCGGGCCAGCTCCGACGCTACCGCGTGGCTGGCCTCTACGAAACTGGCGTTAGCGACATCGATCGCGTGTGGCTTTACCTCAATCTCGGTGAAGCGCGCTCGTTGCTGCAAAAGCCGACCGGTGCTTCCTTTCTGCAGGTGGACCTGATCGACAAGGACCGCGCCCGCGCTGACGCCGCGCGGATGAGCGAGGTGCTGCAGCACAGTGCGAAGGCGTGGCAGGATCGGGAAAAGCCCTGGTTGCAGGCCTTCGGCGCGCTCGGTTACTCCTCCGCCATCACCGTTTCAGTATTCACCCTCATCGCGGGCCTCGCCTGTCTGGCATCGGTGTTGCCTACGGGCCCACGCACTCTGTTCGCTGGAGATCAGGCCCCCGAGCTGGCAGCAGAGCTCGAGCCGTTGCGCCCCTTCCTCGGAAGCTGGATCGGCGTCAAACTTGCTACCAATTTCCTTGATGAAAGATTTACATCAGCTGTATTTGCTCTGACTCTTCTCTGGTCCATCTATACCTCCAGTAAGAAGATGTTCAAGCTTATGGATCAGGAGAGAGAGCAAACCTTCGCTACTGTTGTCATCAAAAAAGGTGGAAATGATGAGGAGGTGACAGAGCTTGTCATTCAAGAGCAGGTGACCCAAAGTCAACCAGAGGAG
>CAZWEY010000174.1:0-5220 GCA_964632055.1 uncultured Sphingomonadaceae bacterium
ATGGAGTGTACGCGGACTGAGGTGATATGACGGGCTGCAGCCCGCGGTCTTCGGGCCGGTCGGAAACGAGCAGCTTGACCGGAAGCAAAAGAGCGAACATCGCCGCATTGGCAAGGAAAACACTCCTCAGGTCGTAATTGACGAGAATCCAGGTGGTGATGAGCGGGAACACCACCATGCCGGGAAACAGGTTGATGATGCCCAGCGCCAGCCCGCGCCTGGCGTTGAACCAGCGGGTAACCAGGGTTGAGCAGGTGACGATGCCCATGGCCACGAAGCCCGAACCGATCAGCGTGCCGTAGATCGCCAGCAGCACATAGACACTCTGGACGAAGCTGGCGAGAACGAACCCGCTTATGACCAGCAGATTGCCGGCAATCATGACAGTGCGCGCACCCCGCTTCTGGATGAGGTTGCCCACGAACAGCGCGACGATGCCCATGGCGACAGAGGCGATGGGCGGCCCGCCCGAGGCGACGGCCCGCGAGGTCGAATAATGCGCCTCGATCGCAGTGATGAGCGGGGTGTAGCCGGTAAACACGATGCCGACCGCGAAGTTCATCGAAAGAAAGCAGACCGCAACGATGATCCAGCCCGGGAAAAAACGGTGTTGCCCGGCACTGGACTGCGCCGTCCTGTGTTGATCGGTCACACGGTTCTCCCGAAAATGAGTGTTCCGGTTGCGGATGGCCCGGAATCGATGCGCCACCTTGCCCTGCCGCTTCTGGCTTGGCGAGAGGCTTTGCGGGTGCGGAACAGATAGTGCGTGAGCAGGCAAGCATGCCGGTTTGCGGGCAGTGGCAAATTTTCCTGCCGGCGCGGGTATGCACCGGGCTTGCCCCGGCACTTCGATGCGGCCACAAGGCTGCACGCGAAGGACCGCAGGAGAGGAACGCCAAGGCAATGGATTTCAGTCCCGAATATCTTTCCCGGTATTTCAGCTACCGCATGGGCGCGCCGGTCGAAATTACCGATGTGGAACGCTTCGGTCGCGGTGCCTCGCGGCTGACCTATTTCATCAAATTCAGGAAGGATGGCGCAGCCGAAGACCGCGTCGTCATCCGCATCGATCCACCCGCTGGTGCCACCGAGCCGAACCCGCTCGACCTCGAATATTTCATGTATGAGCGGTTGAACCAGACCGATGTTCCGGTGGTGAAGGTCCTGTGGTGGGAAGATGCGGGCGAGTGGACCGACCGGCCGCTTTATGTCCGGCAAGCCGTCGAGGGCAGCTGGAACATTCCCAACATGCTGATCGACGAGCCGCAATATGACGAATGGCGGATCGGCATTTCCAAGGAGCACATGCGCGCGCTTGCCAAGGTGCATAATGTCGACTGGAAGGTGCTGGGCTTCGAGAAATATCTCGCCGTCCCGGACAGCCCGGAAACCTGCGGCGTCAATTACGCCAACGCGGCGCTCAAGCAGTTCAACGAGGTGCGCAGGCAAGCCGAGCCTGTTGCGCTGGAGATCGCCGAATGGCTGCGTGACAACGCGCCGCCATCGCCTGCCATCTGCCTGTGCAAGGGCACCAATGGCTATGGCGAGGAAGTGTTCCGCGATGGCAAGATCGTGGCGATGAGCGACTGGGAAGAAGCCTCGCTGGGCGACCCGGCGGCCGATTTTGCCTTCATGCAGTTCCTTGCGCCCGAAATTAACCGCAATGGGGAGAACATCTGGGGCCTGCAAAAGGCGCTCGATTATTACGAGAGCGTGAGCGGCATCAAGGTGACGGTGGAACGTGTTCAGTTTTACGGCGTGATCCGCGCTTTCCGCCTCATCGCCATGTCCGAAAAATGCTGCGCCGCCTTGCACGAAACGCCGCAGCTCGCCGAAATCAAGCAGGCCTGGACGGGCACCGAGGTCGGCCATGTCTGCCGCCAGGGCATGCTCGCCGCGATGGGCCTGCGCGAACCGCCGACGGCCGAAATGCTCGCCGATTTCCATCTCTCCGTGGAGAGCCAGTTGAAATGATCAATCCCCGCCCGACAGACGTCCTCCAGACGATCATCGCCAATCTCGACAGCAAGGTCATCCCCAAGCTGAGTGATGTCGACGTGCTGAGTGCGGTCACAACCTGCAAGCACATGGCGCGCTATGTCATCAACCAGCTGGCGCAGGAGCGCGGCATCTTCCTGGCCGAATTGCCACGGCTGGGCGAATTGCTGGAAAGCGCGGCCGCATTCCTCAAGAACAGGGATGCTGCCGCCGCCAGGGCAATCGACGCCGCGCTGTCCGCCGATGCAGGCGACCTTGGTGACATCGAGCTGCTCGCCGCCCGCGTTCAGCAATTGCGCGAGGCGCTTTACCAGTCGCTCGACCTTTTGATCCGGCAGCGCGATGCGTGGAAGGACGATGCGGCCTACACCGCGCTGCGCGATGCGATCCGGCACTATATGGCATGGCAGAACGAGGCTGATGCCAAGATCATCGCGCCGACCTTTTTCGGACAAGGCGCGCGCAGGTAAGGCTCAGGCAAAGGCCGGTGCAGGGGCTGCACAGGCTTTCCGGTTGCAGGCCCGCGGCGCTTCGCGCAATCTCCTCTGGAATAATAGGGGATTGGCTGAATGGCACAGGCTGAGGAGGGCCGGTATTTCCTGACCGGCATCCGCGTGGTGGAACTGGCGGACGAGCATGGCGAATATTGCGGCAAGCTGCTGGGCGGCCTTGGCGCGGACGTCATCAAGGTGGAACCGCTGGGGGGCGAGGGAACGCGCGGCTACGGCCCGTTCTATCAGGACCAGCCGCATCCCGATCGCAGCCTCTATTTCTGGCATTACAATCTGGGCAAGCGGTCGGTTGCGCTCGACCTTGATGATCCGGCGGATCAGGACGATTTTCGTAAACTCATTGCAACTGCCGATGTGCTGATCGACACGCGTTCACGCCGCTACCTTGCTGATCGCGGGCTTGGTTTCGAGGCGCTGCGCGCGCTCAACCCCAGTCTTGTTTACGCCCGGATCACCCCCTTTGGCGACGATGGCCCATGGGCCGATTATCGCGGCTCCGACCTTGTTCATCTGGCCCTTGGCGGGATGATGATGAACTCCGGTTATGATGCGGAGCCGGACGGCACCTATACCACGCCGCCCATCGCGCCGCAGATGTGGCATGCCTATCATATCGCGGGCGAACTGGCGGCATTCCAGATCATGGCCGCGCTTCATGCCCGCGAAACCAGCGGGCGGGGACAGGCGCTGGCTTTTGCCGTGCACGAGGCATCCGCAAAGAACACCGAGCTGGACTTGCCTGCATGGATCTATGCCCGCCAGCCGGTCCACCGCCAGACCTGCCGCCATGCTGTCCCGCAAGTGACGCCCGAGCGGCCCAACCCGGAGCTGGGCGGGGCCAATATCCCCGGCCCCTCGCGCACGCTCGACGGGCGCTGGGTGCTGGCGCATCGCAGTTTCCTGCCGGGTTTCTACACGCCCTTGCAGACGATCATCGATCTCATGGATTCCAAGGGTTTCCATCATGATCTCGATGATCCTAAATATCAGGACCAGCAGGTTCTCCTGCAACCCGAAGTCGCGGTGCATGTGACCGAGGTGGTGGACCGCTTCATTGCCAAATTCGCCTATGACCGGGACTTGTGGAAGGAAGGGCAGGACGCGGGCCTGCCATGGGCGCCGCTGCGCCTGCCCGAAGAAAACCTTGCGGACGAACACTGGGCAGCGCGCAGCAGCTTTGCGAGCGTCGAATACCCGGAACTGGGCAAGAGCTTCCAGCAGGTCGGCCCGAAATGGGCGGCGGACGGGGCGGACTGGAAGATCGGCCCGCGCGCGCCCCTGATCGGCGAGCATACCGAGGCGATCCGCGCGGAATTACCGGATCTGCCGAAGCCGAAGGCGCACGCCGCAGCAAAGCCCGAACCGGCCTCGGCGCTCAGGGGCTTTCGCATCATTGATCTGTCATGGCTTGTGGCCAGCGGCGGGGCGGGGCGGTTTCTCGCCGCCCATGGCGCGGAGGTGATCAAGGTCGAACATGCCACTCGCATGGACGGGATGCGCATGGGCGGCGCTTTTGTGGGGCCGGATGGCCGCGCCGCGCGCGATGCGGCCACTGATCCG
This sequence comes from uncultured Sphingomonadaceae bacterium, assembly GCA_964632055.1. Classification (GTDB taxonomy): domain Bacteria; phylum Pseudomonadota; class Alphaproteobacteria; order Sphingomonadales; family Sphingomonadaceae; genus CANJYE01. The sequence continues at coordinate 4,071 of CAZWEY010000174.1, forward strand.
CTGATGTTCATGCCCGATGGCAGCCTTAACCGCAGCGGCGCCTTCATGGAGATCAACGCAGCCAAGCGCAGCTTCACCCTCAATTTGCGGGAGGCGCGGGCGAAGGAACTGTTGACCGAACTTCTGAAAGACGCGGACATGGTGATCGAGGGCTTTTCCCCCGGCACGATGGACAAGATGGGCTTTGGCTGGGAGCGGCTGAGGCAAATCAACCCGCGCATCTGTTATGTCCAGCAATCGGGCATGGGCCAGATCGGAACCTATGGCCGGTTGCGCAGTTTCGGCCCCTCGGCGGCGGCGTTCAGCGGGCTGTCCGAAATGTCGGGCCTGCCATCGCCTTGGCCGCCTGCCGGCATCGGCTATTCCTATCTCGACTGGTTCGGGGCCTATCAGATGGCGACGGCCATGATCGCCGCCCTCTATCGCCAGCGCCGCACTGGACAAGGCTGCTGGATCGACAGCTCGCAGGTGGAATGCGGGCTGTTCCTCACCGGCACCGCCATTCTCGATGCCTCCGCCAATGGCCGCCAATGGCAACGCTATGGCAACCGCTCCCCATGGAAACAGGCAGCCCCCCACGGCGCCTATCGCACTGCCGGGACCGACCGATGGATCGCCATCGCGGCCTTCACCGATGCGGAGTGGCACGCGCTTGCCCGTGTGCTCGATCACCCCGACTGGACGAGCGACGAACGTTTCGCCACGCTGGCGCTCAGGATGAAAAATCAGGACGCGCTCGATGCGCTGGTGAATGAAGCAACCAGAGGGTGGGACGGCTATCAGCTGATGGATAGGCTGCAAGCCGCGGGCGTGCCCGCTGGCGTTTGCCAGACCGCGCAGGACCGCTGCGAGCGCGACCCGCAGCTTGCGCATCTCGACTGGCTGGTGGAGCTGGACCAGTCCGAGATCGGCCGCTGGCCGGTGCGCGAGGTGCCCGGCAGGCTGAGCGAGACGCCTTCCTATATTGGCGGGCCGCTGGGCAGGCATGGCCCGAGCTATGGCGAGGACAACCGCTATGTGCTGGAGGAGATCCTGAAACTTGCCCCAGACGAGATCGCAAGGCTGGAAGCGGCGGGCGTGTTCTAGGGTCAGGACCTATGAATCGCGCCTTCGAGGCGCCGGAATGGCGAACATATCGGGCGGATATTTG
>CAZWEY010000175.1:0-5213 GCA_964632055.1 uncultured Sphingomonadaceae bacterium
CGGTTTGTGGTACCGGAGGTCGTGGGTTCGAACCCCATCGATCGCCCCATTTTCCCTATGATCCCGATGAGAATATACCCCCAAGGCCCCTTGCGGGCTGGCGCGGTGGCTGTAAAAGCTCGCGCCTGAGGATCACTCGTCCCATGCATTATTTCGCCAATCCGGCCCGTTTCCTGGTCATCGCCCGCTGGCTCACCCTGCCTCTTTTGGCGGGCGGACTGGCCGTTACCGGCTTTGCCTTGTGGTGGGCGCTGTTTACCCTTCCGCCTGACCGATTGATGGGCGAGACTGTGCGGGTGATGTATGTCCATGTCCCCACCGCATGGCTCGCCATGGGCGGCTGGACGGCGATTGCGATCGCGAGCCTGATCGAGATCGTCTGGCGCCATCCGCTGGCCGGGATCGCGGCACGGGCCGTGGCTGTGCCCGGAGCGGTCTTTACGGCGATTTGTCTGGTGACCGGGGCCATCTGGGGCAGGCCGACATGGGGAACTTATTGGGTATGGGACGGCAGGCTCACCAGCATGCTGGTCCTGCTGTTCCTCTATTTTGCCTATATCGCGATCGCGGGCGCGGTGCAGCGAGAAGGCGCGCCAAGCAGGATTGCGGCGATTTTCGGACTGGTGGGGGCGATCAACATCCCGATCATCAACCGTTCGGTGGTGTGGTGGAATTCGCTGCACCAGCCGCCCAGCATCACCATGGGAAAATCGGCCATCGACCCGACCTTTCTCTGGCCGCTGCTGATTGCCACCATCGGATTTTCGCTGCTGTTCGGCGGGATTGTGCTGGCCCGGATGCGCGCCTTGCTGGCCGAAATTCAGGCTGAAGCCCGCCTGCGTCGCAAAGCCCTGGAAGGCGAGCCATGAGGGAAGCACTCGATCAATGGACCTATGTGCTGGCGGCTTATGGCGTCGGCATTCTGGCTACGCTGATGCTTACGGCATGGAGCTGGATCGCCATGCTCAGGGCCGAGGCGCGGCTGGCCAGGGTCAAACAGAAAGCGCGCGGCGAATGAGCGGCATGATCAAAGCCAAGCATCAGCGTCTTGTGCTGGTGGTAATCGCGGCGATATGCCTGCTGGGGGCGGCCTTGCTGGCGATATGGGCGCTGCGTTCCCAGGCGAGCTATTTCTACGTGCCCTCTGAATTTGCCGCCAATCCGCCCGCAGAAGGCCAGGCCGTGCGCCTTGGTGGCATGGTGCAGAATGGATCGATCAAGTGGCTGGACGACGGGGTGAGCATCAGTTTCGTGGTGGGCGACGGCAAGGCCCGTGTTCCGGTGCGCTATACCGGCATCCTGCCCGATCTGTTTCAGGAAGGTTCGGGCGTGGTGGCCGAAGGGCGGTTGGAGGGCGGCGCTTTCGTGGCCGATAATCTGCTCGCCAAGCATGACGAGAATTACGTTCCGCGCGAGTTGAAGGACATGTCGCCGCAGCACGCAGAAGCGATCGTGGCGGAGACGACGCAATGATCGCGGAATTCGGGCTGGCTGCTCTGTGGCTGGCCGCATCGCTTGCCTTGCTGCAACTGGTGGCAGGCGCGCTGGGGCTGAGGGAGGCCGGTCGCGATCTGGCTTGCGTGGTGCGCCCGGCGGCGGTGATGCAGGGCGTTCTGGCCGGCATTGCGCTGGTCTGTCTAATCATCCTGTTTGCGCGCACCGATCTTTCCGTTGCGCTGGTGGCGGCCAATTCCCATTCCGCCAAACCGCTGATTTTCAAGATTGCTGGGGCATGGGGCAATCATGAAGGCTCGATGCTGCTTTGGGTCACGGTGATGGCTGCGGCAGGCGGGCTGATCGCGCTTGTCGAACGGCGCCTGCCCGAACGCACCATGCTGGCGACATTGGCGGCGCAGGCCTTTGTCGGCCTCGGTTTCTATGCCTTCTTGCTGTTCAGTTCCAATCCCTTCGCCCGTCTGGCTCAGCCAGTGCCCGAAGGGATGGGCCTGAACCCCTTGTTGCAGGATATCGGCCTCGCCTTCCACCCGCCCACGCTCTATCTTGGCTATGTCGGGCTTTCGGTCGCTTTCAGCTTTGCCGTTGGCGCCTTGCTGACCCGGCAGGTCACGCCCGATTTTGCCCGCGCCATGCGGCCCTGGGTGCTGGGAGCCTGGATATTCCTGACCATCGGCATCACTGCGGGCAGTTACTGGGCCTATTACGAGCTGGGCTGGGGCGGCTGGTGGTTCTGGGATCCGGTCGAGAACGCGTCCTTGATGCCCTGGCTGGCGGCGACCGCGCTGCTCCATTCGGTCAGCGTTCTGGCCGCGCGCGATGCCTTGCGAACCTGGACGATCATGCTGGGCGTTGTCGCTTTTTCCATGTCGATGATCGGCACATTCCTGGTCCGTTCCGGCATCCTCACCAGCGTCCATGCCTTTGCCGTCGATCCCGAACGCGGCAGTTTCATCCTCGCCTTGCTGGTGATCTATATCGGCGGGGCGCTGGCGCTGTTTGCCATGCGGGCCGCCACCATTGCCGAAGGCGAGCGGTTTGCCGCTGCCAGCCGCGAAGGGGCGCTGGTAGTCAATAATGTGCTGCTCAGCGCCATTCTGGGCATTGTCCTGCTCGGAACGCTCTATCCGCTGCTGGCAGAATCGCTGGGGCTCAAGGTTTCGGTGGGGCCGCCCTATTTCAACCCGGTGAGTGCGGTTTTCTTTCTGCCCATGCTTGCCGTCATGGCCGTCGGCCCGGTGCTGCGCTGGCGCGAGGATCATCTCGGTCGGGTTTCCAACGTCGCCATCGCGGGTGTAACTGCCGGGCTGACCGTGCTGGTCGCCTTGCTGATCGCCGGGCCTCCGGGCATTCTGCCGTTGCTTGGTCTGGTCTTTGCAGCCGTGGTGGCGGTGGGCAGCGTCATGCCGCTCGCCGGTCGCAGCCTGCTGCGCACGCCGTTGCCGGTCTGGGGCATGGTCATCGCCCATCTGGGGCTTGCGGTGGGCCTGTTCGGCATGGCCGCCGACAGCGCCTTTACAGAAGAACGGCTGGTGGCGGCGCGGCCGGGCGACAAGGCCGAAATCGGGCCATGGACGGTAAAGCTCAACGCCGTCTCGCCCATGGCCGGGCCGAACTGGACCGGCTTCGAAGCTCTCCTCGATGCGCGTTACCTCGATGAAGAGCCTGTCCGCATAACGCCCCATTCGCGCTATTTCTGGACGCCTGAGCAGCAGACGACCGAATCCGCCTTGCTGACCCGCTGGAACGGGCAATTGTATGCTGTGCTGGGCGGCGAGGCGGATGACGGGCGCTGGCAATTGCGGCTGTGGTGGAAGCCCTTTGTGATCTATCTGTGGATCGGCGGGCTGATGATCGCGCTGGGCGGCGCGCTGGCGCTGGTGGGCCGGTTGCTGGGTGATTGGCGTAAGGCGGCTTTGTTGCAGCGCATTGCCGAACGCAAGGCGGCGCAGGCCCGATGAGGCGCGGCTGGACTTTCTGGCTGCCTTTGGCCGCCTTTGCCGCCTTTTGCGTGCTGGTGGTGGTGCAAATGCGCCACCCGGCCGGTCGCGAGGTGGAAAGCGCGATGATCGGCAAGAGCTTGCCCCAGTTCACACTGAAACCGGCATCGCCCGATCTGCCGGGCCTTGCGAGCGGGGATCTTGGCGATGGAAAACCCCGCCTGCTCAATATCTGGGCCAGCTGGTGCATTCCTTGTGCGGCAGAAGCGCCGCAACTCGCCGCACTGAAGGCGCAAGGCGTCGAGATCATGGGCGTGGCGATCCGCGATACGCCGGAAGATGTCGCTGCTTTTCTGGCGCGCTATGGCAATCCCTATACCCGGCTTGGCGCTGACGATATTTCTGCGGTTCAGCTCGGCATCGGCTCGTCCGGCGTGCCGGAAACCTTCGTGATCGATGGCAAGGGCGTGATCCGCTATCAGCATATTGGCGATATCCGGGCCAATGATGTCGCCATGCTGATGGGCAAGCTGGAGGAAGCGGGCCAATGAGGATCGCTGCGCTCGCCTTTGCGATTTTCATGATCGGTGCACCGCTTGCCGGGCAAGATGCGCTGCCGCCCGCGCCTTATGCCTATGTCCAGTTGCCCGATCCCGCACAGGAAGCCTCGGCGCGAGCGTTGATGGAAACGCTGCGCTGCCTCAAATGCCAGAGCCAGTCGATCGCGGATTCCGACGCGCCCATGGCTGGCGACATGCGCCATCAGGTGCGCACCCAGATCGCGGCGGGCAAGTCGCCGGAACAGGTCCGTTCATGGCTGATGGAACGCTATGGGGATTATGTGAGCTATGCGCCGCGCGCCAGCGCAACGACCTGGCCGCTCTTTGCCGTTCCCGCATTGTTGCTTCTGGCAGCCATTGTTGTTCTGCGGCGCAGGCTGGGGAGGCGATGATGGGCGTCTGGTTTTGGGTAGTGGGGCTTGCTGTGCTGTCGCTGGCGGCGATGGCGCTGGCTTTCCGCCTGCCGCGCGGCGGCGTGATGGCGGTTGGCTCGGCCCTGCTGGCGGGGCTTGCCGCCTATGGCTTGCAGGGCCAGCCTTTCCAGCCCGGTTCGCCCCGCATGGCCGAAGACAGCGCCAATGGCGAAGGGCCGCTGCTGGTCGAGGCGCGCCAGCGCATGTTCGACAATGCGGCCAATCCCCGGCACTATATGATCCTTGCCGATGGTTTTGCCCGGCAGGGCCAGTTTGAAAATGCAGCCACCATCCTTGCCGATGCCACCCGGCGTTATCCCCATGACGCCGAAGCATGGACCGCACTGGGCAATGTGCTGGTCGCTCATGCCGAAGGCCAGCTGGCGGCTCCCGCCAAGGCAGCCTATGCCAGTGCGGCAAAGGCCGATCCGTCCAGCGTGGCGCCGGGCTTCTTTCTCGGCATAGCCTATTTGCGCCAGGGCAAGCTGATCGAGGCGCACAAGGCCTGGTCTGGCGCTTTGCAGGATACTCCTGAAAATGCCTATGGGCGCGCCGAGGTGGCAGGGCGATTGACCCAGCTTGAGACAATCCTGCGCAAGCTGGCAGAGCAGCCCTGATTGCCTGTGTTGCGGGGCAAAGCCCATGCTGCTAAGCGGCCCGGCCATCTGTCGGGAATGTGGCAGGCTGGCCGTGGCAACAAGAGCGTGCATACAGGATGAGCGATTCTCCCGCAAAGGCCGAAAACGTTCCGGTTGCGGCTTCCGCTGGCAGCCATTCCTCGCATGGTCGCGATGCCGCTCTGATCAAGATGGCGGTCGGCGCGGTGGGCGTGGTGTTCGGCGATA
>CAZWEY010000176.1:0-5198 GCA_964632055.1 uncultured Sphingomonadaceae bacterium
CGCCATGCTTGGTGCGGGTGAAGACGAGGCAGCGGTCGATCGACTTGTCGGCAAGGCCGGCCTTGAGCGAGAGCGTCAGCAGCGCCTGCTTTTCGGTCTGGTTGAGGAAGGTCGCGTATTGTTCGACCCGCTCAGCCGTGGTCGATTGCGGGGCAACTTCGACGCGCACCGGGTTCTTGATGAACCGCTTGCCAAGATCGGCAATCGCGTTGGGCATGGTGGCCGAAAAGAACAGGCTCTGGCGGTTTTCCGGCAGCAGTGCTGCAACGCGGGTCAGCGGCTTGATGAAGCCGAGGTCCATCATCTGGTCAGCCTCGTCGAGCACGAAAATCTCGACATGGCGCAGCGTCAGGGCGCGCTGGTCGATGAGGTCGAGCAGGCGGCCCGGCGTGGCGACGAGGATGTCGCAGCCCGGAACGAGCTTGCGGGCCTGAGCGCCCACCGGCATCCCGCCGAACACGCATTGCACGGAAAGGTCGAGATATTTGGCATATGCTCGCATGTTTTCGGCGATTTGCGCGGCCAGTTCGCGGGTAGGCGAGAGGACGAGAATGCGGCAGGCGGCCTTGTGGCGGCCTGTCGGGTTGGAGGCGAGGCGGTGAAGCGAGGGAAGCGAGAAGGCCGCCGTCTTGCCGGTGCCGGTCTGGGCGATGCCAAGGAGATCGCGGCCTTCCAGCAGCGAGGGGATCGCCTGACGCTGGATCGGGGTGGGATCGGAATAGCCCTTGGTGCCAAGCGCGCGAAGGATAGGCTCGGCAAGGCCAAGTTCGGTGAAATAGGACATGAAAATACTCTCAAATGGCGCCAGCGGACGCAAATGTCCGGGCGCGTGGGGTCACACGGCGACCCAAGCGTGAAAAGGGAAGCTTTCAGCGGTGCTGCCGTTAGTCGGTAACGGGACTTGCCTTTATGCAAGGAAGTTCACGCTCGAAACCGATTGCGCGAATATCCGCGCCGGAAGCGAGACGGCGTATAGAGAAATTCTTCGCAAGTGCAACAAAATTGCGTGATCAGCCGCCCAGCTCGCTTTCAAGCAGCTGGTCGACCCGGCTCTTTTCAGGGAAACCCTCCTCGATCCAGCGGCGTTCCACCGCCTGCATGATCCGTGCGACCTCAGGCCCGGCGCGCAGCCCGCGCGCGACGATGGCGCCACCTTTCAGCGGGAACAGAGGAACCTGCCAATCGCGCAAGGGGGCAAGGCTCGATCCCCCCAGCAACAGCCGGTCTGCGGCACAATCCATGCCAGCGCGATAGGCCAGTGCGTGCGGGGATTGTGCGTCGCTGTCCGATCGTGCGGCGATACAGCTCAGCCGCTTGCGTTGTCTCGCCGAAAGCCGCAGCCGGGAAGCCACCGCTTCGGCCATGGCCGGGTCTGCCGGAAGCAATGCACCCAGCCGGCGCAGCGGGACGGCCTCAACGCCTTCGCGCCGCTCCATTTCAATCAGAGAGCGGAGCGCAGAAAGCTGTTCGTCGCCCGTTTCGGGAAGAATTTGCACCAGAACCTCCAGCGCGCTCATGCGGACAAGGGTGGGGGCAGGGTCGGGCAGGGACAGCAGGTTCAGCAATTCCATCGCCACGCGCTCGCGCGAGAGGCCCTTGAGCATCGGCGCCAGTTCGCGACAGGCCTGTTCGGCCATAGGGTCGGCGGTATCGCCGAAGCGGGCATGGAAGCGGAAATAGCGCAGGATCCGCAAATGATCCTCGCGTATGCGGTCATGCGCATCGCCGATGAAACGCACGCGCCGGGAGCGCAGGTCGTCCAGTCCGCCGAAATAATCGTGAATCAGGCCTGTTTCCGGCTCGGCATAAAGCGCGTTGATGGTGAAATCGCGCCGCGCGGCATCTTCGCGCCAATCGTCGCAAAAGGCGACTTCGGCGCGGCGGCCATCGGTCGCAATGTCGCGCCGAAGCGTGGTGATCTCGACATGGCCCCCCTCCAGCAGGGCGGTCACGGTGCCATGGTCGATCCCGGTGGGGATGGTGCGGATGCCGGCGGCGGCCAGCCGTTCCATCACCTCTTGCGGAGGCAGCGGTGTGGCGCAATCGACATCATGCGCATCCAGCCCAAGTAGCGTGTCGCGCACAGCGCCGCCCACCCAGCGGGCATTGCCAGACCCAAGCGCCGCTATCATCCGGGCAAGGTCTTCGCGCGCGGTCCAGCCGGCACTGGGGAGATGCTCAGAAATGCTCATATCCGATCCTGAGCGACAGATTGTGGATCATCGCCGCAGTTGCGCCCCATATATAATGGCCGTTCCATGGCATATCGAGGTAATAGCGCCGCACACCGCCATAGATGATGCTTTTTTCGGCATGATTGGCCGGGTCGAGCAGAAAGCGCAGCGGCACCTCGAACCAGCTGTCGACCTCGTCCGGGTTCGGCACAATCGGCAGGTCGGGCGGCACCACGCCGATGACCGGGGTGATATGGAAGCCGCTGCCGGTTCGATAATGGTCGGTTTCACCCACCACATGAACCTTGTCCGGCGCAATGCCCAGTTCCTCATGCGCTTCTCTCAGGGCAGCAGCAATGGCGTCCTCGCCCTCGTCGATCTTGCCGCCGGGGAAGGCAACCTGGCCTGCATGGGAACGCATGGCAAGCGGGCGGTGAAGCAGCAGCACGCCCGGTTCGGGCCGGTCTGTCACAGCCACCAGCACGGCCGCCCCGCGCAAGTCCTTGCCGACAGGGGCATAGCGCATGTCGTCGCGCAAGCTGGCGTGACGGCTATGCCCATCGGCCAGCAATTCTGTCAGGCGGTCGAACAGGCCGCTCATGCTGGCACCATGGAGAAGCGCGTTCCCAGACTCGACAGGCTCCAGTCCTCGCCTTCCTCCATCGCCAGTGCCGCCGCTTGTGCATAGGTCGAGCGGTTGAGCCGCGCTTCGCATCCATTGCGGACGGCGAGATAAATGGCAGGCGTCTGCGGATCGCCAGTGGCGCGCAAAGGATGATCGGGACCAGCCACCACGATCTCGTCGGTGTTGAGGCGAAAGACCAGCGCATCATCGGTGCGGGTCACATCGATGGCGACAAGCGGTGCATCCTCGACCGCAATGCGCAGCTTTTCATGAGGGGTCACCAGCCAGTGCTGGCCAGCCTCGTCGCGCATCAGCAGTGAGGCAAAGGCGCGCACCATGGCCGGGCGGCTGATTGGCGATCCCTCATGAAACCATGCGCCATCGGCAGCTATGCGCATATGGCTATCGCCCACATGCGCCGGGCGCCATGTGCTCACCGGAGGCAATTTGCGCGCAGCCATGGCTTCTGCCGCCTCACTAAGGCTCATCGCGGCAATTTCGGGTGGTGGATCATAAGGCATCGTGCAACCGATGCCAGATCGCATCAGTCGCGCCAAGGCCCCAGCATCCCCTCGCGGGGAAGGATCGCCGGATTGTCGCAGCGCACCAGCAGGCGCTTGCGGTCGAACGGCCCTGGCAGATCCCACCGTCCGGTGGGCGATGCGGTGAAGCCGAAGAAGCGGCCGTAATAATCCTCGTCGCCGATCATCACCTGCGGCAGGCTTGCGCGTTCATCAAGCGCACCCAGCATGGCCAGCATCAGCGCCTTGCCATAGCCCTGGCTCTGGCGTTCGGGCAGCACGGCCACCGGCCCCACCATCAACATGGGGTGAGCGCGACCATCCCTGTCAGTCAGGGCAACGGGCCATGTCTGGATGGTTCCCGCCAGATAATCCTCGTCATCCAGCACGGCGAAGCTCAGGCCTGGCAGCCATTGCGAGCCTTCGCGGACCTTGTAGGCCGTGCGGGTGCGCCGCTCAGGCTCGAAGGCCCGGTCGAGCAGATCCTCGATCAGTGCGGGGTCGATATCGGCAAGAGGAATGATCGTCGCCATGAGCGCCGGGCCGATAGGGCTGGCGGGGCCTCTTGTCGAATGAAATGTCGCGTTGAGGGTGTCAGGCCCTGCAATCCCCGGATTTGGCGCATATGCGGCTTGCGGCTGGCGGGGGGCAATCGGATAGACTGGCTCCATGACTTCATTGCCTCTCTCTCATCCTGATGGCTCTGCCATGGTTGTCGGCGTCGACGAGGCGGGCAGGGGGCCGCTTGCCGGTCCGGTGGTTGCGGCCGCAGTGCTGCTGGGGCCGGATGCGCCTGCGGGACTGGACGATTCCAAGAAGCTTTCCGCGCGGCGGCGCGCGCAGCTTGAGCCCCTGATCCAGCAAAGCTGCCAGTGGTCGATCGGGCTCGCTGATGTCGAGGAAATCGACCGCATCAACATCTTTGCCGCAACCATGCTGGCGATGACCCGGGCGGTTGCCGGATTGTGTGCCCGGATTGGCCAGGACCCGGCAGAGGTGCTGATAGATGGCAACCAGACCCCGGCCGGAAGGGTTGAGAGCTGGCGCTGGCCGGCGCGCGCCATCATCGGCGGCGATGGGCTGGAGCCATGCATTTCTGCGGCCTCGATCATCGCCAAGGAATATCGCGACCGCCTGATGCGCCAGGCGGCGGCAGAGCATCCGGTTTATGGCTGGGAGCGCAATATGGGCTATGGCACGCGTGAGCATCTTGACGCCTTGCGCCGCCATGGCCCGACGCGCCATCATCGCATGAGTTTTGCGCCTGTCGCCCAGCTTGGGCTGTTTTCGTAAATTTTTTTGGCCGGCGAGTCCGTTTTGCCACACCCCCATATATCGAGTCTTCGGCCCGGCGGAGGACTCAATATGCTGTGTCTGGCCGCTTCGACCCTCCATGCTTAGCGCGCTGTTAACCATGTTCTGGCAAGCCGCGATGTGCATCCGCGCTTGACGCGGGACTCCGAAGGACTCACCCTGTGGATAAGTATGGGGGTTCCATGAATCAGATGACCAAAGTCCTGGCGCGTCCCGCCCGGGCCAGAAAAGAACCGGCCACGGCCGATATCAGGGCGACACTTCCGCTTGGACGGATTCTCGATGGCGATTGCGTCGCAGCGATGCGCTCGCTGCCCGACAATTGCGTCGACATGATCTTTGCTGATCCGCCCTATAATCTTCAGCTTGGCGGCGATCTCAACCGGCCAGACGGCAGCCATGTCGATGCGGTGACCGATCATTGGGACCAGTTCGCAAGCTTTGCTGCTTATGATGCTTTTACAAGGGACTGGTTGGCAGAAGCGAGACGGGTTCTCAAGCTTGACGGGTCGATCTGGGTGATCGGCAGCTATCACAACATCTTCCGTGTCGGCGCGATCATGC
>CAZWEY010000177.1:0-5187 GCA_964632055.1 uncultured Sphingomonadaceae bacterium
ACCGTGCTTGCTACGGCGGCAAGCAAAATCGAGCTGTTTCTCATTGATACCCCTCCCATTTAATCACATCTTTTTTTTGCTGAAAGCAATCGTTTCATTGGCGGCGAGGTGCGTTTTCGTCCTCGTCAGCAAATTCGCGATCATAGTGCGGCCAGCACAACCAATGTGGGCCAAGCAATAAATATGCCAATCAGAGGGAGGCCGGTTTTAGCGCCTACCATTCTGCTGGTATGGACAATTTTGGTCACACACCGCAAAAACCGGACAAAATTGCACGTCCCAACCGGGTGGAGGCTTGGCGATATGGAGGTTTTGGCACGATTTCGAGATCATTCGACAAGATTTCGTGATCCATCGCGCTGACGACCGGGTTACCTTGCTGGCCGAAATCTTGTTATCAGTCCGGGTTCAGAAAAGCGGGCGATGCGGACCTGCCCCAGGCAAATGGGGTTGGGGAATGTGGAGAGGCAATGCATTATTTGATAATCCCGTGCGGCTATGTGCGTCCGGTGTGTGTCAGGGACCGGCTGGAGCTTGATCACCCATGCCGCTGACTGGGAAAATCGCGCTCATTACAGGTGTTTCGGGTGGTGTTGGGTCTGCGGTTGCGAGGTGGCTCGCGGATCAGGGTATGACTGTAATTGGAACATATAATGGAACCGTTCCGGCGGTTGATGAGAGCGGGAAATCGGGTGGGCAGATTCATTTTGTGCAGCTGGATCAGCGCTCTCCCGCATCGATCGAGGCGCTGGCGGAGGTAGTCTCGCAGCGTCATGAATGCCTTGACCTGCTGGTAAATAATGCGGCCTGGAATGTAGGAATTCCATTCAATGATCTCGATGGGTTGACACCGGAACTATGGGATAAGGTGCTGGAAACCAATTTACGCGGACCGTTTTTGATGGCTCGTGCGCTCGCGCCGCTGCTCAAGGCGCACGGACGCGGTCGTATCGTGAATATTTCGTCCGTCGCGGGTGTCGCGCCGATGGGAAGCAGTATTGCTTACGCCTCTGGTAAGGCCGGGCTCAACCACCTCACCCGGTGTCTGGCCGTGGCGATGGCGCCCGACGTGGCAGTCAATTGCATTGCTCTGGGGCTAGTGGAAAATACCAAGATGGCCAATCGATCGATGAACCAAGATGGGCAGAAGGCCCTGCGTAAGAACGTTCTGCTGGGGCGCAATGTGCAGCTCGACGACGTGTGCAGTCAGGTTCTGACATTTCTGAATTCCACATCAATAACGGGCCAGACTGTCGTGATTGACGGAGGAATTGTGGCGGCGCTGCACTGAGCCGAAAAATACCAATCCATCACACAAGCGGAGAAAGAATAATGGCAACCGAACAACCTTACGAATATCAGGATGGAGATGTTACCTGCAAAGGCGTGCTGGTGCTGCCCGATGGCGACGACAAGCGGCCCGGCGTGGTCGTCTTCCCGGATATTGCCGGGGTCAGTACCCATTCCTTGGGCCGCGCCCACCGGCTTGCGGATGAGCTTGGCTATGTTTCGCTGGTCGCGGATGTTTATGGCAATGGCGAAGTGCCGGGCTTGCCCGACGCGCATGGGGTCGTCGCCTCGTGGATCTCGCGTCCCGGCGATCTGGCGACGCGGTCAGTTGCCGCAATAGAAGCGCTGGAAGCCCATCCGCGCTGCAATGGCCGGATTGGCGCGATCGGTTTCTGCTTTGGCGGTGCGGCCGTTCTGTCCGTTGTGCGGTCAGGCCGCAGCAATCTTCGTGCCGGTGCAACATTCCATGCCGTTCTTGGAACACCCGAGGGAGCCATCCCGGATAAGGCCAAGGCCAGTTTGCTGGTATGTCACGGCGCTGATGACCCCTTCGCGGGCGATGCTGCACTCCTGGGCATGGTGGAGAATATCAAAGCAACGACATTGGCCGAGTTCTTGCGCGAAATGGCGGATGCGAGTGTTGACTGTCAGGTCATCGCCTATGCCGGGCAGGTGCATTCCTTTACGATTCCGGATGCGGACAAGTTTGGTACACCCGGCGCGCGTTATGACAAGAGGACCGATGACCGGTCATGGAAAGCTCTGGTCAGCTTTCTTGACGAAACACTTTAGGTCACCGACTGGTTATGCCGCAACCATATCCTGATGGACGCGAGTTGGACTGAGGCGAGGTAGTTGTCGGCGCGCTTGTCATAGCGGGTGGCGACGGCGCGGAAATGCTTGAGTTTGCTGAAGAAGCGCTCGACGAGATTGCGATATCGATAGAGGAACGGGCTGAACGCCGGGATGCGTTTGCGGTTGGGCATCGGCTTGACGCAGGCCCATGCGCCGCGGGCCGCCAGGGTCGCGCGCATCGCATTGCTGTCGTATGCGCGGTCGCCGATGCTCTGCTACCTGAATTCTGGACCGTTTCGAGTTAGAGTTTTCCGCCGTAGACATCCTTGGCTGGACGAGGAGTTACGGCATGAAGGAATCGAAGTTCACGGACGCGCAGAAGGCGTTCGTCATCAAGCAAGGTGAGGAAGGCACGCCAGTTGCGGTTGAACCACTAGTTCGTCTGGCGGTGCGTGCCTGAATCCGGCCCGCTATTTCGCGTGGCGATGAATTTCGTTGGCGAGATACCGAATGTCTTGCGGAACATGGTGATAAAGGAACTGGCGCTTTCATAGCCAAGATCCAGCGCAATCGTTTGTACAGCATCACCATCGGCCAGACGCTCTAGCGCCAGCAATATATGTAGCTGGCGTTTCCATCGCCCGAAGGTCATGCCTGTTTCAAGACTCATCAGCCTGAACATGGTGCGCTCACTCATGCCGACCCGGCTGGCCCATTCAGCTGCAGTCAGCCGGTTGCTGGAATCCTGCATGAGCTCACGTGCAATTCTGCGTAACCGGGGGTCCGATGGCATTGGCAAATTAAGGCTGTTAACCGGGGATTGCATCAATTCGTCGAGGATCATGGCCGTCAGGCGATCATTTCGCTCATTGACTTCATAATACAGCGGAAAAGTTGAAAGACGGCCAATTAGTTCGCACAATAAAGGTGAAATGGGAATCGTTCCGCACTGCGCCGGTAATGGCTGGCAGACCCCCGGCTCAATAAACAGGACGTAAAGCGATACATTTCCAGCGCTTCGCATCCGGTGTATCGCCTCGCTCGGTATCCAAAGGCCGTTAGCGGATGGCACGATCCACAAGGCATTATCCACTTCGCAGCTAATAAGGCCCCGCAGCGGCACGATAAGTTGTGCTTTTCGATGGCTATGGCGGGACTGAACCTTATCCTTCGTCACAATTTCCAGATTAACTGCGGATATGTCTCGTGGCAGCCCGTCAGGATCGAAATCCCATTCCTGCAGTTCGGCAGGGGAAGTCGGCACAGCAAAATTTTGCCGCACCGATTTTTCATTATTTTCGATCTTGAATGGATATAACTCGGCCACTCTCTCCTTCTCCCATTCCGGTACTGAGCTCCGGTTTTTGGTATAATGCAAACTCATCGACTTCGCGCAACCGCAGTGCCGATGGAGAACATCCATATGGCAGTTTAGCAGAATATTTTGACAGTGTATCGAAATCTTGACTGCGGGATTTGCGCTAAAACACATTCACAGCACCGCCTGACCGGCGGGGCGGGCGCAAGCCCGAGGCAATATTAAGCAGAAAACCTGCTTGCAGCTGAATAATAATATACTGGTTGATGGGATGTAAAACCTGAAGGATGTGGCTGTAAAATCGCGATATTGGTCGATGTGTTGCGCTGAATATAGAGCGCGCAATATAGATCTGCATCATTTTTCAAATTTCATCATCCGTCATCGGGATTTTTATCAGAATCCGCAGTCGAGAGTATTCTCGGTTCGCCGGTGATGTTTGGCAAAGATTACAAATCGGACCATGGAGCCCATTTATGAAAGCGTCCCTTTCCAAAGAATTGATTGAACGCGCCCGAGCGATGATACCGACGTTGAAGCAGCGTGCCACAAATGATGAAATGGAGCGTTGCGTTTCCAAAGAGACTGTCTCCGAAATCAAGAATGCTGGTTTGATCGGCGTTATGAAGCCTGCAAAATGGGGCGGTCATGAACTGAATCCTATGGTGTTTTCCGAGATCGGCATGGCTCTTGCCGAAGGGGACATGGCGGTTGCCTGGGTCTATGGTTTGTGGGCGAACCACGCCTATCATCTGGCGTTTTACGATAACCAGGCGCAGGCGGATGTGTGGTCCGATACAGATAAAGAGCCGATTATTTCCTCGTCCTATTCTCCGGCAGGCAAGGCGATTAAAGTGGACGGTGGGTATCAGCTTTCAGGGCGTTGGAAATGGTCCAGCGGATCGGCGCATTGTGACTGGCTCCTGCTCAGCAGTTTTCCTTCCGACAAGCCCGGCGAAGTTGTCTGCTTTCTTGTTCCGCGCAAAGATATATCGATCATCGATACGTGGTTCGTTACCGGGCTGAAATCGACCGGCAGCAATGACATTGTGGTGGAGGATGCTTTTGTCCCGGAATATCGCGGGTTGGCCTTTTCCGATCTGTTCAAGGGCACGAGCCCGGGAACGAATGAGGGGCCGCTCTATAAATTGTCGCCGATCACGGTTTTTTACAGGGTTATCACCTTGCCGATGATTGGTGCCTTGCAGGCAATGGTCGATGAATTCGTGGTCACCGGTGAGGCCCGTTCGACCTCCTCCGGGCCGATAACGGAAAATCCCGATGCATTGTTGGCGCTCGGGCAGGCCATTGGTGCGGTGGAAGAGATGAAGCACGTCCAGCGTCAGACCTTCGAAAGGCTCATGGATCTTGCTGAACGCGGCGAGACGGCGTCGATTTCGGACCGTATGCGCTATCGTTACCAGTCCAGCTATGTCGCGGAAACCTGTGTCCAGAATGCCAAGGCGCTGTTCGAGGCAACGAGCGGCCTGGCGATGATGGAAGAGGCCACCAGCACAGGGCGGATTTACCGCAATCTTATCAGCGCCCGCCAGCATATCGGTTCGCAGTACAGAAAATATGCGCGCACGCTCGCCGCAGACCGCTTCGGGGCTGAATCGAAAGACATCATGCTTTGAACTGCCAATCCCCGGAATCTCTTCAAGGAAATTGAAGAGATTCCGGGGGGCTTGGAGGCACTTTCCCCATGGTCAGTGCGCATAATTCAGTACGTCTCTTGGCTGTCAGGGCGCACCGCCTTGGCGCAGAATTGGGGTGCCTAATGA
>CAZWEY010000178.1:0-5175 GCA_964632055.1 uncultured Sphingomonadaceae bacterium
CATCTTCCGTGTCGGCGCGATCATGCAGGATATGGGCTTCTGGATCCTCAATGACATCATCTGGCGCAAGGCCAATCCCATGCCCAATTTCAAGGGCACCCGCTTTACCAATGCGCATGAAACGCTGATCTGGGCGAGCATGGGCGAGAAGGCGCGATATCAGTTTAATTATCGTGCAATGAAGACCTTGAACGATGAACTTCAGATGCGTTCTGACTGGGTCTTGCCAATCTGCGGCGGGCAGGAGCGGCTGAAGAAGGGGGGGCACAAGGTCCACCCGACGCAAAAGCCCGAGGCGCTGCTCTATCGTGTGATGCTGGCGACAACCGAAAGAGGCGATGTCGTGCTCGATCCGTTTTTCGGCACCGGCACGACCGGCGCGGTCGCCAAGCGATTGGGGCGCGAATGGATCGGCTGCGAGCGTGAGAGCGCCTATCGCGAAGCGGCTTTGGAGCGGATCGAACTGGCGCTTCCGCTCGATGAGAGCGCGATCACTACCATGCAAAGCGCGAAATCCGCGCCGCGGGTCGCCTTTGGTGCACTGGTCGAGGCAGGCATGATCCCGCCGGGCACCAGGATCTTCGACCGCAAGCGCCGCTGGAGCGCGCAGGTTCGGGCCGATGGTTCCTTGCTCTGCAATGAGCATAGCGGGTCGATCCACCATGTCGGCAAGGTGCTGCAAGACGCGCCCAGCTGCAATGGCTGGACCTTCTGGCATATCGAGCATGAGGGCGAGGCAAAGCCGATTGACGCGTTGCGCCAGCTCTATCTGCTCGCCACAGAGGATTGATGGAAAGGCTCTATATCCGGCCCACCGCCTTTGCCCTCAGCCCGCAAGGCGAGGAGGGCGAATGTATCCGGCTTGCGGGCGGGATGGTCTATGCCCACAGTTTCACCCTGATCATCAGGAATGGAGATCAGATTATTGAAAGGCATAGATTAAGCTTTGCGGATATGCCCGATGCTCTCGCGCGCTTGCCGGGCGATCTGGCAGCCGAAGGGGCGGCGCAATGGGCCGCATTGCAGAAGGTTCATGGCCCCCTTCAATGTGGTGCGCGCACCATCCGGCTCGACCAGCCGCAGGTGATGGGCATTCTGAACGTCACGCCTGACAGCTTTTCCGATGGCGGCAAGTTTCTCGATGATCCCGAAGAGGCGAAAGCCCATGCCTCGGCCATGCTCGAAGCGGGCGCGGCGATCATCGATGTGGGAGGGGAGTCGACCCGGCCCGGCGCTGCGGCGGTCTGGGAAGGTGATGAACTGAAACGGGTTGTCCCCGCGGTGGAAAGCCTTGCCGCCATGGGGGCTGCAATCAGCATCGACAGCCGCCGGGTGAGCGTGATGGAGGCCGCGATCGGGGCCGGCGCGCATATTATCAACGATGTGTCCGCGCTGCGCCACGATCCGCGCAGCCTGAGCTTTGCAGCGGCCTCCCGCCTTCCCGTCGTGCTGATGCATGCGCCGGGCGAGGGCGAGGATCTGCATGAATGTTCGGGCTATGCGCACCCCGCGCTCGATGTGTTCGACTGGCTGAAGGACAGGCGCGATGCCGCGATTGCAGGCGGAATTGCGCCGGACCGCATCATCCTTGATCCGGGCATCGGCTTTGGCAAGTCTCTGGCGCATAATCTGGCGGTGCTGAACGCCTTGCCACTTTATCATGCGCTGGGCTGCCCGCTTTTGCTGGGGGCCAGCCGCAAGCGGATCATCGGCGCGCTGTCACATGAGGCTCCGGTGCATAAGCGGCTGGGTGGATCGGTGGTGCTGGCGATGCAGGGCATGCAGGCAGGGGTGCAGCTGTTGCGGGTGCATGATGTCGCCGAGACGGTTCAGGCGCGCAATGTATGGCGGGGTTTGCGGGATGCAGCGCTGACCGATTTTTCGGAAATTCAGGCCTAGGTCCTGACCCTAGCTCCTGCCCCCTAACCCGTTGCGATCAGCACGCTGCATGGCAAGGCGCCAAGCAGATCGGCCCCCACCGAACGGCCGAACCAGCTGGCCAGCACGCCGCGTTCCTTGTGGCCCAGAACCACGAGATCGGCCTTGAGGGTCCGGGCGTGGTGGACGATTTCGCCAGAGGGATCGCCTTCGCTGATGGTGATATGGGCGATAACCCCCTCTCTTTCGGCGGCCTGCCGGGCTTGCTCCAGCGCTTGGCTGACATGAGCGCGTTCGCGCGCCCAGATATCCTGCCCGCCCATGCCCTCGGCCAGAGCCATGCTGCCCGTTGTCTGCACGACTCCCAGCAAATGAAGGCTCGCCTGGCATGCATTGGCAAGCCTCGCTCCTTGCAGCAGGGCTGCATCGCTATAATTGGAGCCATCATAGGCCAGCAGGATTGTCTTATAAATCGCATTGCCCTCCATCCCGATGGCATACACTCTAAGCCAGCGCTTTGGGAGGGGCGAAGGGATGTTTGAGGGAGTTGGTCAGGCCGCGCTGCTGTCCTCGATGCCCAGATCGCCCAGCTTGCGATAGAGCGTCGAGCGGCCGATTCCCAGCCGCCGCGCCACTTCGGTCATCCGTCCGCGATAATGGCCGATGGCCAGACGGATCACATCGGCTTCGATTTCTTCGAGCGGACGGAGATTGCCATCGGCGGTGTAAAGCAGCACCCCGGCTCCCTCCATAGCTGGATTGGGCGATGATGTCTGTTCGCCCAGCAGTTCGGACAATTGGGGAAATCGTCTGCCGTCAGCGCATCGCCATCGCAAAACACGGCGGCACGGAACAGCACTGCCTGCAACTGGCGCGCATTTCCCGGCCATTCATAAGCTGCAAGCAATGCCAGAGCGCCATCGGTGATGCCCAGTTCGCGCAAACCCGGCTGCTGGCCGATATGATGCAGGAAATAGCGCGCCAGAGCTGCAATATCGCCCTGCCTTTCACGCAAAGGTGGCAGGCAGATACGCGTGGTTGAGAGTTTTCTGGCCAGATCTTCGAGGAAAAAGCCATCGCTCACCACATCGTCGAGAGCGCCATTGCTGGCCGCAATCACGCGCACATCCACGCGAAAGCGATATTGCGCCCCTATTGGTCTGACATGTCCCGTTTCCAGCATTTCAGACAGTCGAGCCTGGATCGATTGGGGCAGCCGGTCGACCTCGTCGAGCACCAAGGTGCCCCCGTCGCAGTGCTGCATGGCGCCGATCTGCCGTTCGAATGCGCCCGGAAAAGCGCCTTTTTCATGCCCGAACAGCACGGATTCAATCGAACCCTGAGACAATCCGCCAATGTTGATGATGCGCAGCGGCTGTTTGGCCCGCGGCGAGGCGGCATGCATGGCGCGCACCACCATTTCCTTGCCGGTCCCGCTCTCACCCTCGATCAGCACTGCGCCATGGCCGCGCGCAGCCTTGGCGGCCTTGGCCAGTGCAGCCCGGAAATTCGGGCTGTTTCCAATCATCGCATCGAAATCGAGCGATGCGGGCAGCTTTTCAGTCAGGGGCTGCAATTCGTCGCGCGGGGCCTCGCGCATGGTTGCGCTGCGCAATGCCTGCATCAGGCGGTCGGGGGCGACTGGCTTGACCAGGTAATCCGTGGCCCCTGCGCGCATCGCTTCGACCGCAAGTAGCGGCGAAGCGCTGGTGGTCAGCATCAGGACCGGAATGGCCGGACGGCGGCTCTTCAGTTCGGCGATGAGAGCGCAGGCATCGTCGCCGGGCACCCATTGGTCGAGGATGATGGCGCTGAGCTGCATGCCTTCGCGCGTGCCAAGCGTGGCAATAGCGCTTTCTGAATCGCGCACCACCAGGGTGCGCCAGCCCTCGCGAGAGGCCAGCGCGCTGATCAGCCGGCTTTGGGCCGGTTCATCATCGATCAGCATGAGCAATTGCTGCTCTTGTTCGGCCATGCGTCCAGACTGTCCCCGCTTGATACGAGCCAATCAAATATCGGATGCGGGTAAAGGTCTGATTAAGGCTATCCCCCTCTTGAGCCGCGACTGTTACATCGCTAGGGGGCAATGACAGTTTCATCCGAAAGCAACGGGAATTTCACCATGGCATCAGGCAATGACATGAAGGCAGCCGCCAGCACCTATGGCAGCTTCACCACGCTCATCAAGTGGGGCACGATCGCAAGCCTGCTGACCGCGGCGGTTGTCGTCGTCATCATCTCTAACTGATCGATGGCATCGGGGCTGAAGATCGCCGTCCTCAAGGAACGGGCGGATGGGGAAACGCGCGTTTCGGCTACTCCCGAGACCGTGAAGAAATTCATCGCGCTTGGTGCATCGATGGCGGTCGAGAGCGGGGCCGGGCTGTCGGCCTCCGTCACTGACGAGGCTTATGCCGAGGTCGGTGCCACGGTCGGCTCGCTTGATCAGGTGGTGAAGGACGCCGACATCGTGTTCGGCGTTCAGGGGCCTGATCCTGCGATCCTCAAGGGCGCAAAGCCCGGCGCCTGGCTTGCCGCCGTGCTCGATCCTTTCGGGCAGCGCGCCCGCGTCGATGCCTATGCCGCGGCAGGGATCGAGGCGCTGGCGATGGAATTCATGCCGCGCATCACCCGCGCCCAATCGATGGACGTGCTGTCCAGCCAGTCGAACCTTGCGGGCTACAAGGCGGTTCTGGCGGCGGCCGACGCCTATGGCCGCGCCTTTCCGATGATGATGACGGCGGCCGGAACAATCACCGCCGCGCGCGCCTTTATCATGGGCGTGGGCGTGGCGGGCTTGCAGGCCATCGCCACCGCGCGCCGGCTGGGGGCGCAGGTTTCCGCAACTGACGTGCGAAGCGCAACGAAAGAGCAGATTCAGTCGCTCGGCGCGAAGCCCATCTTCGTGGAGAGCGTCGCCGGGATCGAGGGCGAGGGCGCGGGCGGCTATGCCACCGAAATGTCCGAGGAATACCAGAAGGCGCAGGCAGAGCTGGTTTCCAGCCATATCGCCAAGCAGGATATCGTCATCACCACGGCGCTGATCCCGGGCCGGCCGGCGCCGCGGCTGATCAGCGATGCCCAGATCGCCAGCATGAAGCCGGGCTCGGTGATTTTTGACCTGGCCGTGGCGCAGGGCGGTAATGTCGAAGGCAGCAAGCCGGATGAAGTTGTGGTGCGCCACGGCGTCAAGATCCTCGGCTATACCAACACCCCGGCCAAGCTTCCGGCCGATGCCTCTGCGCTGTTCGCCCGCAACCTCTATAACTTCCTCTCCGCCTTCTGGGACAAGGAGGC
>CAZWEY010000179.1:0-5151 GCA_964632055.1 uncultured Sphingomonadaceae bacterium
CAGCCAGATCGTTGCGACCTTCTCGAACAAGCCGGTGTTTGGCTATCTCGGCATGGCCTATGCCATGGTCGCGATCGGCGTCGTCGGCTTCATCGTGTGGGCGCACCACATGTATACGGTCGGCCTTGATGTGAACACGAAGATGTATTTCACGGCGGCCACCATGGTCATCGCGGTGCCCACCGGCGTCAAGATCTTCAGCTGGATCGCCACGATGTGGGGCGGCAGCCTCGAGTTCAAGAGCCCGATGGTCTGGGCTTTGGGCTTCATCTTCCTGTTCACCGTGGGCGGCGTCACCGGTGTCGTGCTTGCCAATGGCGGCGTGGACGACAACCTGCATGATACCTATTATGTGGTTGCTCACTTCCACTACGTGCTGTCGCTGGGCGCAGTCACCGCGCTGTTCGCCGGTTTCTACTACTGGTTCCCCAAGATGAGCGGGCGGATGTATTCCGAAGCGCTGTCGCACATCCATTTCTGGGTGTTCTTCGTCGGCGTGAACCTGATCTTCTTCCCGCAGCACTTCCTCGGTTTGCAGGGCATGCCGCGCCGTTATCCGGATTATGCCGAGGCGTTTACATACTGGAACCATATCTCGACGCTGGGCTACCAGATCACTGCAGCCTCGGTCGGCCTGTTCTTCCTGAACATCCTCTATGCCTTCACCATGGGCAAGAAGGCCGACGCCAATTACTGGGGTTCGGGTGCGACGACGCTGGAATGGACCTTGTCCAGCCCGCCGCCGTTCCACCAGTTCGAAACCCTGCCGGTGATCGAGGACAAGGGGCACCATTGATCCCGACGCCCGTTTCGGCGGGCCGACGGACTGCTTTTTCGCCCGCATGGGCGCTATGCAAAGGGGGGGGCATGTTGCGGGAAGCGACGTGCCTTTTCCTTTATCCCCTCGCTTCAACTGAGGTATGAGGACTCATGACTGCGACCACAATGCACACACTGCCTGCTGACTGGCGCGATTTCCTCTCGCTGACCAAGCCGCGTGTGATGAGCCTTGTGATCTTCACCGGGCTTTGCGGGCTGATCGCGGCACCCGGCTCGATCCATCCGGTTATCGGCTTTACCGCCATCTTGTGCATTGCTCTGGGCGCAGGCGGCGCGGCGGCGCTCAATCAATGGTGGGAAGCCGATCTCGATGCCGGAATGAAGCGAACCGAATCGCGCCCCATACCGGCGGGACGCATGCATCCGATTTCTGCGCGCGATTTCGGCGTGGGGCTGTCATTCGCCTCGGTGCTGATCATGGGGCTGGCGGTGAACTGGCTGGCAGGCGTGATCCTCGCAGGCTCGATCGTCTATTATGCGGTCGTCTACACTATCTGGCTCAAGCCTCGCACGCCGCAGAACATCGTCATTGGCGGCGGGGCGGGCGCCTTTCCTCCCCTGATCGGCTGGGTGGCCGTCACTGGCGATATCAGCCTGATGCCGGTCCTGCTGTTTGCCATCATCTTCTTCTGGACGCCGCCGCATTTCTGGGCGCTGGCGCTGTTCGTCAAATCCGACTACGCCAAGGTCGGCATACCGATGATGCCTGTGGTCGCCGGGGAAAAATCCACCCGCCGCCAGATCCTGGCCTATTCGATCCTGTTGCTGCCGCTTTCGCTCGCGCCCTGGTGGATTGGTGGAGCAGGGATGATCTATGGCGTCTCGGCAGCCGTGCTGTCGATGGTTTTCCTGCTGCTCGCCCTTCCGGTCAGCTTTCGCCAGACGGCTCTGCAAAACGACCCGATGAAGCCTGAAAAGCGCTTGTTTGCCTATAGCGTGCTCTATCTTTTTGCGCTGTTTGCTGCACTGGTTGCCGACAGGCTGATGCCGAATTACATGCTAACCTCCTGAGGAGTTCTGTCATGCCAGGCCAGTTTCAACCCGATGATGAATATCGCCGTCGCCAGAAGGCCCGCAATATCGTGCTCGGGCTGATCCTGGTGGGGATGGCGGTGCTTTTCTTCGCCATTACCATCGCAAGACTGGGGTCGGCTGCATGAACACGGCAGTGAGGCAAAACAATCGCAAGGTCGGGCTCTATGCCCTGAGCCTTGCTCTGGGCATGCTTGCGCTGGGTTATGCCTCCGTGCCGCTCTACCGGCTTTTCTGTCAGGTAACCGGCTTTGGCGGGACCACTCAGCGCGTCACTGAGGCGGAGGCCAATTCCGTCCAGACCAGCACCCGCACGATGTCGATCCGCTTCGATGGTAATGTCGAGCGGGACATGCCCTGGCGGTTCTATCCCGAGCGGTCCACCGACACCGTTGCAATCGGTGCGCGTGATCTGGCGGTGTTCATCGCGCGCAATGATTCGGATCAGCCGGTAACGGGGGTTGCGACTTTCAATGTCGAGCCTGAATATACCGGCAAATATTTCAACAAGATCCAGTGCTTCTGCTTCACCGAACAGACGCTGCAGCCGGGGCAAGAAGTCCGGATGCCGGTGATTTATTATGTTGATCCGGCCATTCTGGAAGACGAGAATGCGAGAGATGTCGAGCAGATTACCCTGAGCTATACCTTCCACGAAGCGAACGATCCGGCAAAACCTGCTTCCTAACCACTGGACCGATGCGACGAGCCGCATTATGGGGCCTGCAAACCATTATCCCGAAGAGCGGCGCCGCTTGCCCGCACAAACAGGAAACTGATCCATGGCTGGTACGAAGAACCACGATTACCATATCCTGCCGACTGATCCCTGGCCGATGATCGGCGCCTTCTCCGCGCTGACCCTGACCACTGGCGGCGCCATGACCATGCATGACATGGCTTTCGGTAAATATGTTCTGGCGCTGGGTGCTTTTGGCGTCCTGCTGACCTTCTTCAGCTGGTTTTCGAACATTGTGAAGGAAGCCCAGGCAGGCGACCATACCCCTGTGGTGCAGCTGCATCTGCGCTATGGCATGATCCTGTTCATTGCGTCCGAAGTGATGTTCTTCGTCGGCTGGTTCTGGGCCTTCTTCGATTTTGCCCTGTTTCCCAACGCATTGAGCGAAGTCACCGGCGGACAGTTCCCGTCCAAGGCGATCGAAGCGGTAATGGATCCGTTCGATCTGCCGCTGCTCAACACCATGATTCTGCTGTGTTCAGGCACCACCGTCACCTGGGCGCATCACGCGCTGATCCATGGCGACCGCGAAGGGCTCAAGAAGGGCCTTTGGGCGACCATCGCGCTTGGCGTGCTGTTCAGCGCGATCCAGGCATATGAATATGCCCATGCCCCGTTCGGCTTTGGCGGCAACACCTACAGTTCGGCCTTCTACATGGCGACCGGCTTCCACGGCATGCATGTGCTGATCGGCACGATCTTCCTGATCGTCTGCCTGCGCCGCGCCCAGGTGGGCCACTTCACTCCGCGCCAGCATTTCGGTTTCGAAGCGGCCGCGTGGTACTGGCACTTCGTCGACGTCGTGTGGCTGTTCCTGTTCGTCGCAGTCTATGTCTGGGGCGGCTGGGGCTATGCGATCCACTGATGTCCTCGGATAATCCGAAAAACGAAGGGCAGCCCGGTCTTACCGAGGCTGCCCTTTTCGGTCTGTGCCCCAAATGCGGTGCCAAGACATTATTTGACGGTGTGGCCAGCTTTGCGCCCCATTGCCGTGCCTGCGGGCTTGATTACGGCCAGTTCAACGTGGGCGACGGGCCGGCTGCCTTCCTGACCATGATCATCGGCGCCCTCATCACCGGCCTTGCGCTGTGGGTGCAGTCGGCGTTCCATCCGCCCTTCTGGGTGCATGTGGTGCTGTGGGTGCCGCTCACTGCTGCGGCTGTGGTTTATGGATTGCGCATCGCCAAATCGGCGCTGCTTCATGCTGAATTCACCCGCGACGCGCATGAGGCGGGCAGCAAGGATTTGTGAGGTCATCATGATCTTGCATCGCACAGCTCTTATCCCAACCCTGCTGGCTCTGGCAGCCGTGGCGGCAATGTTGCGCCTGGGATTCTGGCAGCTCGACCGGCTGGAGCACAAGCAGGCCATGATCGCAGCCTATCAGCAGGCTGCGGCTGATCGCTCGGTTCATTCCATGGGCGAGGGAGAGGCCGCCGGCTATTCGCGTTTGCGGATCGAGTGCAGCGCGGTTTCGGTGCATCAATCCTTTGCCGGGCGCAATCTGGCGGGGCAGCCGGGCTGGGCGCATGCGGCGCTGTGCACCATGCCCGATGGCAAAGAGGGAAGGGTTGTTCTGGGATGGTCTGCGCGGCCCGATACGGTGCGCTGGCAGGGCGGCACAGTGATCGGCACTGTCGTTCCGCGTGAAGACGGGCTATTGCAGGTTGTCGCCGATCCGCCTCTTGCCGGGCTGGCGGCCAATGCCCGCCCCGACCCTCGCGATATCCCCAATAACCACCTGTCTTATGCAATCCAGTGGTTCCTGTTCGCAGCAACCGCGCTGGCGATCTATGCGCTGGCCTTGCGCAAGCGCCTTGCCGGATCGGGCTCGCCCCGCTAACCGCGCGCTCATGCAATATGTCTCAACTCGCGGAAGCGCGCCGGCGCTCGATTTCGAAGGGGCCACCCTGGCGGGGCTTGCCAGCGATGGCGGGCTTTATGTGCCATCGCAATGGCCGCGCTTTTCCGCTGACGAAATCGCCGCGATGGCGGGTCTGTCCTATGCCGAGCTCGCTGCCCGCGTCATGCAGCCCTTCGTGGGTGACAGCCTGACGCCGGAGCGTCTGCTGGAGCTGTGCCGAGAGGCCTATGGCCGTTTCTCGCACGATGCGGTGACGCCGCTGGTGCAACTGGACGAGCAGCACTGGCTGCTGGAACTGTTCCATGGGCCGACATTGGCATTCAAGGATGTGGCGCTGCAATTGCTCGGCCTGCTGTTCGAGGAGTTCCTGGCGCGCCGTGACCAGCGCCTGACCATCGTCGGCGCGACGTCGGGCGATACGGGTTCCGCCGCGATTGACGCGGTGGCGGGGCGTGATCGGATCGACATCTTCATGCTGCATCCCGATGGCCGGGTGAGCGACGTGCAGCGCCGGCAGATGACCACGGTGCTGGCGCCTAATGTTCATAATATCGCTATCGAAGGCAGCTTCGACGATGCGCAGGCGATGGTGAAGCGAATCTTCAACGACACCGCCATGACCAGCCGCTTCAACATCGGCGCGGTCAATTCGATCAACTGGGCGCGGCTGATGGCG
>CAZWEY010000180.1:0-5118 GCA_964632055.1 uncultured Sphingomonadaceae bacterium
CTGCGGGCCCTTCAGCACTTCGACCTGAGCAATGTCGATGTCGGCCATGCGGCGGACGGTGGCCTTGGCAACCTGCACGCCATCGACGTTGAACGACACGGCCTGGTCACCGAACGGGTTCGAGTCAGGGCCGGAGATGCCGCGGATCGAGATGTTGCCGCCCTGGACCGAACCGCCCTGGTTGGCGATCAGCAGCTGCGGGACGAGGCGGGCGATGCCGTCAAGGTTGGTGATACCCTGACGAGCGAGGGTTTCGCCACCAACGGCGGTCACGACAACCGGAACCTCGATGAGTTTTTCTTCGCGCTTACGGGCGGTGACGACGATTTCGTCGATTCCCTCGCCGGATGCCTGCGCATAGGCAGGGCTGGTGGCGAGAAGTGAAGCCGCGAGCGCGGCATAGCTGATCGGTGTCAAACGCATTAATATGCTCCCTAAGAGTGCGTCATTTGGCCCTGACAGGGCAAGGCAGGGGCGCGTCTAGGCGGGACGGCGTATATGAACAAGCCCGGTTGTCCTGTGGTTGTAGGGTTTTCAAAATACTGTTGCAAAGATGTCACAGAACAGGCGGATTGCCCGGAGTGCGAGCGTCAAAGCCTATGGCGCGCCAGCATGTGCTTGGCTAAGGCGGCCCTGACATGAAGACACCGGAACAGATGGGACTGGCCCTCTCCACCTCGCCTGCCACCGCCGAAGGCAAGAGCATCGGGCTGCCTCCTGCGCGTCGCCCTTTCTCGCTGCGCCGCACCGCTTCCCAGCAATCCCATTTTCCCGATGGCCTTGCCGGGCAATATGAAATGAACTGTCGGGCCCGCGATCTCTTCACTGGCGCCAGCCCTGAGCAGGGCAGGGCGATCGGCGAGGATTGGCTGGTCGCCCGGATGCGGATGGACACGGTTGCCGAGAGCATCGCGGCCAGCCGCCGGGACGATGAGCTTGCCCGGCTTGGCGGGTTGCGTGTCGGCGGGCCGCTGCGCAAGGCTGTGGCTGAAACGATGCCGGAGGAGATTGCCGGCAGCACCCGACTGTTCCGCATGATCGACGATATGGCTGGCGGTGCGTTTCTGTCGTGTGCTGCCTGGCAGACCTGGCTGGAAGGCGGGATGAATGCCTTTTCCCAGGCGATCGGCGGTCCTTCCGTCATGGATTTTCAAATGGAGGGGATGTGCATCAGCTACAGCCCCGGCTCGCCTGCGCTGCTTCCCGATGGCCGGCAGAACGAGGATTTCGCCTATCGTTCTATCGGGCGGATCGCGGTCGACCGCGATGGCGACCCGCGGGACTGGCACGAATTGCGCTGGTTCGAGGATCAGCCCAACCAGTCGCGCCTGCGCACCATGGATGTCTGGCGCGAGGGCGGCAAGGTGCATGTCCTGTTCGGCTTCCAGGACAGCTCCGCCTTTCCCGGCACAGACCTGCGCCGCCTGTTTCACGAATATCGCGGGCTTGCGGTGGTCGATCCCGAAGGTTTCGTGCTGGAACAGGTCGAGATGGAGTTCGGTTCGCTGCCCTACACGACATGCCATGCCGCCGCCCTTACCCCGGAACATCTGGTGGGTCGCAGCCTTGCCGATTTCCGGACCACCGTGATTGATGTGCTGAAGGGCACGCGCGGCTGCACGCATCTCAATGACAGTCTGCGCACCCTTCAGGATGTGCCCGAACTGGTGCGGAGCCTCGACCGGTGCCTGGCAGATGAGGGGGCGGGCGCGCCATGACCTATCCGGCGCTGCTGTGGGACGATGTGATTGAAGGCGAGGCGCTGCCCGGCTTTTCCTACGAGCTGAGCCTGTTGCGGCTGGTCGCCTATGTCCGTGCGACGGGGCTATATGATTTCGTCCATTTCGATCGTGATTATGCCCGCACGGTCGGCGCCGAAGATGCTTTCATCTCGACTTTCCATCTCGCCGGACTGTTCTCCCGCCTGATTACGGACTGGGCGGGGCCGGGCACCGTGCTACGCCAGCTGACTTTCAGCATGGCCGCGCAGATGATGGCGGGAGACGAGATGGAGTTTACCGCCCGCACCGGCGCAAAGCGGGTGAGTGCGGATGGCGAGCATCTGCTGGAGATTGCCGATATCAATGTCGCAACGCCACGCGCGCCCCATGCGGCAAAGGCGAGCGCGGTGGCGGCGATGCCGGCGCGCGATGGCTCGGTTCCGCTCGTCGCCCGCAAGAGGGCGCAGGGCGAGGCCAGACAACCGAATCCTGAAATGCCCGCATGGGCGCGCGCCATGATGCGCGAGGCAAAGCCGGGCAAGATGCAGCCGCATATGCCCTTGAGCTGGCAGGAGCTGCATCTGTGGTGCGAGGCGCTGGAAGACTGGAACCCGCTCTACTGGGACGCCGATTATGCGGGTGCGTCGCCATATGGCGGTCTGATCGGATCGCCGCCATCGATGTTCTATGGCGTTGGTTCCTCCTTCGAGTTCGGCATCGGGCAGGGCAAGCCGGGCGCCTATGTCCCCGAACCGGTGAAGCGCGGGCTGAAAGGGAGCGCGCTGCAGGCCGAATTGCGCTCGGCGGCATCGCGCGCCGGCATCCCGTTTGCGCCGCCCGATTGCCCCGATGTGGTGGTGACGCAGGCGCGGTTCGATTTCTATGCCCCGCTCAGGCTGGGCGATACGATCCGTTCCGAATTGCGCCTCACCGATTGCAGTGCGCGCCGCAAAACGCGGCTTGGCGAAGGCCATTTCATCACACTCGAGGATGCGCATACCAACCA
Organism: uncultured Sphingomonadaceae bacterium; assembly: GCA_964632055.1. Lineage (GTDB taxonomy): Bacteria > Pseudomonadota > Alphaproteobacteria > Sphingomonadales > Sphingomonadaceae > CANJYE01. Next base: position 2,728 of record CAZWEY010000180.1, read on the forward strand.
GCATGGCGAGCTGGTGAAGACCGTCACCATGTCCCTGTTCTACTACCAGCCATGAGCGAGCCCAGATGATCGAGAGCATTCCCAATTTCCGCGATGCAGGCGGCCTTGCCACGCGCTTTGGCGGAACAGTTCGCACTGGCCGACTGCTGCGTTGCGGTCTTCCGCACAGCCTTGCAGAGGCGGACGTGCCCGCTCTTCTCGGCCTCGATATCCAGCTGATCGTCGATCTTCGCTATATGGGCGAGCGCGAGCAGGAGCCTTCGAAATGGCCGGGCGACTATGGCTCGCGCATCCTTGCCTATGAAGGGACGGCCGACCAAACCGCGCCGCATCTGCGCCTCATCCGCAGCGGCGAGATGACCATCGAGAAATCGCGCGCATGCTACCAGGATATTTTCAGCAGCGTTCCCTTCGACCCTGATTACCGGGATGTTTTCCAGCGCATCCTTGCTCATTTCGTCGAAGGAAAGGCGCCGATGCTGGTGCATTGTTCGGCCGGCAAGGACCGCACCGGAATGGTGATCGCCCTGTTGCAATCGGCGCTGGGGGTCGATCGCGGCGATATCTATGCCAATTTCATGCTGTCGAACCAGTCAAGGGGCCTGCACGAGATGGCCAAGACCGTGCGCGCCCGCGTGAAGGAACATCACGGCCATGATTACCCCGAAGAGCTGTTCCGCCACATGATCGGGGTGGAAGAGAGCTATCTCGACATTTTCTTCGGCGTGATCGAGCAGCGCGCCGGGTCGATGGACGCCTATCTCGAAGGGCTGGGCTATGATGAGCGCGCGCGGGAACGCGCGCTCGCTCATTGGATCGATTAACTGCCGAGCTTGGCGTTCAGCAGCAGTTTGACTGCAGCAACCGAGGCGGCCCAGTCATCACCCGTGCTTGGCAGCGCCGCGCGGAAGGTGGCGAAGCCATGGACCATGCCTTCGGCTTCCAGAAAGATCGTGGGGATGCCCGCTGCCGCCATTTTCGCGGCAAGGGCGCGGCCTTCGTCGCGCAGCGGATCGAGGCTGCATGTGTGGACGACGGCCGGAGCCAGCCCCTTGACCTCACCGAACAGCGGAGAGGCGCGCCAGTGCGTGTTGTCGGCACCATATTCATCGCGGAACCAGTCCATGTCGCCTGCGGACAGCAGATAACCTTGCTTGAACAGATCGTAGGATTCATGGTGCTTGCTCAGATCCGTCACCGGATAAAGCTGCCACTGCACCAGCACCGGCTGGTCGGCCGGCTTGTCGCGCAGGGCCATGGCGGTGACGGCGGTAAGGTTGCCGCCAGCGCTGTCGCCGCACAGGATGATACCCTGCGCGGTGCGGCCGAGTTCCGCCGGGTTGGAGGCGACCCAGCGCGCCGCCGCTTCGCAATCGTCGGGGCAGGCCGGCCATTTATGTTCAGGCGCAAGCCGGTATTCGACCGAGACGACGGGCATATCGAGATCGCGGCTGATATTGGCGCAGAGCGGATCGTAATAGGGCACATCGCCGATGACGAAGCCGCCGCCATGGAAGAACACGACGACCGGCGAAGGGCCGCGCTCGGCCTTGCAGTCGTAGAGACGCAGCGGGATTGTCTGGCCGTCCGGCCCGGTCATGGCGAGGTCGCGCATCACCGCCAGTTCGCCGGTGGGATTGTTGAGCCCGGCCATCTGCTGCATCGCCTCGCGCGCGGCAACGGGGCCGATCTCTGCAAAGCCCGGCGCGTTCATGCCGTTGATCATGTCGAGCAGCTGTTGCAGTTCGGGGCGGACAAATGGCTTGGTCATGGCTTCAGGTTCTCTCTCGGCTTGTGTGGTCAGTTGGTCTGGCGGGCCTCTTCTGCCGCGTGGCGCATTCTTAGTGCGGCAAACAGCACGGCGGCAAGTATAATGCTTGCCACCGCCCCGATGATGGCTAGGCGGTAGCTGCCGGTCTGGTCATGCACGAAGGCGGCTGCGGGCGAGGAGGTCAGCAGGAAGGGCATCTTCAGGAAATAGCCGATGCCCATCACCTTGGAAAACTGCTCGGGCCGGAAAAGCAGCGCTGCGGTGCTTGTGTGCAGGGTGACAATGCCGCCATTGCCTATCCCGATGATGAAGATCAGCGCGGTGAACATTGCCAGTTCGGGGATAACGAAAATGAGGATGACCCACGGCACGATGATGATGCCCAGCTCGATGAACAATCCACGCAAAGCGCCGAGCCGGTCTATGAGAGCGCCAAATCCGGGTGCGGCCAGAGCCACCGCAAGGCCATAGATCGACATGGCCGAAGCGGCGGCCATGGGGGCGGCGCCCGCATCGATCATCATCGGCATGGCTTGCGAGGAAATCATGTTGGCAGCGCCGGTGAGAAGGGCAATGCCCAGGCTCAGCATCCAGAAGCGCGGATCGGCAAACAGGTCGCG
>CAZWEY010000181.1:0-5117 GCA_964632055.1 uncultured Sphingomonadaceae bacterium
CGAAGCGGACCTGATCATTGCCCTTGCCAGTCGCACCATGCGCAACTGCATCGGCCCCGGTTTCACGGGCGATCTCGATGAGGCGCTTGGAGATGAGAGGGCGGGCGATGGACGTGCCAAGCAGATAATCGCCTTCATAGCGGGCATTGGCGCGCATCATCGGGAAGACGAAATCGCGCACGAATTCTTCGCGCAGATCGTCGATATAGATATGCTCAGGCCGGATACCCATCAGCTCCGCCTTGTGGCGTGCAGGTTCCAGTTCCTCGCCCTGGCCAAGATCGGCGGTGAAGGTAACGACCTCGCAATTATAGGTGGTCTGCAGCCATTTGAGGATCACGCTGGTGTCGAGGCCGCCCGAATAGGCAAGGACCACCCTTTTGAACTCCGGGCGATTGATATCCGACATGCAAATCTCCGTAGGGCTGAAAGCGCCGCGCGCCTAACAGGCGAGGGCCATTATCGCAATGCCGCATTACGCGCTTCAGCTGCGGAGGGCAGAGGAAAGCAGTTCGGTTTCCCTCTGTGCCATATAATCTCGCGCCATAGGCAGGGTGTTACGGTTGCGGCTATATTGGATCTGGAAATTGCACATGCCCCCACTTTCGAAAGCTGCGGTGGCTCCGGCGAGGTAGAAGGTCCACATGCGGAAAAAGCGTTCGTCATAGAGGGCAATGATCCGCTCGCGATTGGCAAGGCAGCGCTTGTACCATTCGCGCAGGGTCAAGGCGTAATGCAGGCGCAGCGTTTCAACATCGGTTGCAATCAGACGCGCGGGTTCGCTGGCGCTGATGACTTCGCTCAGTGCAGGAATATACCCGCCGGGAAAGATGTATTTCTGTGTGAAGGCGTCGGTGTTGCCCGGACCGCCCATCCGGCCAATGGTGTGCAACTGCATCACGCCTTCATCGTTCAGCAGCCTCGCAGCGCAATCGAAGAAGGTCCGGAATTGCGGCCTTCCTACGTGTTCGAACATGCCAACCGAGACAATGCGGTCATATTGGATGCACCGCTCTGGCAAGGCTCGGTAATCGACCAGTTCGAACTTCACCCGGCCTGCAACGCCCGCGTCAATGGCCCGTTGCCTGGCAAGCGCAAGCTGCTCCTCGCTCAAGGTGACCCCGGTGACGCGCACATCGGCATGGCGCGCAAGATAGATTGCCATGCCTCCCCAGCCGCAACCGATATCGAGCACGCGTTGTCCCGGTGCGAGCGCCAGCTTGGCGGCTATATGCGCTAGCTTTGCCTCCTGCGCCTGTTCCAGGCTCATGCCTTCGCGGGGCCAGTAAGCGCAGCTGTATTGCATGTGATCGGCATCCAGCATGAGCCGATAGAGGTCGTTGCCGATGTCGTAATGACGGGCAACATTGGCCTTTGCCTTGGCTGCCTTGTTGACTTCCCGCAGCGGAGCAAGCGCAAGGCGACGAAATGTCGCCAGCCCGCCGATCTTGCCGCGCTTCTTCTCCTCGAAGGGCGCATTGCCGCGCACAATTTGCGCCAGCTGCATGATATCGCCATTTTCTATGAGCAGCGATCCGTCCATGAAGGCTTCCGCGGTTCCAAGTGACCGGTCGCGCAATATGCGGGTTATGACGCTGGCATCGGTCAGGCGGATCGAAACCTCGGGAAAATCAGCATGGTTCTGGCCGTAAACTGAAGTTTTCCCATCGGGGAAAGTCACCTTGAGGCAGCCCTTGCGGATCAGATGACGAAATGCGCGGTCAAAGATGCGGCTGGCTAGCATGTGTCCTCCAGCTTCACGGCACTCACCGAGGAAATTGCGGCTGGTGACCGGTTACAGTCAAATTCCGGCATACCACTGATATCCCTCGCGGTCTTCCCAATAGCCACCTTTGCCCTCGCCGATATCATCAAGACTGGCGACGGCTTCGATCCCGGTCAGGAACTTGGCGTGCTTGTAGCCCAGTTGCCGTTCCACCCTAAGGCGCAAGGGTGCGCCGTTCTGCATGGGCAAATCTGCGCCATTGAGGCTATGGGCAATGATCGTTTGCGGGTGCAGGGCGTCGACGAGATCGATGCTTTCGTAATAGGCTCTGCCACCCAGGCGGTCAGCACAGCGAAACACGATGAAACGCGCTTCGCTCTTGAGCCGGGCCATTGCGAGCAGGGATGAGAGCTGAGGGCCGGTCCATTCGCCGATCGCGCTCCACCCTTCAACGCAATCGTGCCGGGTGATCTGGGTGCGCTGCGGCAGGTCGCGCAGCTGGCGCAGCGACAGGGTCATGGGATATTCGAACAAGCCGCCAAGCGAGAGCCGCCAATCAACAAAGCCATCGCGCAGATGGCGGGCATAGTCGGGCGTATCGATTTTGACTGTGCCATTGCCCCGGAAAAAGGGCGAGATATCAGCGCGGTCATATTCGCGCGCCAAGGCGCTTCGCCTGCCCAGCAGATCATGCAGGCTGCGGTTCCAGTCCTGCGTGGCAGACAAAAGGCCTGAAAATGGCGGTGCGCCTGCAATGCGGCTGCAGCCACCGGCCAGCATGGCGGCCAGCCCCGCCAGCAAACCCCGGCGCCTCATGTCTGACCTCCGGTGATCATGTCACGCAACTGGCGCACCGGGCCGGACAGCATGACCAGCACCAGATGGAGGGCAAGAAAGGCAGCAAGCGCCCATGCGACAAGGAAATGGATCGAGCGCGCGCTCTGCCGGCCGCCGAACAGATCGACCAGCCAGGGCCAGATGGCGTCGATTGCCGGGCTCATGGCAAGGCCGCTTGCGATCATGAGCGGCAGAAGCCCAAACAGCACGATGACATAAGCCAGTTTTTGCAAAAAGTTGAACTGGCCCCCTGCATGGCTGAAATCGAGCTTCAGATGGCTGATGATGTCCTGCCGGATAGCGCGCCAGCGCAAATCACGCAGGCCAATCACCAGATCGCGGCGGAAATGGCCATTCACCAGCGATGCGAGGATAAACAGCGCCAGACCAACCGCGAAGGGCCATGCCAGCAGCAAGTGCCACAGGCGGGCTTCTGCCAGGCTGTAATGGCCGGGGATTGTCATCCAGCCGGGGTAATGCGGCAGATGCAGCCAGGCCTGATCCCTTTCGAACCCCCAATGCCCCCAGTATAGCCGGGGATGAGCGTTGGATATGGTGAGGCCCGACATGAACAGGCCGATCAGGGCGAGAGCGTTGAGCCAGTGCCATAGCCTTGTTGCAAGCGCATGGCGGGGCCTCTGGCTCATCCCGCAAGCCCCTCGCGCTCGAGATAGATCACGTCGCGCGGCTGGGCGAGCAGGTGCTGGCCGGAATCGATGAACAGCATGGTGCCGCTGGCCAGAACGCCTTCGCCGAGCAGCAGCGCGGCATCGGCAATTTCGTCAGGCCCGGTCTGCCGACCCAGCAGATTGAGCAGATGCGAGCGCTCCGCTTCTTCCGGGCTCTGGTCATGACTGGGCAGTATGGCGCCGGGGCACAGCCCGTAGATCCGGTCTTCGGGAAAGGCGATGGCCATCATCGGCACGGTGGATGCCAGCGCGTGTTTGCTCATCGTGTAGGAGAAGAAATCGGGATTGGGGTTGTCGAGCTTCTGGTCGAGAATGGCGATGATCTTGCGCGGTGCCTTGGCTCTGGAATGGGCAAGAAAGGCCTGCGCCATGGCTGCCGGGGTTTGCGCATTCACCCGCATCGCCTCGGCATGAATGGCAGGATCGAGCGCATGGACGCTGTCATGCCCGAAAACCGAGGCATTATTGACCAGAACCTGCCAGTCGGGGTGATCTTGCGCCACCTGTTCGACCATGCGCAAGGCCGCCTCGCTGTCAGTGAGGTCGCATGGATAGAGCGAGGCATGGGGTAGCTCATCTGCAAGCTTTTGTGCGTCTTGTGCAGACCGGCCGTAATGAATGGCGACATGCCAGCCCGCATCACCATAGGCACGGCATATCTGCGAACCGAGCCGCTTGGCGCCGCCGGTGACAAGGACGGTCGGCCTGCTCATCGTGCCCGGGGGTGTTGACACAGTTGACAGACCAATGGGCAAAAATTGCTGCCGCGCGCTTTCGCCTTGGAAAACCTCGGATATCCAAGGCGGTAGCAGGTGTTACTGGGATCGGCCATGGGCGGATTGGAGCATAGAGAGGCGCTGTAGGGAAGGGAAAATTCGTCCTGTGCCCTTTCTCAGCTCTCTAGGACCTTACCCTAGCGGCATTTGAGATCGCCCCGGTCGATCGCCCGGCCCAGCAGGCCGCCGCCTGCGGCACCCAGGATGACGCCAATCGTCTTGTCGCCACTGCCGGCGATTTCATTGCCGATCAGCCCGCCTACCGCAGCACCTATGATCAGGCCGGTGGTGCCATTGTCGCGGCGGCAGTAATAGCGCCCGTCGCGCCCGCGCCAGATGCGGTCGTTGCGGGTGATCCGGCGCGGTTCGTAATAGCGGCCATGATCGTCATAGACACGCTTGGCATGGTGGCGGCCATGGGCCAGCGCCCAATGCGGCGGATCGGCCAGCGCAGGGGCCGGCGAAGTCGCAGTAAGGGCTGCCAGTGTGGCTCCGAACAGGGCTTTCTTCATGATGCTTGTCCTCCTCGATGGTTCGGGAAGATCAGACAGAAGAGCAGAATAACGCTGGCTGAACGCTCGCAGTTAACGGATGGACCGGTGCCTTGCTGCGATCAGCCGAGCGCGGCGAGCTTTTCTTCCGCCATGCGGTCAAGCTCGGCGCGGCTCATCCGCTCGGCCTTTGTCTTGAGCTGGCCACACGCTGCGTCGATATCGCGGCCACGCGGGGTGCGCACGGGCGCGCTGATGCCGGCTTCGAATACCAGGTCGGAAAAACGCTTCACCCGTTCGGGGGTGGAGCATTCATAAGGCGCGCCGGGCCAGGGATTGAACGGAATGAGGTTGACCTTGGCGGGCAGCTTGTAGCGCTTGATCAGCCGGATCAGCTCGCGGGCGTGCTCATCGCTGTCGTTCTTGTCCTTGAGCATCACATATTCGAAGGTGATGCGCCGCGCGTTGGAGGCGCCGGGATAGTCGGCGCAGGCCTGTAGCAGTTCCTCCAAACCATATTTGCGATTGATCGGCACGATTTCGTCGCGGATTTCCTTGGTCACAGCATGGAGCGAGACGGCCAGATTGACACCGATTT
>CAZWEY010000182.1:0-5105 GCA_964632055.1 uncultured Sphingomonadaceae bacterium
GAGCCCGACGACGAGCAGGCCCGTGACCGAGCCGGAGCGGAAGGCAACCTTGAATGCCGGCTGCAAGCCCTCGCGCGCGGCCTCGGCCGTGCGGACGTTCGAGCGCACGGCGACGTTCATCCCGATGAAGCCGGCAACACCCGACAGGATCGCGCCGATCACGAAGCCGGTTGCGGAGACTGTGCCAAGCGTTGCGGCAATGATGACCGCGACAACCACGCCGACGATGCCGATGGTGGTATATTGACGCTTCAGATAGGCTTGCGCGCCTTCCTGAATGGCTCCGGCAATTTCCTGCATTTTCGCATTGCCGGCATCAGCGCCGAGAATCTGGCGACTGGTGACGAAGCCGTAAAGCACGGCGAGCAGTCCCAGCCCGATTGAAATAGTTACGAGGTCCACGAATGCCTCTCCCCTCAAGTGAATATCTCAAGCGGCCCGCATGATGCGAGCCGTCGCGACCTTCGCTAGAACCGCTGGCAGAAGGCGGCAAGGGTAAATAGTGTCTTATTCGCGCCGAAATGAGTCAGAGATGTTGATATCCAAGGCCATCCGGGCTGTCGCAGGGGCGTCCGTCAAGAACGAGCGGCGCTTCATTCCGGGGGTGCACATGACCAATGCGGTGAACCGGAAGTGGCAGGGCTGTGCCGGGTGGGGCGGTGAACAGCAGCTGATAATCATCGCCCCAGCGCAGCGCATCGGCCCGGCGATGTTCCGGGCAGCGGATCGGAACAGCGGCGCTGTCGAGTGCGAAAGTCACACCGCTGGCCTGAGCCATGCGCCAGCTGTCGAGCAGCAAGCCGTCAGAGACGTCCATCATTGCGCTGACCCGCGGTGCCAGCATCTCGCCTTCCCTGAGCAGGGGAGCCGGGCGTCGATAGGCGGCGCTGTCAGCCCCGGTGCCATCACGCAGGGCCTCGAAGCCCATCATCGCTGCGCCGACAGGCCCGGTCAGATAGAGCGCATCGCCGGGCTTTGCTCCGCTGCGTGAGGGGACGGGGCAACGCGTCGCCCGCCCGATTGCGGTCAGGCCGAAAGAGCGTGTTTGTCCGCCCGAAGTGGTGTCTCCTCCCAGCAAGGGCACATTATAGGCTTGCAGGACTTCCGCCAGTCCGCTTGCAAAGCGCTCGTCCTGCCGGCCCAGCATGTAGGACAGCAGGACGCCCATCGGACGCGCGCCCTTGGCGGCGAGATCGGAGAGGTTGGTGGCGACCAGTTTCCAGGCAATGTCGGCAGGGTCGGCATCGGGAAGGAAATGGATGCCTTCGACCATGCTGTCATGTGTCAGAACCAGCGTTTCGCCACCCAGCTCCAGCACGGCTGCATCGTCGGCCAGACCGCGCGCCGCCGGGTGCGTGGCCAGTGCCCGCAAGCTTTCGATGAAGGCGCGTTCGGCGCTCAGCGTACCGCCTTGGCGACGGCATCAAGCACGCCATTGACGAAGCTCGCCTCGCGCTTGTCGAAAAAGGCATGGGCCACATCAACATATTCGCTGATCGCGCTGCCGGTGGGCACATCGGCACGGGCGAGCAGCTCATAGCTGCCGGCACGCAGGATCTGCAGCATCGTCCGGTCAAGCCGCTCAAGGCTCCAGTTTGCGCTCAGCCGCTGCGCCAGCAGGGCGTCGATTTCTTCGCGCCTGGCGTCCACCCCGCGCACGATATCGTCGAAAAAGGCAACCTCGGCATCGGCCATGCGCACTTCGTCGATTTCTTCGCCCAGCCGGTGCTGGTGGAACTCGTCCAGCAGGCGCGCAAGCGGGGTTGTCTCCATTTCCAGCTGATACAGCGCCTGCACCGCGGCAAGGCGGGCGGCAGAGCGGGCGAGAGAGCGTTTGGGGGCCGCGCTCATTTCAGGCGCAATTCGATGGAGCGGGCATGAGCTGGCAGGCCTTCGGCATGGGCCAGCGCTACGGCAGAGGGGCCAAGCGCAGCAAGGCCCGCCTTGCCCAGTTCGATGAAGCTGGTGCGTTTCATGAAATCGAGCACGGACAAGCCGCTGGCAAAGCGCGCGCGCCGCCCGGTGGGCAGCACATGGTTCGGCCCGGCGACATAATCGCCAATCGCCTCTGGCGTCATCCGGCCCACAAAAACACTGCCGGCATGACGGATCGCGTCCATCAGTCCTTGCGGATTGTCGACCGCCAGCTGGACATGTTCGGCGGCAAGGCGATTGGCCAGCGCAGGCGCTTCGTCGAGGCTTGCCACCTCGATGATCACGCCATGATCGTCCCAGCTCTTGCGGGCGGTCTTGTGGGTGGAAAGCTGCGCTGCCTGCACGTCGATCTGGTCTGCCACCTGGGCGGCAAAGCCGGCATCGTCAGTGATGAGGATCGATTGTGCCACCGGATCGTGTTCGGCCTGGCTCAGCAGGTCAGCTGCGGTCCATTCGGGATTGTTCTTCGCGTCTGCAATGACGAGGATTTCGCTCGGCCCTGCCACCATGTCGATGCCGACAACGCCATAAAGCTGGCGCTTGGCTTCGGCCACCCAGGCATTGCCGGGGCCGGTGATCACATCGACCGGGCGAATGCGCTTCGTGCCATAAGCGAGCGCGGCCACGGCCTGCGCCCCGCCGATACGCCAGACTTCGTCCACGCCTGCAATATGAGCCGCGGCCAGCACCAGCGGGTTGGTTGCGCCCTTGGGCGTGGGGGTGACGACGACCAGCCGTTCGACGCCGGCCACCCTGGCGGGGATGGCGTTCATCAACAGCGAGGAAGGATAGGCCGCGCGGCCGCCCGGCACATAAAGCCCGGCTGCATCCACGGCGCGCCAGATGGCGCCCAGCCTGGTGCCGGTTTCATCGGTGAAATCCCGGTTTTCGGGCAATTGTGCCTGATGATAGGCCCGGATGCGCGCGGCGGCGAGATCCAGCGCATCGCGCAAGCCGGGCTCCAGCGCCTGATAGGCGGCGCGGCATTCTTCGCTGGAAACCGACCAGTCGGCATCATCGGTCAGCGCATGGGCATCGAAGCGGGTGGTAAAGTCGACCAGCGCAGCATCGCCCCGGGCGCGGACTTCGTTCAGGATGGTGCGCACATCGGCCGCCACATCCTCGCCGCTTTCGCGCCGGTCTGCGACAAGCCGCGCAAAAGCCGTCTCGAACTGCGGATCGCGGGTGGACAGGCGCAGCATCAGGCGGCTTGCTTGCCAGCTATGGCGCGGAAGCGTTCCACCATCTCGCCCAGCCTGGCATCGGTTTTGAGCGCGGCGCGATTGACCACCAGCCGGGCCGAGACGCGGACGATTTCGGCGGTTTCGACCAGCCCGTTATCCTTGAGCGTGCGCCCGGTGGAGACAAGGTCGACGATCCGGCCAGACAGCCCCAGGCCCGGTGCCAGCTCCATCGCGCCATTCAGCTTGACGCATTCTGCCTGCACCCCTTGCGCCTCGTAATAGCGGCGGGTGAGGTTGGGGTATTTGGTGGCGACGCGCAGATGGGTTGCGGTATTGGCTGTGCCCTGTGCATCCGCCGGCTCGGCCACGGACAGCCGGCAATGGCCGATATCGAGATCGACCGGCGAATACAGCTCGTCATAGTCGAATTCGGCGATGACGTCGGAGCCGACGATGCCAGCCTGCGCCGCGCCATGGGCGACAAAGGTGGCGACATCGAAGGCGCGGACGCGGATAATGCGCATGTCGCCTCTCTGCGTGCCGAAAGAGAGCGCGCGGTTGCCCTTGTCGTGAAAGCTTTGCTCCGGAATGATGCCGGCAGCCGCCATCACGGGCAGCGCCTCGTCCAGAATGCGCCCTTTGGGCACGGCGAAGGTCAACGGGCTGTTCATGGCCGCGCAGATAGAAGCGCGCGCGGCAAAGGGCAAATGTTTAGGCGGCGCGAATCATTCCGTGGGTTCATTCGAGGGTTCATTCACCCGGCGCGCTGGCCTTGATGGCCAGCGCATGGACCCGTTCGCCCGGAATATCGCCCAGTGCGCGGTTGACCATGCGCTGGCGCTCAAGCCGGCTTTTTCCGGCAAAGGCCATGCTTTCGATCAGCACGGTGAAATGCGATTCGCCGCTGTCGTCATCGCCCATGTGGCCGAGGTGAGCGGCGCTGTCATTGCGCACTTCGAGATGAGCAGGAGCAAAGGCTGCTTCGAGCAATTGCGTGATTTGCGTGGCGACAGGTCCGGTCATGCTCTTCCCTTATCACGCTTTGCCCGCCATCTTAAGGGCGATGAGCAATCACAGGTTCCATGGACGCCACGAGGCTGATGGCCGCATCTGCGAGGCAGCAGGATGTGGCGAGGAGGGCGCGTTCCGCGCGCCGGGCCTGCGCGAACCCAATGCCGAGGGGCCGGGAGAATGGCGCTGGTTCTGCCTTGCCCATGTGCGCGAATTCAACGCCACCTATGACTGGTTCCAGGGCATGAGCCCGGACGAGATCCTGCATGCGCAATCTCCCATTGCCGGGTGGGAAACCCAGGTGCGCGCCTTCCGCCCCGATGCGGGTGTGGATGGCGCTCCGCGCTGGGCCGACTACGTCGATCCGCTGGAGGCGATTAACGCAAAGGCGCGCGGTTTCAGAAGTTCGCGACAGCGCGATTTTACGGATTTCGCGCGCTTCACATCCGAGGAACGCAGCGCTCTGGAGGTCATGGGGCTGAGCGGCGAGGCGGATCGCGGCGCATTGAGGCGCCGCTATTCCGAACTGGTGCGCCGCTATCACCCTGATCGCAATGGCGGTGATCGCAGCACGGAGGCCCGTCTGCAACAGGTGGTGGAGGCCTATCAGCTGCTCAAAAGGGCACGTGCCTTCGCATAGCTGTTGCAGCGCGGGCCGCGCGCGGTTAGGCACCTTGCCCCATGAACGAACTGACCAGATCCCATTCCGAACATGGCGCCAGCACGGTGCTTTCCGCGCCCGATACCCAAGTCAGCGTGCGCGAGATGTTCGGCATCGACATCGACATGACGGTTCCCGCCTTCAGCCAGGCGGACGAACGCGTGCCCGATCTTGATCCGACCTATGTGTTCGATGCCGACACGACCCTCGCGATCCTTGCCGGCTTTGCCTTCAACCGCCGCGTGATGGTGCAGGGCTACCACGGCACCGGCAAGTCGACTCACATCGAGCAGGTCGCAGCCCGCCTCAACTGG
>CAZWEY010000183.1:0-5091 GCA_964632055.1 uncultured Sphingomonadaceae bacterium
GGCGCAGACCCTGGCCAATGTCTATCAGTCGATCGAGCATGACCACGAAATCGTCCCGGTGATCAACAAGATCGACCTGCCCGCGGCCGAGCCGGAGAAGGTGAGAGCCGAGATCGAGGATATCATCGGTATCGATGCCTCCGAAGCGGTGCTGGCCAGCGCGAAATCGGGCATCGGCATTGCCGAAGTGCTCGAAGCCGTCGTCACCAAGATCCCGCCGCCAAAGGGCGACCGCGCGGCACCTTTGAAGGCCATGCTGGTCGACAGCTGGTATGATCCCTATCTCGGCGTGGTCATCCTTGTCCGCGTGATCGACGGGGTTATCGCCAAGGGGCTGCAGGTCAAATTCATGCAGGGCGGAACCCAGCACCTGATCGACAGGGTCGGCTGTTTCACCCCCAAGCGCACCGATCTGGCCGAAATCGGCCCCGGCGAAATCGGCTTCATCACCGCCCAGATCAAGGAAGTGGCGCAGGCGCGTGTCGGCGACACCATCACCACGGTGAAGGGTGGGGCGCAAGAGGCACTGCCGGGCTTCAAGGAAGTGCAGCCGGTGGTGTTCTGCGGGCTGTTTCCGGTCGATGCGGCCGATTTCGAGAAATTGCGCGAATCGATCGCCAAGCTGCGGCTCAACGATGCGAGCTTCAGCTATGAAATGGAATCGAGCGCAGCACTCGGTTTCGGCTTCCGCGCAGGGTTTCTGGGGCTGCTGCATCTCGAAATCATCCAGGAACGGCTGACCCGCGAATATGATCTCGATCTCATCACCACCGCCCCCTCGGTGGTCTATCGCATCCAGCTGCGCGCCTCGCGCACTGATGATGCGCGCGAGATCATGCTGCACAATCCGGCCGATTATCCCGACCCCAGCCGGATCGAAGAGATCGAGGAGCCGTGGATCAAGGCCGTAATCTACACGCCCGACGAATATCTGGGAAGCATCCTCAAGCTTTGCCAGGACCGGCGCGGCATCCAGACCGGGCTGACCTATGTCGGCGGGCGTGCCCAGGTCAGCTACGAATTGCCGCTGAACGAGGTGGTGTTTGATTTCTATGACCGGCTTAAATCGATCAGCCGCGGCTATGCCAGCTTCGATTATGAACAGATCGGCCTGCGCGAGGGCGATCTGGTGAAAATGAGCATTCTGGTGAATGGCGAACCAGTCGATGCGCTGTCGATGATCGTGCACCGCTCGGTGGCCGAGGAACGCGGCCGCCACATGTGCGAGCGGCTGAAGGATCTGATCCCGCGGCATCTTTTCAAGATACCGATTCAGGCGGCGATCGGCGGCAAGGTCATCGCGCGCGAAACCATCGCTGCGCTGAGGAAGGACGTCACCGCCAAATGTTATGGCGGCGACATCACCCGCAAGAAGAAGCTTCTCGAAAAGCAGAAGAAGGGCAAGGCCCGGATGCGCGAATATGGCAGCGTGCAGATCCCGCAGGAAGCCTTCATCGCCGCTCTGCGCATGGGTGAGGACTGAACCGGGGCCTTTTTCCCCACCGGCCTGAGACAAGGTGACTTGGCGCGCGCCCATGCGCCGTTTATAGGCTTGGCCCATGCTATCCATGATCCGCATCGCCCGCTCGCCGCTCAGGCCCTTTCTCATGGCTGGTGCCGTCGCCGCTCTGGCGCTCACGGCCGGCTGCGGCGGAGGCAAGAAGAACAAGGATACCTCCTATGTCGCGCGCGATGTGGAGACGCTTTATGCCGCCGCCAAGGACCGGCTCGATCGCGGCAATGTGAGGCAGGCCGCCGCTCTGTTCGACGAGGTGGAGCGCCAGCATCCCTATTCGCCCTGGGCGCGCCGCGCGCAGCTGATGAGTGCGTTCTGCAACTATGTCATTCGCGACTACAACCAGTCGATCCAGACCGCGCAGCGTTTCCTCTCGATACACCCCGGCAACAAGGATGCGCCCTACGCCTATTATCTGATCGCGCTCAGCTATTACGAACAGATCAGCGACGTGACCCGCGACCAGAAGATTTCCGAGCAGGCGCTGGCCGCACTGACCGATATCGACCGGCGCTTCCCCGAGACGGTCTATGCCGCCGATGCGCGCCTCAAGATCGACCTTGTGCGCGATCATCTGGCGGGCAAGGAAATGGAGATCGGCCGCTTCTATGAACGCAGCGGCAAATGGCTGGCAGCGCGGATGCGCTTTCAGACCGTGGTCGAAAAATACGACAATACCAGCCATGCCGCCGAAGCGCTCTATCGCCTGACCGAAACCGCGCTGCAGCTCGGCATCAAGGAAGAAGCGGTCAAATATACCGCCGTGCTGGGCGCGAATTATCCCGGAAGCGCATGGTATGAGCGGGCCTACAAGCTGCTCGAACGCCATGCATCGGGCGTCAGCGCCAGCTGATCGGGCCGCTGGTGGCGTGGACAAATCGCGCCTCGCATCGTGACGCTGGGCAAGGCTTGGGCTAGACCCTGAGCCGTGCTTAGTTCGCTCGCCATCAAGAACATCGTGCTGATCGAATCGCTGGAGCTGTCCTTCGGCGAGGGGCTGGGTGTGCTGACCGGCGAGACGGGGGCAGGCAAGTCGATCCTGCTTGATGCCTTGGGGCTGGTTCTGGGCAACCGGGCCGAGAGCAATCTGCTGCGCGCGGGCGAAGATCAGGCGAGCGTCACCGCCACTTTCGAATTTGCCAAGCTGCCCCAGCCCTTGCGCGATGCGCTGGCAGAAGCCGATATCGAGCTGGAACCGGGCGAGCCGCTGATCATTCGCCGCCGTCTGAAAAGTGACGGGGCAAGCAAGGCCTTCATCAACGATCAGCCCGCAGGTGCGGCCTTGCTGCGCGAAATTGCGCCCGCGCTGGTCGAGCTGCATGGCCAGCATGACGATCGCGGCCTGGTCAATCCGCGCGGCCATCGCGATTTGCTCGATCGTTATGCCGGGGCTGACCGGGCGGACATGGCATCGGCATGGGAGGAATGGCGCAGCGCGCGTGAACGCCTTGCCGCCGCTCGTGCTGCGGTCGAACAAGCAAAAACCGATCAGGACCTGCTGCTCGCTCATCTCGCCGAACTGACCGTGATTGCGCCTGAAGAAGGTGAGGAGCAGGCGCTCGCGCTGGCGCGGGCCGACATGCAGAAAGGCGAGAAGATCGCCGGCGATCTGGAGGAATTGCGCCAGTTCTGGGATGGCTCGGATTCCGCACTGGCCAGCTTGCGCAGCGCAGCGCGCAGGCTCGACCGGATAGCTGGCGAGCATGCCTTGCTGGCAGAGGCGCTGGCCGCGCTCGATCGCGCTGTGATCGAGGCGGGCGAGGCCGAAGACAAGCTTGCCGCCGCCGCCGAGGCCTTGCTGCATGATCCCTTGGATCTGGACCGGATCGAAACGCGCCTGTTCGATCTGCGCGCGCTGGGCCGAAAGCATGGCTGCCAGCCTGACGATCTGCCGGCGAAAATAACTGAGATGCGCAGCGCTCTGGATGCGATCGAGGCAGGCGATGCAGAGCTTGGGGCGCTGGAACGGGCCGAGGCTGAGGCGGCGACCGCCTATCGGGCGCAGGCAGAGGATTTATCGAAAGCGCGGGCAGAGGCTGCCGCGCGGCTCGATGCGGCGGTTGCAGCCGAATTGGCGCCCTTGAAGCTTGATGCGGCGCGCTTCCGCACCGCCGTCAGCCAACTGCCTGAGGAACGTTGGGGCGCTGCCGGCATGGATGCAGTGGAATTTCTCATCGCGACCAACCCCGGCGCCGATTTCGCCCCGCTTGCCAAGATCGCCTCAGGCGGCGAGCTGTCGCGCTTCATCCTTGCCCTCAAGGTTGCGCTGGCCGAACAGGGCGGGGCGGCGACGGTCATCTTCGACGAGATTGACCGTGGCGTGGGCGGTGCGGTTGCCTCTGCCATTGGCGAAAGGCTGGCCAGGCTGGCACATGGCGGCCAGTTGCTCGCCGTCACCCACTCCCCGCAAGTCGCCGCGCGCGGCAACCGCCATTACATGATCGCCAAATCTTCCGAAGGCACGGTCACCCGCACCTCTGTCACCTTGCTCGACGCGGAAGGCCGCAAGGAGGAAATCGCGCGGATGCTGTCTGGCGCAGAAGTAACGCCCGAAGCCCGCGCGCAGGCAGACCGTCTGCTGGAGGCAGGCTGATGGATTTCCTTGCCGAAGCCGATGCCGCCAACGAGCTGATGCGGCTGGCGCGCGCCATCGCAAAGCATGACCGGCTCTACCACGCCGAGGATAGCCCGCAGATTTCCGACGCGGAATATGATGCGCTGGTGCGCCGCAATGCGGAACTGGAAGCGGCCTTCCCGCATCTGGTGAGGCCGGACAGCCCGAGCCGCAAGGTTGGCCATGAGGTGGCTTCCTCGCCGCTCTCAAAGGTGCGCCATGAACAGCGCATGATGAGCCTCGACAATGCCTTTTCCGACGAGGAAGTGGCTGAGTTCGTCGCCCGCGTGCGGCGCTTTCTTGCCTTGGCCCAAGATGCTCCTGTGGCTTTCACTGCCGAGGACAAGATCGACGGTCTTTCCTGTTCGCTGCGCTATGAGCAGGGCGTGCTGGTGCGCGCCGCCACGCGCGGCGATGGCGAGGTGGGCGAGGATGTGACCGCGAATGTCGCAGCCATTGCCGATATTCCGCAAAAGCTCTCGGGCGAGGTCCCTGCGATCTTCGAGATCAGGGGCGAGGTCTATATGGCCAAGGGTGATTTCCTCGCGCTCAATGCGGCGCAGGATGAGGCGGGCGGCAAGCTCTTCGCCAATCCGCGCAATGCGGCTGCTGGTTCTTTGCGCCAGAAAGATGCGCGTATCACGGCGCAGCGGCCCCTGCGGTTTCTTGCCCATGGCTGGGGCGCGGCAAGCGAGGTTCCGGGCGAAACGCAATATGAGGTGATGCAGCGCATTGCCGCCTGGGGCGTTCCCGTCTCGCCGCTTCTGGTCCGCTGCGAGAGCGTGGCCGATATGCTGGCCCATTACGCCTCGATCCAGCAGCGCCGGTCTGATCTGCCTTATGATATCGATGGCGTCGTCTACAAGGTCGACCGGCTCGACTGGCAGCAGCGGCTGGGATTTGTCGCCAAGGCGCCGCGCTGGGGCATGGCGCACAAGTTCCCCGCGGAACGCGCCGAAAC
>CAZWEY010000184.1:0-5089 GCA_964632055.1 uncultured Sphingomonadaceae bacterium
CCGCGATTGACGCCATCGAAGCCGTCACCAAGCATGATGTGATCGCCTTCCTCACCTGGGTGGCGGAACAGGTGGGCGATGAAGCGCGCTTCATGCATCAGGGCATGACCAGTTCGGATGTGCTGGACACCACGCTGGCAGTGCAACTGGCGCGGGCCAGCGATATTCTTCTGGCGGACCTCGACGAACTGCTGGCCGCCATCAAACGCCGGGCGCAGGAACATAAATATACGCCCACTATCGGGCGCAGCCATGGCATTCATGCCGAGCCGACCACTTTCGGCCTCAAGCTGGCGCAGGCTTACGCCGAATTCGACCGCTGCAAGCAGCGGATGATCGCAGCGCGCGCGGAAATCGCCACCTGCGCCGTATCTGGCGCGGTCGGCACTTTCGCCAATATCGATCCTGCGGTGGAAGAACACGTCGCCGCCAGGCTGGGTCTCACCCCCGAGCCTGTGTCCACCCAGGTGATCCCACGTGACCGGCACGCGATGTTCTTTTCGGTGCTGGCCGTCATCGCCAGCTCGATCGAACGGCTGGCCTTCGAGATTCGCCATCTGCAGCGCACCGAAGTGCTGGAGGCCGAGGAATATTTCTCCCCCGGCCAGAAAGGTTCCAGCGCCATGCCGCACAAGCGCAATCCGGTGCTGACCGAAAACCTGACCGGGCAGGCGCGCGTCATTCGCGGCTATGCCGTTCCGGCGCTGGAAAATGTGGCATTGTGGCATGAACGGGACATCTCCCACTCGTCGGTGGAACGCTACATCGGCCCCGACGCCACCATCGCACTCGATTTCTCGCTGGCGCGGCTGACTGGGGTGATCGACAAGCTGCTGATCTACCCTGAAAGGATGCAGAAGAATCTCGACCGCATGGGCGGGCTGGTCCACTCACAGCGCGTGCTGCTGGCGCTGACTCAGGCCGGGGTCAGCCGCGAAGACGCCTACCGCCTGGTCCAGCGCAACGCGATGAAGGTCTGGGAATCGGACGGGCAGCTTTCCCTGCTTGATCTGCTCAAGGCTGACCCGGAAGTATCCGCGGCGCTCAGCCCTGCCGAACTGGAAGAAAAATTCGACCTCGAATATCATTTCGCCCAGGTCGATCGCATTTTCGAACGGGTATTCGGTTAGGCGGCGCGAAGGCCGAAAGCGGAAGTCAGCCCTTCCCATCACCGGGCAACCCGCCTAGCATTGCCGCAAATGCTGCAACCGAGGGAAGGAGGCTGGCAGTCCATGCAAATTGTCAGAACGATCATCTGGGTGTTGATCCTGGTGCTGCTGCTGCTGTTCACCATCAACAACTGGCGCCCGATCGAAGTGAAGATCTGGGAAGATCTCGTGCTCGAAACCAAGGTGCCCGCACTGGTCATTTTCTCCTTCCTGCTGGGACTGGTGCCGGTCTGGCTCTATCATCGCGGCGCGGTCTGGCGCTTCAACCGGCGCATCGCAGCACTGGAAGGCGCTGCCCGCAGTGCAGCGCTGTCCAGTGCCCCAGCCGAACACATCGATACCCCGGCGCCTGCCCTCCCCGAACAAGAGGCCCAATGAGCAATCCGATCTTCCTCGCCGTGGACGTCCCCCGGATTGACGCGGCCAAGGCACTGGCCAGTCAGGTCAAATCGCACATCGGCGGGCTCAAGCTCGGCCTCGAATTCTTCTGCGCTCATGGCCATCATGGCGTACACGAGATGGCGCAGATCGGCCTGCCGATATTCCTCGATCTCAAACTGCATGACATACCCAACACCGTCGCATCCGCGATGCAGGCCATTCATGTGCTGGAACCGGCCATCGTCACGGTGCATGCCAGTGGCGGTCGGGCGATGATGGAAGACGCCAAGGCTGCAGCTGGCGAACACACCCGGGTTGTGGCGGTCACCATGCTGACCAGCCTCGATGAAAAAGATCTGGCCCGCACCGGCATCGCAGGGACGCCGCACGATCAGGTCATGCGGCTGGCCGAACTGGCACAAACCGCAGGTCTGGATGGCATTGTCTGTTCCGGCCAGGAGGTTGGTGCGGTGCACAAGCAGTGGAAACACGGGTTCTTTGTGGTGCCTGGCCTGCGCCCCGGCGGCAAGGCCACAGCCGATCAGAAGCGTGTGGTCACCCCGCGCAAGGCGCGCGACGATGGTGCCAGCGTGCTGGTGATCGGCCGCCCGATCAGCCGGGCGGATGATCCGCTGGCCGCCGCCCGGGCAATCGAAGGCACCTTGTAAGGCTTCACCCCGACGGCGCTTTGGCCTAATGCCATCAACCATGACCAGCCCAAAAATCAAGATTTGCGGCATCCGCACGGCAGAGGCGCTGGACGTCTGCATCGCCGTGCGCGCCGATTATGCGGGGTTTGTATTCTTCCCGCCTTCCCCGCGCCATGTGACGCCCGGCGAAGCGGCGGACCTTGCCACACGCGCCGGAACACGGATCGGCACGGTCGGGCTGTTCGTGAACGCGGATGATCTGGAAATTGGCGAAGCGATCAAGGCCGCCCGGCTCGATGCGCTGCAATTGCATGGCGCGGAAAGTCCGGAACGCGCGGCGCAGATAAAATTGCGCTTCGGCCTGCCGGTATGGAAAGCCCTGCCCGTGTCCTGCGCGGCCGATGTCGAACGCGCGCAGGCCTATCGCAGCGCAGCAGACCTGATTCTGTTCGACGCAAAAACGCCGAAAGGGGGGTTGCCCGGTGGAATGGGTCTGGCGTTTGACTGGTCGCTGGTCGCCGGGGTGAAGCACAGTCTGGCCTGGGGGCTGGCGGGCGGGCTCAATCCCGGCAATGTGGCCGAAGCGATCCGGATCAGCGGCGCGCCGCTGGTGGATACATCCTCGGGCGTCGAGAGCGCGCCGGGCGTCAAGGATGTGGACAGGATTGCGGCCTTCTGCCAAGCGGCACGGACATGAGCACGAACCCGAACTCCTTCCGCAACCAACCTGACGAACGTGGCCATTTCGGCGCGTACGGCGGGCGCTATGTCGCCGAAACGCTGATGCCGCTGATCCTGGAGCTTGAGCGGGAATATCGCGCGGCCAAGGCCGATCCGGCTTTCGAGGCCGAATTTGACGATCTGCTGGAACATTATGTGGGGCGGCCCAGCCCGCTCTATTTCGCGCCGCGGCTGACGGAGGAGCTTGGCGGGGCGCAGGTCTGGTTCAAGCGCGACGAGCTTAATCACACCGGCGCCCACAAGATCAATAATTGCATAGGCCAGATCCTGCTGGCCATGCGGATGGGCAAGACGCGAATTATCGCTGAAACCGGCGCGGGCCAGCACGGCGTCGCCACGGCCACGGTCTGCGCCCGCTTCGACCTGCCTTGCACGGTCTATATGGGCGCGACCGACGTGGCGCGGCAGGGGCCCAATGTGTTCCGCATGAAGCTGCTGGGCGCCGAAGTGGTGCCGGTCACCGCCGGGGCAGCGACGTTGAAGGACGCCATGAACGAAGCACTGCGCGACTGGGTCGCCAACGTGCATGACACCTTCTATATCATCGGCACCGCCGCAGGGCCGCACCCCTATCCCGAACTGGTCCGGGATTTTCAGTCCGTGATCGGGCGCGAAGCGCGCGAACAGATGCTGTCCCGCACGGGCCGCCTGCCCGACCTGCTGGTCGCGGCGATTGGTGGCGGCAGCAACGCCATCGGCCTGTTCCACCCCTTCCTTGATGATTCCTCGGTGAAGATGCTGGGCGTTGAGGCGGCGGGCCACGGGCTCGACAAGGAACATGCCGCCTCACTCGCCGGCGGACGTCCGGGTATCCTGCATGGCAACAAGACCTATCTGTTGCAGGGCGATGACGGCCAGATTCTCGAAGGGCATTCGATCAGCGCAGGGCTGGATTATCCGGGCATCGGGCCGGAACATGCCTGGCTCAAGGAATCCTGCCGGGTCGAATATACCTCGGCGACTGACAGGGAAGCGCTCGAAGGCTTCCAGCTGCTGTGCCGCACCGAAGGCATCATCCCCGCACTGGAACCCTCCCACGCCATCGCTGCCGTGACCAAGGTCGCACCGACAATGGACAAGGACCAGATCATCATCGCCAATCTGTGCGGGCGCGGCGACAAGGATATTTTCTCAGTCGCGGAGCATCTGGGGGTGAAGCTGTGACCCGCCTCTCTGCCGCTTTCAGCAAGGGTCGCCCCGCGCTCGTCACTTTCGTCACCGGCGGCGATCCGACACCGGACGCCACGCCTGCCATCCTCGATGCGCTGGTCGAAGGCGGCGCGGATGTGATCGAACTGGGCATGCCCTTCACTGATCCGATGGCCGATGGCCCGGCGATCCAGGCCGCGAACCTGCGCGCGCTGGCTGCAGGCACAAGCACGGCGGACATTTTCCGCATTGCCACCGCCTTCCGCGCGCGCCACCCGGATGTGCCACTGGTGCTGATGGGCTATGCCAACCCCATGGTCACGCGCGGGGCGCAATGGTTTGCCGATGAATGCGCAAAGGCCGGGATCGACGGCGTGATCTGCGTCGATATCCCGCCGGAAGAGGACGCCGAACTCGGCCCCTTCCTGCGCGCCGCAGGCATTTCGCTGATCCGCCTTGCCACCCCCACGACCGATGCCGCGCGGTTGCCCGCCGTGCTCGAAGGATCGTCGGGCTTCCTTTATTATGTCTCGGTCGCGGGCATCACTGGCATGCAGCAGGCCGGACTTGCCAGCATCGAAGCGGCGGTGGCGAAGCTAAAAGCGGCATCAGACATTCCCGTTGCGGTCGGCTTTGGCGTGCGCACCCCAGAACAGGCCGGCCCCATTGCCAAGGTTGCCGATGGCGTCGTCGTCGGCTCCGCCCTGATCGATCTTGTGGCCAGACACGGCACGGACGCCGCCGGGCCGGTGCGCGAATTGACCCGCGCCCTCTCGCAAGCGGTGCATGAATCGCGTAAGGCAGGCGCATGAACTGGCTTACCCGAATTCGTTCCCGCCTCCCCTTCAAGTCAAAACGGGAGACGAGCGAGAACCTGTGGGTCAAATGCCCCAATTGCGCGGATATGCTGTTCGCCCGCGAATATGAGGCGAATCTGTTCGTCTGTCCGCGCTGCGGCCACCATGGCCGGATTGGCGCGGACGAACGTCTGACCCAGAT
>CAZWEY010000185.1:0-5067 GCA_964632055.1 uncultured Sphingomonadaceae bacterium
GTGATCCTGATTGGGGATCTGCTCGGCCTTGGCGATGTCTTTCTTGAGCTTCGATTTCCTGCCCCAGGGCAGACCCAGCAGCACATCGAGATAATTGCGGATAACGGTCGCTTCCGCGCTCATCGGCTGCATGGATTTGAGCTTTTTCAGCTCGCCCTGCGCCTTGGTGCGGGCTTCTTTGGATAATTTGAGCTTGGCAATTTTCTCGGCCAGCTCGGCAAGTTCGTCAGCCTCTTCACCATCGCCGCCGCCCAGTTCCGACTGGATCGCCTTCAGTTGCTCGTTCAGATAATATTCGCGCTGGGTCTTCTCCATCTGGCGCTTTACGCGACCACGGATCTTGCGCTCCACCTGGAGCACCGACAATTCGCCCTCCATGAAGGAGAACACCATCTCCAGACGCTTGAGCGGATCGGGCTCGGTAAGCAGAGCCTGCTTGTCGGAAACCTTGGCATTGAGATTGCCGGCAATGGCGTCGGCCAGTTTCGATGCATCATCGATCTCGGCCAGCTGTCCGGCCAGTTCTTCAGGCAGCTTCTTGTTGAGCTTGGCATATTCGCCAAACTGTTCAAGCACGCTGCGCATCATGGCCGAAACTTCGGAGCCGGACGCCGTTTCGGCATCGAGCACCTCGACTTCGGCAGAGACGAAGCCCTTTTCCTCGCGCATGGACTGAATGTTGGCGCGATGATGGCCTTCGACCAGAACCCTTACGGTTCCATCGGGCAATTTCAGCAATTGCAGAACCTGGGCAATCACCCCGACATCGTAAAGATCGTCGCGTTCCGGATCGTCGCATCCGGGATCAAGCTGAGCGAGCAGGAAAATGTCCTTATCCCCGGCCATCACCTCTTCGAGAGCTGCAACGGATTTTTCGCGCCCCACAAAGAGGGGCACAACCATGCCGGGGAAAACGACAATGTCTCGCAAAGGCAGCAGGGGGAAAGTGGTCATAATTCTCTATCGCATGGTGCAGCCGCAACGCTGCTTCGTTTGGGTCATTGCTGATTATGGGTAGAGGCGTGCCACCCTGCAATGGACGGAAACCGATTGTTTGTGGACATGGCTACAACACCAGAGCACAATGGGCTGATTACAAGCGATATCGGGAAGCGACTTTGCCCCGATATACTGAAAATAGTGCAATAGCGGGACAAGAGTCACCAGAGTGCTTAACCCAGACCCTGTATTAGTCCGGCCGTAATAAGTTTCAGCCGAAACCGGGCAGGTTGAAGCCCGGCGGCAAGCCAAGCCCCTGCTGCATGCGCCCCATTTCCTCACTGCTGGCCTGATCGGCCTTGGCGCGCGCATCATTGAAGGCCGCGACCACGAGGTCCTCAAGGATAGGCTTTTCGGAAAGCTGCATCAGGCTGTCATCGATACCGACCGCGATGACCCGGCCCTTGGCGGTGCAGCGGATACGTACCAGCCCTCCGCCCGAAACGCCCTCCACCTCGATCGCCTCGAGCTTGTCCTGCGCTTCATTCATCTGTTTCTGGATGGTCTGCGCCGCTTCCTGCGCCGCCTTGATCATCTCTTCCATCGATTTCATTGCAATAATCCCTTGAACTTAGCGACCCCATTGGCGCGTGTGGCGCGGGGCCTGCTCTTCTTCGATCAACTCGGCATCGGGAAAAGCGGCAAAGACCGCTTCCACCAAGGGTGCCTGTCTGAGCGCTGCGGCAGCCTCGACCTTTTGCGCTTCAGCCTGTTCGCGCAGACTGGGAGCGCCTTCGCCTTCGCCCCGCAAGACTTCCCAGCGCTGACCGGTTGCCTGGAACAGCGCATCCCTGATCTCGCTTGCGGGATCGGCGGAAAGGCCCGGCGCCAGCGCATAGACAAGCCGCCCCTGTTCGAGCGAGATCACCCGCAGCCAGTCTCGCATGATCTGCGCAATGCGCAGCAACCCTGCCTGGTCGACCTGATCGACCAGCAGCGCCCAGCGCGGCGCGGCCACTGATGCTGCTGATATAGCGGGTCCGCCCGCTTCAGAGGATGCGGTCGCGGCCAATGCAACGCCGCTTTCCACCATCGCATCCAGCTTGCGTGCCAGCGTGCCGGGGTCAGGCATGTCGGCGGCATGCATGACCCGCAGCAAGGCCATCTGCGCCGCCACCATCGGATCGGGTGCATTGCGCACCTCGTCATGCCCCTTGAGCAGCAATTGCCACAGCCGGTGCAGCTGGCCCGCCGCCAGTACGCCCGCCCATCCGGCAATCGCCTCGCGTTCTTCGGCGCTCGCATTATCGCCCTGATCGCCGGAAATCTGGGCCACTGTGATCCGATGGGTAATTTCCATCAAGGAGCGCATGATCGCCAGAGGCTCCACCCCCAGCGCATATTGCCGCGCCACCCCGTCAAGCAGGGCCTGCGCATCGCCTGCCATGATCGCCGCAAACAAGGCGCGGCGCGCGCTCTTGTCGGCAAGGCCCAGCATGTCGGCAACCCGTTCGGCCATCACCTTGCCGCCAGCATCGAGATCGGCATGAGCAATCGCCTGATCGAGAATCGACAAGCCGTCACGCACAGAGCCTTCCGCGGCCGCCGCCACCATTGCCAGGGCCTCGTCTTCGGCTTCCACGCCTTCCTTCGCACAAATGCCGGCAAAATGCTCCTGCAACAGGGCGGTGGGAATGCGGCGCAGATCGAAACGCTGGCAGCGCGACAGCACGGTAACCGGCAGCTTGTCGGCCTCGGTGGTGGCGAAGAGGAATTTCACATGGGCAGGCGGTTCCTCAAGTGTCTTCAGCAAAGCATTGAAAGCATTGCGTGAAAGCATGTGAACTTCGTCGATGATATAGATCTTGTAGCGCGCGCTGACCGAGGCATAGCGCACCGCTTCGATGATCTCGCGCACATCGTCCACACTGGTATGCGAGGCCGCGTCCATCTCGATCACGTCGATATGACGGCCTTCGGCAATGGCGCGGCACGACTCGCACTGGCCGCAGGGGCTGATGGTTGGCCCACCCTGCCCATCCGCACCCACACAGTTCAGCGCCTTGGCGATCAGTCGCGCGGTGGAGGTCTTGCCCACCCCGCGCACTCCGGTCATCAAGAAGGCATGGGCCAGCCGCCCCCGCTCGATCGCATTGGCCAGCGTGCGGACCATCGCCTCCTGCCCGATCAGCTCGGCAAAGGTTTGCGGGCGATATTTGCGGGCCAGCACGCGATAGGGCTGGGCCGAGGTCACCGGGGTTACAACAGGCGTTGCAGCGGGCGCTTCGGCAACACGGGCTTCAGAGGCTTGGGCTTCAGGGGTTGGGCTAGGCACAGGATCGACTGGCGCCCCGAACATCGAGGACTGGCCCGCCGCTTCCAGTTCAGCAGCGCTGGGCTGAGGATCTTCCCCTTCGGAAGCATCATTGCCGAATATGTCTGGAGAATCGCCCATGCATATTAACTAAGGCGTCCAGAGGCGATTGTCGAACGGGGCGCATGACAAAAACAAAAGGAGCCGGCCGACCCGCCGCAACCCGTTGTGGCTGCTTCCTTCCGGACCTGACCAGGTTGGCGAGCGCAAACGCCCGACCGACTCCCGCGCCGCATATGGCGGGTGAAGCAAGGATATTCAAGCTTGGTGATTCATCCAGGCCAAGGACCGGAAAATATCCTCAATCAGCGAAAATTATCGGAGTAGGCCTGGATTTTCAGCCTGCGCGGCGGGGGCGCATGGACAACCGCTTCGATACCATAGCGTTTCGCATAGGCCTGGGCTTCTTCGCAGGTAGCGAATTTGAGGCTCACCTGGGCTTGCGTGTCGCCGCTGCCCGCCCAGCCCATCAGGGGATCCGGCTTTCTGGCTTCGGCAGGCGCGAAATCCAGCAGCCATTGATCGGCCAGCGCCTTGCCCGATTGCATGGCGTTTTTCGGGCGCTGATAGATGCGTGCGGTCATGGCTTGCTCATTCTCTCGGTCGCGGGGCGGATGGCCGGTTGGATGGCCCGTTCCCTAATTCAGCTGCCTCCCTTTGAAAAGGCGTTCCTGGTCTTCAGGCTCGGCTTTTCATTCCATGGCTCGTCCGGCCAGCGATGCTTTGGATAGCGGCCCTTCATCTCCTTCGCCACATCGCGCCAGCTGCCGCGCCAGAAACCGGGCAAGTCGGCGGTGGACTGGATCGGCCGGCCAGCCGGGCTGGTCAGCTGCAAGAGCAGCGGGGTGGAGCCGATCATCGGATGACGATCGAGCCCGAACAGAGCCTGCACCCGCACTTCCACCGCCGGGCCGCCGTCATGGTCATAATCGATCGGGTGGTGCGTTCCGGCCGGGCTTGCAAATTCGCGCGGGGCCAGTCTGTCGAGCTGCTGGCGACTGTTCCAGTCCAGCCGGGCGAGCAGGGCGTCTGTCAATGCAGCACGGGGAATTTCAAGATCGCGTCGCCCGGCGAGCAAGGGAGCAAGCCAATCTACCGCCTCCGAGCGCAGCCTGTCCGGTGCAAGCCCGGCAATCCCGGCATGGCGCGCGCGCGCGATGAGCGCACCGGGCAGAATGCTGTCCAGCTGTTTGAGCGCCTGTTCGAGCAGCAAAGCCTCCAGCGCCGCCCGGTCGGGTTCGGGGTCTGGCCCGCTTGCCAGAATGATTGCCCCCAGCCGCCGTTCCAGCCGCGCCTCGGCCCGGCCTTCGCCCTCGTTCCAGCGCGCGGTATGGCGGCGTTCGATGCGGTCGGCCAGCCATCGCTCCACATCCTGCGGATCGAGCGGAAGGCCAGCAGTGATGCGCGCCGATTTCGCCTGCCCCTGTGCATCGCCGATCACCAGCCATTCCGAACGGGCAAGCGGCGAAGCGGGGTCGAGCGCATAGCCCCTGCCCCCGCTCGAGAGCCAGCTTTCGCCGGATGCATCGCGCTTGCGGGCAATGTTGCCGGGCAGTCCTGCGGCAAGGATGATGCCTGCTGGCGGCGTATCGCCCCCTTGATCTGCAACCATTTGCCCTGCCCGTTTCGCCCATCCCGCGGCCAGCTTGCGCGCAGAGCTGGCGCGCGGCGAACGATCAGCCTCCCAGTGCGCCATGCGCTGCGCCAGATCATCGCCCCGCCCGCCCAGCCCTCGTTCTTGCAAGGCCAGCGCG
>CAZWEY010000186.1:0-5009 GCA_964632055.1 uncultured Sphingomonadaceae bacterium
ATCGACCGTATCCCAGAACCGACGATCAATATCCGCCATATCTTCAGGCGGCAGCAGAAATTCGCTCATAGGCCTTCACCACCTCGATCAGCTGGGTGTCGATGTTGAACGTGACCCCATAGAGCCAGACGCTGTCAGGATTTCCATCGGGATAAGGCACGGGATGCCCAATGGACTGGCAGTAATCCCGCATCACCTGGTGGTCGCTCAGGACGTAGCAGTCGACATCAGGCGTGACAGAGCTGCCGCTGCGCTAGCTGAGGCTCAACACACGCATTGCAATTTATGCACAAAATCAGACACGCTATCCGATTCAAGTTACTGTATTTAGGATATTTTGGCTTTTTGACCCCCGGTCGCTAATTCGCGGTTGCGTGAACTTTGGATCGAAGGCGGTGTCCCAGTCGAAACCTTTATAGTTTTACCCTCCCCCCCCTGGGGGCGTGAAAATCCTGCCGGCCAGACGGTGGAGATACGGCGCTGTAACCGTTGTAACCGATGTAACGCGAAATTCCGTAATAGAGCCATTCGCGCGCGCGTAGAGCGATTAACGGTATTACCGGTTACATCGGTTACACGAGTTACACCTTAGAAGATCGGGCCGCCGGCACGGGGCTTGAGCTCAATCCCCTGATAGACCTTCTGGACTTGGCCCTCGGCCCGCATCGGCTTGGCCCGCAGCCCCCGCTTGGCCAGTTTCGATCCGAACTGCTTCGATGTGCCCGCCGTTTCACCATGGCTGGTCGCATAGGCCTGCCAGTCATTGTACAGCTTGGATGCGGTTTCGAACAACGCCCCGCTGCCCAGTTCTACCCGGCACCGCTCCGACAGCCACTGGCCCAGGAAGTCCTGCTCGTTGAAATAGTCCTCCGTTGCCGCCCGCACGATTTCTGGCCGGGAGAGCCCGTTTGCCCGCCAGTCGAGACAGCCGTCGATCATCCACTGCAGGATCTGCGGCCATTCTGCTTTCAGCTTCTGCTCAAGCTGCCGATCAGGATGCTCGGGCTTAAATGTGAACGGGATGATGTTGAACCGGCGCCGCGCGGCATCGTCGACATTGGCCAGCACCGGTGCGTGATTGCCGACGATCAGCAGCTTGAACTGCGGGGTGAACTCGAAGAAGTCCTGACGCATGAACCGGGCACTGATCCGGTCACCACCTGTCAGTTGTTTGATCCGCGCTTCAGCCCAGGCCCGCCCTTCCTCGGTTTCGGAGGCGGAGACGAGGCGGGCACCTTTGAGCATGGCAAGATCGGTGGGATGGCGGTCGCTTTTGGAAGCCGTGAACGTATCCATGCCTGCGGTGGTGGCGTAATCGCCCAAAATGGCAGATGCCGTGTTCAGGAACACGCTCTTGCCGTTGCCGCCAGGGCCATAGACAAAGAACAGGGCGTGTTCACGCGTGTCACCGGTCAGCATGTAGCCGCAGGCCTGCTGGAGGTAGCGGATCATGCTTTCATCGCCGCCGGTTGCTTCGTGCAGGAAGCGTAGCCACAAGACCGGCTCACCCGGTGCTGGCGAACACCCGGTCAGCTTGGTGATGCCGTCAGCCTGTGCGGGAGGGCGCAGGGTTCCGGTCCGTAAATCAACCGTGCCATTGGGCGTACCCAGCAGGAAGGTGTCCTTGTCCCAGAACTCTGCGGTGACGGCATGCGCCGGGTGTGCCCTGGCGAAGCTTTCAGCGCCGTTAGCGACACTGGCCTTGCTGACCTTGGGATCCCCATCGCTCAGCTTTCGGGCGATCAGCCGGGCGTAATGGTGCGCCAGCTTCACCTCGTTGCGCTGCCAATACACCCCGGTCCATTGATACCATTTGCCGGCGGAATGACAGAACTTCAGCGTGTCGCGGTTGATCGCGGTGAAGCACGAGGCGATCACGTCTTCCGACGGCTTGTCCCCGCCCGTATAGTTCTCCAGATCGTTAAAGTTGGCTACATCCCGGCTGGACCGGCGCGGCTGGGTCAGTCCCTTCTTCATCCCCGAGGCAATGGTCGGTTCGATTTCCGCTGGGTCGAGACCGATGGTGCGGGCAACAGCCCCGAGCTGCTCGGCCACCATTTGGGCATCCAGCCGGCCACCGGCGACGATCTGCCCCAGCTTCAATGCCGCGATGTTGAGACGGTGATTGCGCTGTCCCTCTGGCGATGACGCCAACTCACGCAGTTCGGACGTGAGGGCTGCGGTCGCCCAGTTGTTGTTCCCGCTGTCGGTTTGCCGCTTTATCGGCGCACGGTGCATGGGCGCAGGTGGAGCAGGCTCGGCCAGCTTTCCAGCACCCTCTAGGGCCTCAAGCAGCCATTCCGGCATGTCGGCGATTTCGAACTGGCCGGGTGGGTTCTCCCAAGCATAGACAGCGCCGCTGGGATGAATGCTGCCAGGAGCAACGATGTAGCCTCCATCACCGCGTATATCCATCCCGGGCAGAAACCCCGCACGGTTGTTTACGGTATGACCGGGATGGCGGAAGTAGACATGCCGGCCTTTGCCAGTGCGCACAGTCAGCGTGTCAGGCAGTCCGCGACGCTCAGCCTCAGCAATGGCATCCGCACTGTCCAGATCGAGGACGACAAGTTCGCTGATTGCGCCCGTGACGATCCCAATATTCGCGTTGGGTGTGGCCTTGTACCATGCCTCGATCTTGCTGCGCGGAGCACGCCTTTTCTGATGCGCCTGCCAGGCGATGTAGGGGACTTTGCCGGCCGCCTTCAGCGGGATCAGGCTGAACCCCATGTCATGCAGGACGAGCCAGTTCTGGCAGTCGGGAGCTGGGGTGATGGGCGGCTCTTGTTCGGTGGTAATTTGTTCGGCGGTATCCATGCCGGTTCGTGTCCTCTCGAATTGAAGGGGACACGACAAAAGTCATCATTTTTCGCCGCCCGAAACGTTCCAAGCGGTCGCCGGTCAGAACCAGTTTCGGAGGTGCACAGGGTTGAACCGTTTAACCCTGCAGGCAAGAATCAGGATGCGGCCTGACGCAGGAGCTCTGTCACTAGCGCCGGCTTCTTATCGATCATGGCGAGCAAAACCTGGGCAGGACCAGTCGGGCGGCGGCGACCCTGCTCCCAATTGAGCAACGTGCCTTTCGCCACACCAATGCTCCGGGCAAAGGCGCCTTGCGACAAACCGGTCCGTGCGCGGATAGCCGCAACGTCCACAGCCGGAATATCCACATGATGCACCTTCGCACCGACATCCTTGCCCTGGGCAAAGGCTACGGCCTCATTCAGGCCCTGCATGATGCTGTCATAGGCGGTCATTGTCTGTCTCCATAGGTCTCGACCAGGATCTTGCTCAGCTGGATAGCTGCCGCCTGCTCGGCCTTACTCAAATTATCCTTCTCGTTTTTGGCGAACACGGTGACCAGAAATATGGGCATGTGCGTGCCGCCAAACACGTAGATGGTCCTGTACCCACCACTTTTGCCACCGCCTTCGCGCGGAATGCGGACCTTGCGCAAACCACCACCCAACGAGACCCCTGCCTCTGGATTAGCTGCGAGGTAATTCACCAAAGCCAGCCGCTCGGCATCAGTCATTATGGCCTTTGCCCGCCGAAGGAACTCGGGCAGTTCCACGACGGTCTGCAAAGTGGTCATAGGCACCTACTTATACGTCAGGGGCGCATGCGTCAATGGCGCATGTAGAAATGGGTCGGTCGCGCGAGAAAGAGAGGTAGCCCCATTTATCGATCACAAAACCGACAAATCATGATCGATAAGATGGCAGGATATCGATCACGGCTGCCAAGGGTTGAACGGTTCAACCCTACCAGCTGCGCTTGCCTCCACCGCGCTGGGAGGAAGGGAGCCTGACAATCGTAGCCAGGGCCTTTGCGATGTTGTCCGACAGCGGCTCCCCCTCTATATCCTGCGCCTTGAACCAGTCGACCAGCACCTCCTTCTTCGACTGCTCGATGTCAGTGAGGCTGTTCTCAACGATCGCCCGATTGATCAGTTCAATGTAGGGGGTCGTATAGCTCCGCGGGTCGGCGCTGGTCCTTCTGACTGGTTTGGGAATTGGCCAAATTGCTTGCACGAAGAATGCTGGCACCGTGATATCGACATACTCGCCCTCTTTAAGGGTCAGGACAAAGCCGTTGCCGATGTTTTCCCGTGTCAGGCGGCCACTACGCCATTCGCCCGGTTCTATGGTTTTGGCCTCTCCGGCGTGAAAAATCCACTTCAGATCTTCGTGATCAGGCCATTGCGGATTGAGCTCGGATGAAAACCTTCCAGTCGCAATCAGGTCGCCATCGCGCAGTGCGAGCAGAACCTCTTCCGCGCCCTGGTGCTCATAATAATCATCGAAGTGCGCATCTGCCTCGCCGTCCTTTCGTCTGCGTGGGATTTTTTCGCCAATCTCATTTTCAAAGAAGGCGTGCATCGCTTGGCCTACGTGATGATATGCATCCTGCAGTTTCCAACGGGTTCGATCGAGATTGGCGATAGGCATTTGTGTTCCGAATCGTGAGCGGGCGGGACTGGAACATAAATAGAACAATAATGCCTCGCAAGACCGCCACGGCGCAAAGGGTTGAACCGTTCAACCCTTCTGCGGGTAAGGCTGTGAACTACAGGACAACCCCTTCGAACGTAGCGGGAGTTGGCCTGATTCGGCGATGCTTCGGCCATGATCAACGCCGACAATTCCATCATCACCAGCGCCAACGACGACATGCCTGGATTAAGGGGCATGAAGCGTCCGAACGCGCTCCATCCCAGCCTTATGAAACCCGCCGAACGGCGTGCTGAGCTCTGTGCGATTCTGGGTCTGGGCATCGTCCGCCTGCAATTGCGCAATCAGCGGCAACCGTCCCCTGAAAACGGAGACTTTCCGCTACACTTCACGCCGGAACAGAGCGGTAGTGCACCTCCAACTCGAAGGAGAGCTGCATGACCATAATCGACCCAATCCCGGCGCGCCTGGCCGCGCTGAAGACTATGTCCGGCGCCGAGCTGAAGAAGCAGTGGCGCGCCCTGTTCGATACCGAGCCGCCGCTGTTCAACCGGC
>CAZWEY010000187.1:0-4987 GCA_964632055.1 uncultured Sphingomonadaceae bacterium
TGCCATCAGGGCGAGCCCGAGCGGGACATTGGCCACCGTTGCCGGTGCAAGGCTGGGATTGACCCGGTCGGTCACATGGACGTCCATGCGCGGCACCATCAGGCACATGTAGATGAGTGTCGCACCGAGGAACCAGTTGAGCCAGGCCCGCCAGTCTTGGTTGAACGCGACCACGATGACCGCGAGCACCATGCCCATCACCAGCGCGACCTGAATGAGGCTCTTGTAGCCGCCCGCGCCGGTCCAGGCGGCAACGGCGTTGAGGACATTGACGATATACTCGCCGCCGCCGACCGTGAAAATCTCGACCATGCTGCCTGACCCTTATGGAACGATGGAGCGGGACTGCATCCCGCGCGACCAGTCGAGCGCGGCGGCCATCGACGGTGACATCGAGGCAGCGAGCATATTCTCGATCATCGCCGTCTTCTCGATGATCTGCATGATCGCCGAGACCCGCGCCTGTCCGGTCGCTTGCCGCTGGGCGAGGCTCGATCGCACCTCGGCAACCTGAGTGCGCCAGATCGCGAGCTTGGCTTCGTCGGCCGCAATGAAACTCGCCATCGAGCGTCCAGCCTCTGCGGTGATGCGTTCTAGAATGGCATAGAGGAGATCGATGCTGGCGATCTCGGCCAGCGTGTCGCGGTCGTCGGTTGCCATCCCGCGACCATAGGCCGCCTGAACGTTGAGGATCTTATAGAGCGGCACCGATGCCACCTGGAGCAGCTCCTTCTCCTCGTCGCCGATCGCTGTGTCGCTGCGGATGGCCTCGACCATGCTGCCGATGAGCCGGGCAACGCGCGGCCGGATCGCCTTTGCGCTCGAGAGGCTCATCTGCTGGAAGGTGGGGTTGAGACACTGGTCGGGCTCGTCGCACTGGAACACCCGCACCGATTGGCCCTGTGTCCCGTCGAGCAGTGCGGTCACCAGCGTCGAGGAGGCGTCGCCTGCGAAAGGCACGAACTTGCCCGGCTCGTCGTCGCGGGGCGGCACGTAGATCACCGTTCCGATGAGCGTCATCGCATACTCGGCAAGATCGCGGTCGAAGGTGCCATCCGGGTTAAAGAAGGCGCTCTGCTTGAGGACGTGCCAGGTGTAATTGCGCGGCACACCGGGATTGACGTCAGCATAGTCGGCGCCGGCGCCCTCGTTGGTCGAGGCGCGCTGGCCGCGCGTTCCGCAACCATGTTTGGCTGCGGCATAGTCGGTGAAAATACCTTCGGAATTGCCGATTGCTTCGCAGATCGCCTTGTCGGCGAGATCGCCCTTGGGCCACACGCCGCCGACCAGTCCCTGCGCCATCTCGCAGGAGTTGATCGAGAGATTGTTCATGAGCTGCGCCTTCTGGCTGAACTCCTGCATGATCTTCGAGCATTCGGGGCAGACGGTGTCGATCGCGAGGCTGAAGGCGAACCCCACCGCATTGTTGGCGACGGCCTTGAGCAATGCGACCATCTCGCTCGCGTTGATGAAGGAGAAGGACCCGGCGAAGATATCGATACCGCCGCAACCAGCGCGGGCACGCGGAAGCTGGAGATTGGCGATGTTGGTCGTCTCTTGCGGGAAGCGCGTCCAGACATTGCCGAGGCTGTAATAGCCCGCCGACTGGCCTTCGAACGCGCTCGGCCCGGTGACATTGGCCGCCGCGCCCATGTCGTCCATGAAACGGTCCATGCTGTCGCCGACGTTTGCGGCGACGGGGGACGCGACCATGCCGGCGGCAGCTATGGTGAGCGCCGCATTGCGGATGCTAGTAATCATGTCCGGCTTCCTTCGAGGTGAGGAGGTAGATGCGGTCCTGCAGCTCGTCGGCCGAGAGCACGCCGTACCCGATCGGGATCGGGCGCCTGGCCACGCTGTCCCACAGCACGAGCGCCGGGGTGATGCCGGGTTCGAGCCCCATGCGCGGCCGCTGGCCGCTTTCGACCTTGTAGTCGGGGAAGTGCCGGGACGGTCCGCCATCGGTCGAGATCGCCCGGACAGCGATATGCCAGCGGTCCGCCACCGAACGCACGATCGGGCTCATCACTTCGCAAGCGCCGCAGGTCTGGGCGAAGAAGTAGAACAGGCCATAGCGCTCGGAGAGCCGGGCCATCACCGCATCGCGGTCGGCAGCGCGCGCGTCCTGCCATTGCTTCTTGGCGAGCGCGCCGACCGGCCGTTCGAGCGTGTAGTCGAGCTCGGGATCCTGCCAGATCGCGCGCTGCCAGACATCGGAGAACAGCGAAGCCCGGTCGAGCTGGGCACGCTGGAAGCGGATATAGGCGGTGACGTTTTCCGGCGTCGGATAGAGGATTGCACGCGCTTTGAGTTCGCGCAGTTCCCCCGTGACCGCGTCGAGTTCTTGCGTTGCGGTTAACTGGGCCGGTGGCTGCGCCATCTGCGGCTCCTCTGCCGGCACCGGCTTTACGCAATAGAACCAATAGCCGAGCCTGCGCTGCTCGCAGTAGAGGCTGTCTGCTGACGCAGCTGGCTCTGCCAGGCGCGCTTCCTGGGCAACTGCCCGAACGGGAAGCAGTGCAGCGAGACACATGGCCAGTGCTGGGAGGGCCAGCATCGGCAGTGATTGGCGGCGCGTCATTGGCCACTCCTTGCGTAATAGTCTTCGATTTTCTGCTGGATGAGGATGCTGGTCTCGAGCTCGTCGGGGAGCCGCGCAGCCTCGGTGAACTCGGCATAGACCTCGCTGAAATCCATCTGGCTGAGGTCGAGCCGGGCGAATTCGTCGAGCGTGAAACCCTCGCACTGCTCTTCCTTGGGCTTGTCCCACGGCTTGGGCAGTTGGCGTCGGCCCTGTTCCTGCAGGATCCGCGAAAGCTTGCTCTCGAAGCAGCAGTAGACCTTCTTCTTCGCCAGGCAGACGCCGAGGAACTTGTCCGAACAATAGGTCCCGACATAAGCGCACAGCCCTTGCGCATCGCGTTCGTGGAGCAGCACCTCCTCGCGGCTGCAGCCAAGCGCGACCAAAAGGCTGATCCCGGGGATGAGTGGGAAGCCCTTGCCCTTGCAGCAGTTGAGCACCCCGAAAACCTTGGATGAGCAGGTGTTGCGCGTGCCGCGGAACAGCGTCAGCGTCTCAGGATCGAACTGGCCGCGGGCCTCGTCCATCGCATGGAGCGCGGTGACCGCATCCTTGAACTCGTCGTTCGCAGTGCGCTCGATCGTTTCGCAGCTACCATCGATGCAATAGACATCGCCGTCGCAGACATACTGGGTGGAACTGTCGGTACCGGGAAGCGGACACTCGTAGATGCGCTCCCAGGTCTCGCAAGGGTCTTCGTCGGTAAGGCATTCCTCACGGACAAAGCGGCAGGTTCCTTGGCTTTCGAGGTCGGAGCAGTCGGTCGCCGCTTCGCGCGCAATGCAGGTGTAGCTACGTTGCCATTCCCAGCAGGGCCTGGTGACAGAGACGCCGTCGATCACGCGCGTCTGCGGATCGCTATCGGTGCAGATCTCTGCGTCCAGCGTGCAATCGCTATTGTCCGCAAGACCTGTGCACTGGCTTTCGTCAGGGGTCGTTGTGACGGTGGTCGCGGTGGTTATCCGGTAGGGCGTTTGTCCTGCGACCTCTTCGTCGCAGGTTAGCTCGGTAAGCGGATCGCCCGGCTCGGTGCACCACTTGCGCCCGCCGGACCAACCCCACTGTAGGCAAGGACCATTGCGGTGTCCGGTAACCCGGCAAAGAGCGCCCGAAAATTCTTCGCAATCCGGCTCACCTGACAGGTTGAAGCTGCCCAATGGGCTGCAAAGGTAATGATACTGCGGTTGCTGGCTGACCCTGGCGACGAGCGGGACCGTGCATTGGCCTGCCGACTGATCGATCCGTGTGCCCGTATTGCAGGTTGCGGTATATGTGCCCGCCGACCCCGAACCGGGCGGCAGCGGCACGCACGATCCCTGGCGGCCCGAAATTGCCATGCCGCTGGTGTAGTCGAGCGGCGTCTCGTTGATCGCGAGGCTGCGGGCAATCACGTCCTCGATCTCGTTCGGCTCGAACCTTGCGCGATTGGCCATGCTGTCGCGGATCGTCCGCATAGGCGTGCTGGTCGTCGCGGCGCTGCGTCCGCGGGCCTCGATCTGGTCGGGATCGCGCGCAAGATCCTGCAGGTCGCGCGTCGCTTGCGGATCGAAATTGGGAACGCGCGCCGCGTCAGGATTGGTCGTTGCGGCATCGCGCGCCTCGCCCAGCAGCTCGGTGGCAAAGTCTTTCCCATCGGTCCGGGCTTCATCGCGGGTCTGAGCGTGAAGGGAAGCCGCGCTTGTGAGGGCGACGAGTGCCGCAAGGAGATTGGCGAGGGTTCTGCCGGTCATGGCCGTTCCTCCCTGGAGAGCTGGCGCAGATGGAGGCGGGCAAGCTCGGCGCCCGGACCCTTCCCCGAGGCAAAGGTCTCGAGGACTTCGCCTACGCTGATGTTGCCGGCGATCCGGTCGTGCGGCGGCACCTCGCTGGTGCAATCGAACCCATCGCAGGGACTGAACTCGGTGCTCAGCATGACGAAGCTCGGTGCGGCATCGATGTTGAACGCGCGGAACAGCCTTGGATCAATCCCGAGCGAACCGGCCTCGTTGCGGGTGCTCCAGATGGCAGCCAAACGCTTCTTGAACGCCTCGCTGTTTCCTTGCGGGAAGCCGCGCAACACGGTGACGCCTCCCGCCCTGGTCATGTCTTGGACCAGTGCTTTCAGCGCCTCGGGCGGCATCGACAGGCTGGCAAAGGCAATGAAGCGCGGGGCTCCCCCGAGCGATGCCTTCTCGGCGGCAGCTTGCCCCGCGATCATCGCGTCGAAGTCGAGGACGGCGTCGGTCTCGATTGCCTCGATGCTGTCCGCATAGGCTGCGCGATTGGCCTGCGCTTGCGCCTGGATAGCCTGTGCATCCTCGGTCAGTGCCTCGGCGCGCTGGCGGACATTGGTGCTGAGCGCCTGCGCATCGTCGGCGTGTTCGGCCGCGCGCTCGCGGATCGCTTCGAGATCGATGCCTTCGGGCG
>CAZWEY010000188.1:0-4891 GCA_964632055.1 uncultured Sphingomonadaceae bacterium
CGCGAGATGTTGCAGGCTGCGATTGACCACAGCCAGGAAAAGGTCACCGGCACCGTGCGCCTCAAGCTTTACAAGGGCAGCGCGCAGGTGGTGGGACGCAAATCGCCTCATTCGCTCTATTCCGAACGCCATGTCACGTTCGAAGACGATGCCGGCGCTTACGACCAGAAGGACGCGGCAGGCTTCATCAAACTGAATGCGCTGCGCCTTCGCCTGCTGGCCCAGCGCGACCGCTAAGCCGCATTCCCCCCGCTCTATCCCCGCAATTGCGACGAACTGCGTCGCGATTGCGGCAGCGGGTGGCGGCAAGGGCATGAATTGGCAAGCTTTTGCCTCTATACCCCGCCGCCATGGCACGGATACCCTCCCTCGCCGCCCGCATCGCGCCGCTGCTTGTGGCGGCGCTGGCGGTCGTTCCGGCCGATGCGCCGCGTGCGGCATCGGCCGATCCCGTATCGCTCCTGCCCGACCCTTCGCAGGCAGAACCGGAAACGCTGCTCCCCCTCCCCGCGCCAGAACCTGCCGAACGCCATCTCGCGGAGGGCATGGCGAGCTATTACGGCAAGGCCTTTGCCGGAAAACGCACCGCCAGCGGCGAAGCCTTCGACCCCAGCGATCTCACCGCCGCGCACCGCACCCTGCCCTTCGGCAGCCGGGTCCGGGTCACCGATCTATCCTCCGGCCGCTCCGTCGTGGTGCGGATCAACGATCGCGGCCCGTTCACGCGCGGCAGGCTGATCGACGTATCGCAAGCCGCCGCGCATGAGCTGAACCTGATCCGGCGCGGCCATGGCATGGTGCGGATCAGCCTGCTCGACTGATCCACCGCGCCCGCCTGCGCCCCGCCATCAATTCCCCAGCGAAAGCTGCGCGCGCACCGCGCCCTTGGGGTAAGCCGCCGTGTGCACATTGACATAGTAATTCTGCGGCTTGGCCAGCATCTTGGCGAGCAATTCCGGATCGGGCGCCAGACATTCTTCCTCGCCCGGCATAGTGTCGTAAACGGTCAGCAAAACCTTGCCTTCCTTGCCCGCCGCGCCTTCATGAACATGCGCGCCGGTCACCTCGCCAATCTTGTCGACCACCAGCGAGAAACAGAATTCGCCCGCTTCGGCATCGACATTGGCATGAAACTGCCCGGTGCCATCCTCATCGCCGCCGGCAGGCTCGTTCGCGCCAGAAAGCGTGGCCATGAACATGCCCTTCTTGGGTGTCTTGGCGTCATTGGCAGGTGCAGCCGCCTCAGCAGCAGGATCGGCGGCAGGATCGCCGACAACAGGCTCTGACACCATATCTGTCGCGGCCATCTGGGCGGCCAGCGGTGCTGCGGCAAAGCCGGTGGCAAGAGCAGCGGCAAGAATCAAAGGCTTACGCATATCACTCTCCTTGGGGATGCTGGCGGAATCATCCCGGCAGCCATCCATTCCCGCCCGCAATACTCCTGTCTTATCAGGCGGAAAAGCGGATTTCGCAGCATCCCCATCGCCTTTTTCACCCCCGTCGCCCGCCGGGGTGTTGACACAGTTGACAGACATAAAGGGAAATTCTCCGCCCTTCACTTCCAGCGCCGGAAAAGCCCCCGCTTCCGCCCCTTCGCCCTCCACCAGATCATCGACAAAGGCGCAGGCCGCAGCGCGCGCCGCGTCCCATTCCGCGCCCGCCGCGATGCGCGCTTCCTCGCAGGCGACAAACACCGGGTCCGGCCCGCTCTCGTCCCATCCGCCCGCTTCTTCCACCGCCTCTTCGGCGATCAGCTGGGCCTGCCTGATCCGCGCGGCAATATAGGCGCGCCGGGGCGGCGCCATGGCCTCGGTGCCTTCTTCGGGCAATTGCGCCAGCCTGACCGGCTCCAGCATTGCAGCCGCATCGGGTGCGCCGGCCATCGCCGCCAGCATCTCGTCAAAACGTTCTTCGGCCCATTGTTCTGCCCGCCCGCCACAGCGCCGGTCGAGCCGCGCCAGATGCGCCAGCAACAACCGCGCATCGAACCGCACCCGCCGCGCCACTTCCTCGCCATGATAGAACACCGCCTCTTCCACCCCGTTGAGCGCGCGATCGGCCAGCACCGACTCGGCATGATGGCGCGCCAGCACCAGCGCCGCATCCCAGCCCCGCGCAAACAGCGCATCGCGCCTGCGCGCGCGATAAGCCGCCTCGGGCGAGATCGCCACCTGCGCGCAAGCCACCCGCACATTGCCGGAAAAGGACAAGACCTCGCAAAACCGCGCACGCCGCTCCGGACCAAAGGCGTTGTGAGCGGTGGGCGCCCCCGCCGTCCTTCCCGCCCCGCTCACCGCCCGGCTCCGCGAGAAACCGCCCGGCCCAGCAGCACCTCCTCATTGTGCAGCAGGTGGCGCAGCTGATCGCTGGAAAGCGGATGGCCGCTGCCGATACGCCCTGCATCGACATGCCCCTGCCACGCCCGCGCCGCCTCGACAGCGGGGCGATGGCCAGGATCGCCCAGGCTGTAGGGCGAGACGGAATAAGGGGGGTTGGGCATGGCTTGCCTCCGGGATGAAAATGGGAGGCGAGCTATTTATGCCAGATTGGGGGGTGTAGGAAAGTTTTTGCGGCTGGGGGGGGACGGGGGTTTGGGGGGTGTTGAGCCTGTGGGCGTAAGCCTAGGCATTGACTATACCCAAGGAAATTGCGCTCTGATCTTTCCGGTGACGTCGGCCCATATTTCTTCTCGCATAAGCGGAAGCATGACGAGGGAGAAGATGAGTTTGCAACCATAGATATATTGGGAGCTGTAAAAAGCCCCATCGAAAGACATACCGTGGCAAAAATCGTGTCGGATTTTTGGGCCCAATTCATGAACGAAAAGATTCTCGATCGCAAAAATGTGATTCTTTCCGAAGACTTTTTCCAGAATATCACGATGCTGGGACAGCAAATTCCCCAGGCCTATTGCCTGTTCGATTCCACCCAGTGATATGGTGGTGTCAGCACGACCAGCGTTTGTAACCAATGTGCGCAGCCCCGATTCAAGGAAAGGGATGAGAATCGAAGATGAGACTATGTCATCTCCATACAGAAACGCTTGGAGTCCTCGCGCGACTTGGCTTTCTTGGCCGTGAGGCACAAAGGGGCTGAACTGGCAAAGTGAAGCCAACAAGGCTTCGTCGATCGAAAATTGAGACGTGATGTGTTCTCGTGCAGGCGCGATTGCCGCAGACACTGCGAGGCCCATCGCTATTCCATGGTGCTGAATGACTTTGTGTCGCAGGGCCTCAGAATCACCAAAGCCGTCAGCAGTTTTGGCCACTGTCCTTCCACGCTGGTCGAGGATGGCCGTCGAGAATAGGGAAGAGAGGGGATACTTTTCCGCTTCGTCGCGCGCATTTTGGAGCAATTCTTCAGGTTCTTTCGGAAGCTCAGTCAACGCCAGCCTTCTTAGACATCCTAGAAGGTCGAGGTCTTCATATCCTTTTAGAAGTCGGTCGATCTCGTCGCTGATATTGATAGAATGTCCAAACGATCCCATCTCATCCGCAAAATGAAGCTGCGCATCTTTCAAGCGATCATGCAATCGCTGCCTCTCATCACGGACGCCTTTCGCACCATGAAGGGAGTCAATTGCATTCTGTAGCGCGTGGGTCTGAAGAAGCGAGCTTCTGTTCGAAGCGTCTGCCTGTTTCTCGTAAATTTTTGCCAACGCCAGTTTTGCTTCGGCTGGGACTTCACCGTTATTCTCGCGTCGGAGTATGCGTATGGCGAGTTCCTGCAACGCAACAGCTTCGTGAAATTCACCTCTATTGCAGGCCGATTGTGAATCCTCAGCCACGTTACCTAGAGCTTCGATGGTCCCTTCCACTTCGTAATCCAGACCGAGGTTTCCGAAACGAACTTGAGCATAGCCGCCCTCATTTATGGCTTTCGCAAGGACACTAAAAAATGTCTCTTTCAACGCATCATGATCTGGTCTTGACCAACCTAATGAACGCGCAATTACAAATGCTCGCTCCAGAAAGTTTTGGACCGAAATCCCGGTTGGAGTTGAGCGCTCGTATCTCAGTGTGCCGTGTCCATCCAAAACGCTTTTTACTAGCTCGGCGTAGCCAGACACAGCTAGCCTCGCGCAATAGGTCTTCGACTTGTCTCGCGACCAAACGAGGTCTGCGATCCTCACTCGCAAGGGAGGCAATTGAATCTCTGATATAACTTCTGCGAGCGCATTGATTAGATTCTCTTCGAAATCAGACCCCATGAGCGTACGAGAGCCATCAGCGAAGGAAGCCATATTCGAGAATGGTTCGATCTTATCGCCAGGTTTGAAATGAAAACTTGAGAAAACCGCCAGCAATCTGAACGCACGCGCTCTTGCCTCGTTGCCTTTCGCGTCTTCTGCTTTGGCCGCATCCCGGAACTCATCGACGAAAGCGTCTACGTCGACACAGGCCGGGTCATTGACCACAGACATGGGGTTGATTGCGCGAAGGTCCGATGCACTGACTGGTTCGATATACATAATCCTACTCCACCGCCTCCCGCGCCCGCTCCAGCAACGGCTTCAGATACCCCCCGGTAAAGCTGCGCGCGTTCGCTGCCACCTGTTCCGGCGTGCCTTCTGCCACGATCTCTCCGCCCCGCACCCCGCCTTCGGGGCCGAGGTCGATGATCCAGTCCGCCGTCTTGATGACATCGAGATTGTGTTCGATCACCACCACCGAATTGCCGCCTTCCACCAGCCGGTGCAGCACTTCCAGAAGCTTCCTCACATCTTCGAAGTGGAGGCCGGTGGTCGGCTCGTCCAGGATATAGAGCGTTTGCCCGGTGGAGCGGCGGCTGAGTTCCTTGGCGAGCTTCACCCGTTGCGCCTCGCCGCCTGACAGCGTGGTCGCCTGCTGGCCCACCTTGACATAGCCCAGCCCCACCTCGTTCAGCATAT
>CAZWEY010000189.1:0-4854 GCA_964632055.1 uncultured Sphingomonadaceae bacterium
GCTGCCGTCGGGCGAGAAATATCCCACGCCACCGGCATAGGCGCCGCGGGTTTCGGGTTCGAGTTCGGCGATGATCTCGCAGGCGCGGATCTTGGGCGATCCGCTGACCGTTCCGGCAGGGAAGCCTGCAAACAGTGCGTCCAGTGCATCGTGCCGCGGGTCCAGCTTGCCCACCACATTGCTGACGATGTGCATCACCCGGCTATAGCGTTCGATGGTGTAGCTGTCGGTTACGCGCACGCTGCCCCGCGCGGCGACACGGCCCACATCGTTGCGGCCGAGATCGAGCAGCATGAGGTGTTCGGCGCGTTCCTTGGGGTCTGCCAGAAGGCTTGCTTCATTGGCCCTGTCTTCCTCGGGCGTGGCGCCGCGCGGCCTGGTCCCGGCAATCGGGCGGATGGTGACTTCGGCTTCTCCGTCCTGACCGGGACGCACTCTCACGAGGATTTCCGGGCTGGAGCCGATCACGGCAAAGCCGGGCAGATCGAGCAGATAGAGGAACGGCGAAGGGTTCACCCGGCGCAGCGCGCGGTAAAGTTGGCTTGGCGGCAGGGGGAAGGGGCAGGTGAAGCGTTGCGCCAGCACCACCTGAAAGATGTCGCCCGCCTCGATATAGTCCTTGGCCTTGAGGACCATGGATTTGTAATGCGCGCCGGTCATCATCGGGTTCAAGGCCATATCGGGCAGGTTGGCGGCGCGCACGGCGGCAGGGGCGCTGGTGGCCAGCTTGCGCAGCGTCTCCTCGATCCGTTCATCGGCACGGGCGATTGCTGCATCGGCATCCTGCGCGCCGGCCCATAGCGGAGCGATGCAGTAAAGCTGGTCCTTAAGACGGTCGAACACCAGGATCAGAGTTGGCCTGACAAACAGCATGTCCGGCAGTTCCAGCGCGCTTTGCGGCGCGCGCGGCAGTTTTTCGACCAGCCCAATGGTTTCATAGCCGAAATAGCCGACAAGGCAGGCCAGCGCGGGAGGAAGTTCCGCCGGGATGTCCGCGATCAGGCATGATGCGGCAAGCTTGCGCAGTTCGGACAGGCTGTCCCCGGCAAGCGGCGCGAAAGCATCCCGGTCGCTCTGCCACTGCGCGTTGATCTCGCAATGGGTGGCTGTCGCCCGGAACACCAGATCGGGATCGATGCCAAGCAGGCTGTAGCGCCCGCGCGTTTCGCCCCCCTCAACCGATTCGAGCAGGAAATCCCCACGTTCCGGTTCCATCAGCCGGATTGCAGCTCCCACCGGGGTCTCGGTATCGGCAATGATCTTGCGCCATACCAGCGCAGAGCGCCCCGCCTTGAGGGCTTTGCGAGCGGCCTGTGAATTATCCGGCGGGCAGGAGGTCATGGCCGGAATCAGTTCTCGCCCGCCAGCCGCCTGCGCACGGATGCGATGGCATTGGGGTTGCGTTCGACGCCCACCTCGGAGCGCACGGCAGCGCGAAACTGGGCAGTGTATTCCTCGCCGACCAGTTGGCCGAGCTGGGTGGTCGCCTGTGCGATGATCGGGTCTGTATCGCTG
This sequence comes from uncultured Sphingomonadaceae bacterium, assembly GCA_964632055.1. GTDB lineage: Bacteria > Pseudomonadota > Alphaproteobacteria > Sphingomonadales > Sphingomonadaceae > CANJYE01. The sequence continues at coordinate 1,516 of CAZWEY010000189.1, forward strand.
ATCTTGCCGGGGGTGATGGTATCGAGCCTGACGACATACCATCCGGCATTGCCGGGCGCTTCCAGCCGCTTGGTCGTGCCTTGCGACATGCTGAAGAACATGGCCAGCGGGCCAGGCACCTTGTCGCCCAAAGCGGCCAGTTCATCCCTGCTCATGCTGATGCCCTGGGCTGCGGGAAGGCGCTGCTTCTCGCCTGCAATCGCCTTGGCCAGCGCGGTTCCTTTGCGCGATTGAGCCAATATGCGGTCGGCGGCGGCCTTCGCCTCGCTGGCGCCTTCGGCCAATGTCAGGTCAGCGATCACCCGGTCGCGGATTTCGCCAAGCGGGGCAGGGGCTGAGGGCGTTATTTCCCTGACCTCATAGACAAGAAATGTCTTGCCAGGTTCGACCTCTGCCACCTGCGGCGCTTCTTCTTCCATGGCAAAGGCGGTGGAAAGCGCGCGGGAGAGCACCGCGGGAACCCGCTCGTTCTGTTTGCCGTAAACCGAGCCATCGGCGAGCAGGGGGCCGGTCAGGCTCAGCGTCAGCTTGAGTTGCCCCGCAATATCGGCAAGCGAGGCGCCATCGTCGATCTGCTCTTCGATTTCTGCTCCCAGATTGGCGATCGCGGCGCGATGTTTTTCGGTGGCAAGGGCGGAACGGATCTCGCCACGCACCTGATCGAGGCTGCGGCCGGGCTTTGCATTGATCCCGTCAACCTGCAGCAGATACCAGCCAAGCCCGCCCTGCACAGGCCCGGCAACGCTGCCGCGTGTCGCTTCAAAGGCGGCCTTGGCGACAGCCTTGGAGGCGCTCGCTGCGAGCTTTTGACGCGTGGTTGCAGCGATGGCGGTGGTGGCCAGCCCCTTTTCCGAGGCGACGGCCTTCAGGGATTTGCCTTTGGCGAGTTCGGATTGGATGGCTTCGGCGGCACTTTTGCTGGCAGCGACAAGCTGGGTGAAGCTGCGGGTCTCGCTGGCGGCATATTGGGCTTCGTCGCGCTTGTAGCGTGCGGCGATTTCCTGCTCCGTCGGCCCGACAGCAGCGCCAAGGGCTTCTTCGCCAAAGGTGGCATAGCGCAGCACACGGCGCTCGGGCCTTGTGTAGTCGCTGCGATGCTCGGCATAATAGGCGGCGATCTTCTTGTCGTCGGGCTTGGCAGAGGGCGCAAAGGCAGCACTTGGGATAAATCCGATGCTCCCTGCGCGCCTTTCTCTCAGCAGGGCTGCATAGCGCAAGGCCGATTCTCTGGGGATCGAGCTGCCCAGACCGACCGCGCCCAGCACCTGACGCGCCATCAGCTGTTGCGCGATATCATCGCGCACCATCTGCTCAGTCAGGCCCTGCTGGCGCACCAGTTGGCGGTAGAGGTCGGCGCTGAACTTGCCGTCAGGCCCTTTGAAGGCCTGAATCTGCGCAATTTCGCTGTCAATCAGGCGGTCGCCCGCCCGCATCCCGCCCTTATGACCAAAGGCGATGATGGCGCTCCGGTCGATCAGATCGTCCAGCACCTGCTCCAGCCCGCCCTGGGCCAGGAATTCGGCCATTGTGGCGGTGGGTTGTTTCTGCCTCATGCGTTCAAGGGTTTCCGAGGCGGCACGGCTCAGCTCGCCGGTGCCGATCTTGTCATCGCCCACAAGCGCTGCCCTGTCTCCGCCCGCCACGCCGCCAAACTGGCCTGAGCCGGAAATATCCGCGCTGGCAAAGGCAAGAGCGATCAGGCCAAGAAATGCAAGCGTCAGCACAATGCCGATGCGCGACTTGAAAAAGCTGCGGAAAGACTGAAGCATGGCAGGAAGGGTCGCCTTCGCTAGGGGATTGATGGACGGCTTGGGCCGGCTTGTTGGAAAGGGGCTTTATCCGCCTGCGCCACTGCTCGCAACAGCTGCCAGGCGCTTCCCAAACGATAATCCCGCAAAATCAGCCTGACCGGTTTTGACAAGCTCGGCGCTCCGGGCTAGCGGGCGCCGTCCCTCGCGGGGGAAAGAAGCGGTGGCTGCCCACGCCACGTATCAGAGAAAGTCGTAATGTCTCAGCGGCCTTATATCGTCGGCAACTGGAAAATGAACGGCACCCGTGCCAGCCTCGTCGAGGTGCGGTCGATCGATCGCGGAGCAGAGCGTCTGTTGAAAGCGGAGGTGGCTATTGCACCGCCCTTCACCCTGATTCATGCCAGCCGCAAGGAAGCCAATCTGATCGCCGTGGGTGCTCAGGATTGCCACATTGCCGAAAGTGGCGCGCATACTGGCGATATCTCGGCACCCATCCTCAAGGATGCCGGTGCGGGTTTCGTCATTCTTGGCCATAGCGAACGCCGCGCCGATCATGGCGAAAGTGATGCGCTGGTCCGGCAAAAGGCCGACGCAGCGATTGCAGCGGGCCTCTCTGTCATCATCTGTGTTGGCGAAACCGAGGCTCAGCGTGATGCGGGCGATGCCGAGGCGGTGGTCTGTTCACAGCTTGACGGCTCGCTGCCGCAAGGCTCCGACATGGCCGAACGAGTTACTGTTGCCTATGAGCCTGTCTGGGCCATTGGGACGGGTCGCGTTCCTTCGATTGACGATATTGCCGCCATGCATGCCGCGATCCGTTCCCGGCTGGTCGCATTTTACGGCGAGGCAGGCGCCGAGATGCGCATCCTCTATGGCGGTTCGGTAAAGCCCGACAACGCTGCGGAAATCCTCGCGGTTGACGATGTGGGCGGCGCGCTGGTCGGCGGGGCAAGCCTTGCTGCCGACAGTTTCCTTGCTATCGTGGCTGCTGCCGCCGAAGTTGCGGCTGGCTGAACTTGCAGCCCCGTCTCAGCACGGCTAAGGGGCGCACAACACTTCTTCCATCAAAGGCTCCGCGATGTCGCTTTTCCTCTTTCTGACGGTTGTGCAGGCGATCGTGGCCGCAGCACTTGTCGCGGTTATCCTGCTTCAGCGGTCCGAAGGGGGCGGGCTGGGTATGGGTGGCAATCCGTCCGGACTAATGTCGGCGCGCGGTGCCGCCGATTTCATGACCCGGGCAACGGCGATCCTCGCCACCTTGTTCGTGGCGCTCAGCATTGCGCTGGCCGCGGTTGCGGTCAATGCAACTTCGGGCCGCGAGATCGACACCTCGCTTGATCGCAGCATCTCCCCGGCCGAGCAGAATCCCCTCGATGCTCCTGCACCTGCCGAGCAGGCGCCGGTCGATCCGCTGGCCCCGCCGGCCGGCTGATTTTTCGCCAGCGCGTCCGGGCGCTTTTCGCAACTGTGCATATTTGAAATTTGCGCAAGGAACACGCTTGCCCCGAATCAGGGCATGCACCTAAGGCTCGTCTCCCATGGCGCGGTACATTTTCATCACCGGCGGCGTGGTCTCCTCGCTCGGCAA
>CAZWEY010000190.1:0-1643 GCA_964632055.1 uncultured Sphingomonadaceae bacterium
GCCGAGGAACTGCTGCAGGAGAAGTTTGCCGGCGCGATCAACGCCGGACGGCCGATGCTGCTCGACCGGGGCATGGACTGGGTCCAGCTCTCGATCAGCCCGGAAGACGCGCAGATGCTGCAAAGCCGGGCCTTCTCGGTCGAGGAGGTCTGCCGCTTCTTCGGGGTGCCACCGTTCATGGTCGGCCACACTGAGAAGACTACTAGCTGGGGCACCGGGCTCGAACAGCAGACTCTGGGGTTCCAGAAGTTTACGCTGCGTCGGCGTCTGAAGCGCATCGAACAGGCACTGGCCAAGCAGCTGCTCTCACCCGCCGACCGGCAGGCGGGGCTCGTGATTGAATTCAACCTAGAAGGTCTGCTGCGCGGTGACAGTGCGGCACGCGCCTCCTTCTACCAGCAGATGCTGACCAATGGCGTGATGACCATCAACGAGGTCCGCGCGCTCGAAAACCTGCCGCCGGTCGAAGGCGGCGATGTCCCCCGCATGCAGATGCAAAACGTACCCATCACCCAGACTGGATCAGGCGCAGTGCCCGTAGCGCTGCCGCCTGCCGATCCCGGAGCTACCCAATGAACCATCTCGACTTCATCCTCGACACTAAGGCCGTCACCGAAGATGGCCAGATCGAGGGGCTGGCTGCCGGCTACGGCAACGTCGATGCCGGCGGCGATGTGATCGTACCCGGCGCACTGGCCCGTTCCTTGAAGGGCCGCACCTCGGTGCCAATGCTCATGTACCACGACCAGACCCGCCCGGCCGGGATCTGGACAGACTTTGCCGAGAGCCGCGATGGCCTTGTGGTCAAGGGCCAGCTCTCGCTCTCTTCCCAGATCGGGCAGGAAGCCCACGCCCTCGTTCGCGACGGCGCAATTGGCGGGCTGTCGATCGGCTATAAGACCATTCGCGAACAGATTGTCGGGAAGACCCGTCAGCTTCTCGAGCTTGCCCTTTACGAGGTCAGCCTTGTTACCATCCCGATGAACGAGCGCGCGGTTATCACTTCAGTGAAATCGCTGGTTGAGGACGGACGGCTGCCCACGCTTCCCGAATTTGAGGATTTCCTGCGCGAGGCAGGGTTCTCGAAAAGTCAGGCCACCGCAATCGCGGGCAAAGGCCTGGCACCGCTGTTCCGGAGTGAGTCTGGCAGCACCCCATCCGACTTTCTGTCGGCCTTAAAGGCGCAAATCAGCGTCTGACCCTACTCCCAGACAGGATACAATCATGAGCGATTCTAAGACCGCCGAGCAACTGGCCGGCGAAGTGAAAGGCGTGCTTGATGCACGCTTTGGTGAAGTCAAATCGAGCCTTGAGGCAAAGCAAGCTGAGCTGCGAGGCGTTCTTGATGCCCGCCACAACGAGATCAAATCCGATCTTGAGGGAAAGCATGACAAGGTGAAGGCGCTTGCCGAGGAAGCGCTGGGCAAAGCGCAGCGCGGTGAAGATCTCTCCAATGCGACCAAGGAACTGGCGGACGAGGCGCTAACTGCGCTCAACGAAGCCAAAGCGCGTCTCGACGAGGTGGAGCAGAAGCTTGCCCGCCGCGTAGCAGATGATGCCATCCCTGAGTTCAAGACGATCGGTGAGCAGGTCGTGGCCGATGAAGCCATCAAGGCCTTCCTCGGAAACAACACGGTGCGCGG
>CAZWEY010000190.1:1743-4841 GCA_964632055.1 uncultured Sphingomonadaceae bacterium
TGAATGGCAGCGGCACGGGCACGGATCTTGCCGGTATTTACACGCAGGCAACCGCGTTCACCCCGCCGATCACCATTCCGGCAACGGTGACCAGGATCGATGTCCTGCGCCTGGCCATGCTGCAGACGGCGCTGTCTGAGCTGATGTCGACCGGCGTTGTGCTCCATCCCGCTGATTGGGCGGCAATCGAGCTCCTCAAGGATGGGCAGGGCCAGTTCATCGTCGGCAATCCGCAAGGGACGATGACACCCACGCTCTGGGGGCAGCCGGTGGTTGCAACCCAGTCGATGGCGACCGGCAAGTTCCTGACTGGCGCGTTCCAATTGGGCGCGCAGATCTTCGATCGCATGGACGCAGTGGTCGAAATCTCGACGGAGGATGATCAGAACTTCCGCAAGAACCTGGTGACGGTGCTCGCCGAAGAGCGTCTCGCGCTCGCGGTCTACCGCCCCGAGGCCTTCGTGAAGGGCGATTTCGCGGCGGCGGCGACTGCGGCCACGAAGGTCTGATGAACTGAAGAGGGCTGGCCTTTGGGCTGGCCCTCTCATTCTTCCGGGAGATGAGCTGATGTTTCTAAAGGCACTTGATACGATTCACGTGAGCTCGGTGAGCTCGGACAACATTATTAGCGGTCAGACATTCGAGATCGATGATTTGGGCGGCCGCAGCCTGATCGAGCGCGGTCTGGCCATCGAGGTTGATGCTGCTGCAAAGCCAGAACCCGCCGCAAAGGGCGAAGCGCAGTCTGTGAAACCCCCACAGGCTGAGGAAATCACCGAACAGTCGCCGATCGCCAATAAGGCAGGTGCACACACCCGTAAAAAGGTGGTTTGATGTCCGAGATCGTCACGATCGAGCCACCCCAGGACCGTGCCGTGACGCTCGAGGAAGCACGCCAGCAGCTTCGGCTTGATGGCCGTGACGAGGACCTGCTGCTCGGCGCTAAACTGGATGCAGCCCAAGCTGAACTGGAGCAGCAGACTGGTCTGAAGCTGTGCGAACAGACCCTCGAACTGCAGCTGGAAGACTGGCTGGACGAAATCACCGTGCCCATCCGGCCCTGCACGGTGGCCGAGATCCGCTACACGGCCCTGGGCGGTTCAACGGTGCCCCTCCCAGAGACGGACTATGTCGTCCGCCGACGGCACGGGGTCACCCGCATCCGCCCGGCATCCGGGCAATCTTGGCCCGAGCTGGGTGAAGACGGCCTGATCCGGATCACACTGTCGGCCGGATTGGATGAGAACGACCCTGATCTGGCGATCGCCCGCGCTGCAATCCTGGTCAAAACCGCATCCCTGTTCGAAAACCGCGAAGGTGCAGCCTGTCTCGCCTTCGACACGTTGGTGGGTCAGCTCAAATGTCGCTGGATCTAGCCTCGAAGCTCGACACAAGGATCCGGATTGAGTGCAAGGTCGTCACGCACGACCCGCACTATGGCACCGAACAGGTCAATTGGACCGAGTTCGCCTGCGTTTGGGCCGAGGTGAAGGACATTCTGCCGTCCAAGGCTGAGCGCCTGGCCGACAGCATCCAGATTGGTCGCCGTCCTGCCCGGATCCGCATTCGGTATCTGGCGGGGCTCGCCGCAGATATGCGGGTCATCATCGATTCATGCGTCCACCAAATCATTTCCGGCCCTGCAACGCTGGGGCGGCGGGAGGCCATGGAGTTTATGGTCGAGGAACATTCGAGCGAAGGAGCTGCACCATGACGATACGGCTCAAGGGCGGCCCTGAACTGCTGCGTTTGCTCGATGAACTGCCCAAGAACCTGGAGCGCAACGTGATCCGTGGCGGACTTCGGGCCGGTGCCAAGGTGATCCAGCAGCAGGCTAAGGCCAATGTGCCGGTGAGGACCGGGCAATTGAAGCGCGCAATCGGGATTGGCACCCGGACCGAGGGCGCCAAGCTCTCGTCTTACGTCAAACTGCGGGGCAAAGGCTCCTATATTGGCCTGTTCATTGAATATGGCGTCGCACCTCACCTGATCTCGGTATCGGACGCTGACACGCCGGTCCGTCAGACCCGGCACGGTCCGCGCAAGGTCAGCATCGGCACAATGAACAAGATGCTGAAGCGCGGCAGCATCAAGATCGGCGAGAACTTCGTCGGGCCCACGGTCATGCACCCCGGTCACGCCGCAAAACCCTTCCTGCGCCCAGCGCTTGACCAGAAAGCCGAGGAAGCGGTTAATGCCATGGGCTCCTACATCGCCCACCGCGTCCAGATCGGGAACCTGAAGGCACCGACCCTCGAGGTCGATGACGAATGAACGGCGTTATTGCGGTCCGCTCGCTCCTGGTGGCTCACACCGGGGTGACGTCGCTTGTCCCCATTGCGCGGATCGCCGCTGGTATGCTGGCACAGGGCACGGACTTGCCGGCGATATCGCTGATGTCGGTCAGCAGTGTCGACCGCAACGTTCCGGCTCCGGGCGCGAAACGCCGCGTCACCGAGCGCGTGCAGGTGACCGTTCTGGCCCGGACCTACCCTGAAGTAAAAGCCATTATAGCAGCCGTCCGCCGGGCGGCGGCCGACCAGATGCCCACCATCGACGGGCTCTTTGACGTGACCGTCCACACAGATTCCGCCGGTCCTGATTTCCTCGACGAGGAGACCGGCATCCACATGCAGACGCAGGACTTCCGCGTCTCATTCAACGAGGCGCGGCTAGCCTCACCTTCATAAGGACCCATTGCCATGACCGTTCGGACTTCCGCCGGCACCACCTTGAAGGTGTCGGCCTCTACCCCTGCGACCTTCGATGCCACCGGCTACAATGCGCTCACCATGACCGTGGTCGGCGAAGTATCCGACCTTGGCGAGTTCGGCCGCGAGTTCAATCTCGTCACCTTCAATCCCGTGGGCAGCCGCGGCGTGGTCAAGAAGAAGGGCAGCTTCAACCAGGGCACGATGACGATCCAGCTCGGCCTCGACACCGACGATGCCGGTCAGATCCTGCTGAAGTCCGCCTCACTTTCGGACAGCGACCACAGCTTCCTCGTCACCACCCAGAACGGCGACAAGTACTACTTCCAGGCGCAGGTCATGAGCTTCAAGGTCAATGTCGGTTCGGTCGATCAGATCACCACCGCC
>CAZWEY010000191.1:0-4834 GCA_964632055.1 uncultured Sphingomonadaceae bacterium
CGCCTGCTGCCGAGCCGGCACCGCCGCCGCCCGCGCCCACCGGCCCGACACCCGGCAGCCAGGCCGATTTCCTGATGCAGATGAACGGCCGCGATACGGTCTATTTTGACACCGACAAATATAATATCGATGCCGCCGATCAGGCCGCACTCCAGGCTCAGGCCCAGTGGCTGATGCAATATCCCGGCAAGAGCGCCACGATCGAAGGCCATTGCGACGAACGCGGCACGCGCGACTATAACCTCGCGCTGGGTGAACGGCGCGCGAATGCTGCCAAGAATTATCTGGTCAGCATGGGTGTCGATGCGTCGCGGTTGAGCACGGTGAGCTATGGCAAGGAACGGCCCAAGGCGCTCGGCTCGAACGAAGCTGCCTGGGCGCAGAACCGCCGCGCGGTCACGATCACCATCGACTGATCGCCGGGCAAAGTGTGAAAGGGGGGCGCGGAGCTTTGTCTTCGCGCCCTTTTTCTTGGTTTGGCTCTGGCGTGGTGCGCTGTCGCCACCTATGCTGGTGCGATGCTTGAGTTTCTTCTCTGATGGCCGGATTTTACTGATGGCGCGGCCGGGCCGTTCGAGCGACTGGGGCTTTCCCCGCTGGCGCGGCTATGGCAGCTCGCGCGAGGCAGCCTCCGTGCGCCTGTGCGACCGGCATGGCTGCAACGAGCCGGGCGATTGCCCCGCACCCAAGGCCCCCAACAACCCCGATCGCTGGTATTTCTGCCAGCGCCATGCCGCAGAATATAACGCGGGCTGGGATTATTTTGCCGGGCTCGAAAAGGCCGAAGCCGAAGAACGCGCAAGGGCTGAGCAGCGCGATAATTCGGGTTATGCCGAAGCTGCGCATTATGGCTGGGCGGGATCGGGCGACGGAAGCCGCAGCGCCGATGAAATGCGCGCGCTCGAGGTTCTGGGGCTGGAATCCGATGCCGATTTCGAGGCGGTGAAAAAGGCCTGGCGGGCGCGGGCCAAGGAAGTCCACCCCGATGTCCGCCCTGGCGATGAGGCGGCGGCCAGGGCCTTCCAGTCGTTCCAGCTCGCCTATGAGGTTTTGCGCGCCGCCGAGGAACGGCGGGAGTGGAAAGGCTAGCCGGCGGGCTCAGCCAGTGCTTTCCACCCACTCGGCCACCAGCCCGGCAAAGCGGGCGGGGTCCGTTTCGGGCAGGAAATGATCGGCATCCTTCACCTCTGCCAATTTCCCATGGGGCAGAGCCTGCGCCAGCGCGCGGGTCGACAAGGCGAACACATCCTGTGTCCGGTTTCCCAGCATCGCACAGCAAGGCGCGTTGATTGTGGCGAGATCGCGCGGAGTGATCCGGCGCGAAGGCAGGGTGGGCGAGAACAGCAGCGGCATCATCCCTGCATTGGAGAGATAGATTGCCCGCCGGTCTTCGGGAAGATTTCCGAAATGGGGGCCGATCAGGGCAGTGACCCCGGCCTTGGGGCCGATGGTTTCGATCGCCTGCCTGACCGGACCGAACACTTGCGCAAAGCTCTCGGCAAAGGCGCGGCGGCCTTCGGGCGTGGCGATATAATGCGGCATGGCCGCCTCGTAGAACAAGCCGGATGCAAACAGCGCAGGCTCGTGGAGCATGGCGGCCAGCCCCGGATGCACGCCATAGGACCAGCAGACCAGATGAACCGGCTCGCCAATATCTGCGGCGGTGCGCAGGATATCGCGCGCGTGGAGCTCGGTGCCGAAACCCTCGCCATCATCCGGCCATGGCGCATCGCCGAAATAGCTGAGCGTGAGCGCATGTCCGGCGATGGTGTCGGGCAATGCCTCGATCACCTGTTGCCAGATGCGCGCATCGCCGGCCGCACCATGCACGAACAGCACGCGGCGCGTCACTGGAGGATACCCGCCATGGCCCAGATCCCGCCCACCAGCAGGAACACTCCGGCAATGTCGAGCAGCAGCCCGGCCTTCAGAACGCGCTTCATCGCGATATGTCCGGTGGACCAGGCGATGGCGTTGGGCCCGGTGCCAGAGGGCAGCATGAAGCCCCAGCTGGCCGCCAGCGCGGCCGGAAGTGCGAGCAGGATCGGATCGGCGCCCAGTGCCACCACCAGCGCGCCCACCACGGGCATGATCCCGCTTGCGGCAGCCACATTGCTGGCAAATTCGGTGATCACCACCAGCAGGGCGACCAGAGCCAGCGCCACCAGCGGCAGCGGCACCGATTTGAGCGGCAGCAGGATCAGCCCCAGCCAGTCGGCCAGCCCGCTTTGCCCCATGCCCATGGCCAGCGCCAGCCCGCCACCAAACAGGAGCACCACGTCCCACGGTGCGCGATTGGCCTCGCTCCACAGCAAGAGCGGCCGCCCGCTGCCATCGGGCAGAACAAACAGCGCCAGCCCGGCGATTGCCGCGATGGTTCCGTCGCTCAGGCCCCCTGCGGGCAGAAGCGGTTCGGTGAGAGGCTGGGTTATCCAGGCGAGAATGGTGAGCGCGATGACCGGAACCAGCCTGCGTTCGGCAACCGACCATGGCCCCGCATGGTCGATGGCGGCGCGCGCGGTGGCCGGGTTGAAGCTGTCTGCGCCGATCTTTTGCACGCGCGCGATGATAAGGGCCGCCAGAGGTATGCCCGCAATGACAATGGGCAGGGCATAGAGTGTCCATGCCGCGAAACTGATCTTCAACCCCAGGCTCTGGTCCAGCAGGGCAGCCGATATGGCGTTGGTGGGCGAGCCGACCATGGTGCCAAGCCCGCCGATCGAGGCGGCAAAGGCGATGCCCATGGGAAGCGCGCCCGCCATGCCTCCGGTTTCGCCCGGTTTGACCCCGCCCGATGTCAGCATGGCAAGCACCATCGGCATCATGATGAGGGCTGTGGAGGTGTTGGAAATGAGCATGGAAAGGAGAGCGGTCGCCCCCATGACCGAGAGCAGCAGCAGCCAGTTGGTGTGGCCCGCCCGCTCTAATATGGCGAGCGCCAGCCTGCGGTGCAGCCCCGTGCGCTCTATGGCGAGAGCCAGAAAGGCGCCGCCCAGAAACAGGAACATGATCGGCGAATAATAGGCGCCAGCAGTGGCATTGGCATCGGCCACGCCCAGCAGGGGCAGCACGATGAAGGGCAGGAAGGCGGTGGCATAAAGCGGGAGCGCCTCTGTCATCCACCATAGCGCCATCCACCAGACAAGGCCCGCGACAGGCCATGCCAGCGGCGGCATCGAGGCGGGCGGGGCAAGCAGCAGCGTTGCCGCAAAACCGGCGAGCCCCAGCCAGAAGCCAATCCGGTTTGCGGTCATGCTCTCCCCCGGTTGCACAGCCATGTCGGACAGGCTGGCGGGCCTATTTCGGTGCGATCACCATCAGCATCTGGCGGCCTTCCATGCGCGGATAAGCCTCGATCTTGGCGATTTCGGCAACATCGTCCTGCACGCGGCGCAACAGGTTCATGCCCAGTTCCTGGTGCGACAGCTCGCGTCCGCGGAAACGCAGGGTGAGCTTGACCTTGTCGCCCTCCTCGATGAAGCGGACCACGCTGCGCATCTTCACGTCATAATCATGCGTGTCGATATTGGGACGCATCTTGATCTCCTTGATCTCCTGCGTCTTCTGGGTCTTGCGGGCGGCATTGGCCTTTTTCTGCGCCTCGTAGCGGTGCTTGCCGACATCGAGGAACTTGCAGACCGGCGGGTCGGCATTGGGCGAAACCTCGACCAGGTTCAGCCCGACAGAGGCAGCCTGTTCGATGGCTTCGCGCGTGTACATCACGCCGATATTTTCGCCGTTTTCATCGATAACCCGGACCTTGTCGGTCTGGATCATATTATCGTAGCGCGGGCCGCTCTTGACGGGCGGGGCCAGCATGCGCCGGGGTGGACGGGCTATAGTGCGGTACTCCTGCTAAATGAACAGATGCGCCTCTTAGGGATATTTGCGCCTTAGCGAAAGAGGACTCTTGCAGCCCTTGTCGCGCAACCCGAGACATGGCAAGCGCCGCACATGACCACATGGACAGACCAGACCGAACGAGCCCGCCAATGGTTCGAAGCCTTGCGGAGCCGCATCTGCGCAGAGTTCGAGGCGATTGAGCGCGAGGCGGGCAGTGATGCCTGTTTCGAATACACGCCCTGGAACAGGGATACCGAAGACGGCTCGGATGGCGGGGGCGGTGTTCGCGCGGTGATGAAGGGCAAGGTGTTCGAGAAGGTCGGGGTCAATGTCTCGACTGTGGGCGGCGCCTTTTCGCCCGAATTCGCAAGGCAGATTCATGGTGCAAGCGACGACGATCCGTGCTTTACTGCCACCGGCATCAGCCTTGTCGCGCATATGGCCAACCCGCATGTCCCTGCCGTTCACATGAACACGCGTTTTCTCACCACGGGCAAGGCCTGGTTCGGCGGCGGTGGCGACCTCAATCCGCCTATTCCCTATACCGAGGATACCGAGTATTTTCATGCGGCCTACAAGGCGGCGTGCGATGCGCATGACCCGGACTATTATCCGCGCTTCAAGCAATGGGCCGACGAGTATTTCTTTATCCCTCATCGCGGGGTGCATCGCGGCGTGGGCGGGATTTTCTACGACCACCTCGAATGCGCCGACGAGGCCGGGTTCGAAGCCAATTTCGCCTTTACCCGCGATGTCGGCGATGCCTTTCTCGCCGCCTTCCCGCCACTGGTGCGCCGCCGCATGGCGATGGAATGGACACAGGCCGACAAGCAGCGCCAGCTCGAATGGCGCGGGCGCTACGCCGAGTTCAACCTCGTTTATGACCGGGGCACGCTGTTCGGCCTCAAGACCGGCGGCAATATCGACGCAATCCTGATGAGCCTGCCGCCCGAGGCGATCAGGGCCTGACAAGCAGAACGGCGAGGAAGCA
>CAZWEY010000192.1:0-4696 GCA_964632055.1 uncultured Sphingomonadaceae bacterium
TATTTCTGGATCAGACGGCGAGGGTTGCTCCCATCAGGCCGCAGGCCCCACAACTCGGCTAGATTGAACATCTTGGAGATGATCTCGAGGCAGCGGTTCGCCTCGTAGGGGATGTGCCGCAGGTCATGATGGAATGTGGTGATGTCGGCACGGGTGATTTCCGTGACCAGCATTTTGCCCAGTTTGGGCACGATGAACTTGGCGAGCGAGCGCCGATACGCTGCTGCCGTTCGCGGCTTGAGCCGTAGCGAAATGTGCTGCTGGTCAAACCGTTCAACGAGGTCCTTCACCAGTAGAGCGTTGCGGTATGCCTCCCTATCAGCAGCCGGGTCTTTGCCACCTCGGGCATCAGCTAGGATGACGAGAGCCCGGCTGCGTGCCTGTTCGGTGGTGAGTACGGTACTGGGGCCCAGCGAGATCCGGCGAGACCGTCGTCCAGCGCGATACTGGACGATGTATTGGCGGCGCCCTGATGGCAGAACCCGCAGGCCAAGGCCCGGGATGTCCTCATCCCAGATGTAATATTCCTTGTCCCTTGGGGCGGCCGCTTCGACCGCGCGCTTGGTTATTTTGGTCATGTCCGCGTCACCCTGAGTATGGGATTTGTGACCGCAGCTGGCTGGTTGCATCCTGGTGGTTGGCGGCCCACCTCGATGCGACCTAACTTGCCTTGGCCGACATAACGGGTGCTGATCAGTGCCCTTGAAGTCAACGAACTTATTGAAAAGAAGTAAGAAAAGGAAAATCGACGCAATCGAGCGTATGGGGCGAGAGAGCCCGAAGGCCGTTTCAGCGGCTATCCGTTCGAATCGCCGACTGCATTCCGGCAACTTTCGCCGTACGGGTCGTAAGCACTGTGGAAGCAAGAGGGGGCAAAGAGGGGCAAATGCCGTCGCAATCGTGCGGGGCAGGGGGCCTGCTAGACATTGGCCCATCTGTCGGTAATGTCGCACTTATGTCGGTTGCGGCGGGCTGCATCTAAGTGATTGAAAATGCATCTCATAACCTGAAGGTCGCAGGTTCAAATCCTGCCCCCGCAACCATTTCCAAGGGCTTGACCATTCGGTCAGGCCTTTTTTCATATCTGTTGCGAGTAAACTGTGAATGACAGGCGCGCTCTTGGGGGCGGTGCCATCATGCCGGGCCAGGCAGGGTTCACTTGCGCCGCGCAATAGCAGTCAAATGCTCCACAATGGCTTGTACCCTGCTTTGGCTCGATCAATCGCTTTCGGGTTCCGTGCTTTCTTGGCAGACAGAGAGGTGAATAGCTAAGCGCTATTGCTGGGGGTGAGTGATATGGGGGCAATGCTGAATGGCCTTATGGCTGCCTCGCTGCTCTTTGGAAGTGCCGCATTGGCGCAGGAGCAGCAGGAGTATTTTTCCTGCAAGACTTCGAGTGGCAAGCTGGTCCGTTTTTCCGGGCAGCATGGTTTGTTGCATTATTCCTATGGCAGGCCAGGGCGTGCGCCCGACCTTGCCTTCAAGGTGCCGCTGAATGGCGCAGAATTTACAGGTGTCGGTCCTGCATCGATTGGAACCTGGTGGATTACCCGTGAGATAACCGTCAAGTTCAACGGGACGGCCTATACCGGTTTCTGGGCATTCCATCGTGGAGATCACAGGGAAGAAGCCGGGATCAGGGTTACGCGTGGCGAGCAGGTTCTGGCTGAGACGCCTTGCCGGTCCGAGATTGTGCTCAACCTGCCAGAGATAGAGGAATAGAATGAAAAAGCTCCCGATTGGCTCGCTGTTTGGAATGTTTCTGGTGCTTGCTGCTGGTTTTGCGCTTACGCCGCAAGCTTCGCTGGCGGGGCAGGGCGGGGATAACCCTTTCAAGGCTTTGAAAGACCTTCTGGGCAATCTGAAGGCGGGGCAGAAGGGTGCTGGCCAGCAGGAGGCGAGCAAGGCGCGGATTGCACTGCGCGGCAAATGGGAAGCTGATAAGGCCAGCTGCTACCGTCCTACAGATACACTGGTCTATGCCGAGGACGGATTGTGGTCCGGCTATGAGTGGCACTGCCAGGTGCCTGAGTCTGCCTATAACGCCACGGGGTTTTCAGGCCTGCTGGCCTGTTCTGCCGAAGGTGAGGATTATGATACCCAGCTGACTGTCGCACTAGAGGTGGGCGGACAGTCTTTGGTCGTCAACCCGGATGGCCATGGCCGTGGGCAGAAACTGCTGAAATGCCCTGCTGAAACCGAAACTATCAAATATTGATCATGGGTCGACGGATTAGCTGATGCAGACCCCGCGACAGGTTGCTTCCAGCCCGTCGCAGCGTCTGTTGCCTCTGGCGCTGTTTATGAGTTTACGGCCTAATATCCCCCGCCCATGGCCGGCAATTCTCCATAGGTGCTTGTGGCGGGCGCGACGGGGGCAGCTGGCATGGGTTGCGCGGGCAGAATGCTCTGCCGGGATGCATTGTCGATCCGGCGGAAGACATATTGATACATCTGCGGGTCATTGACGATCAATTCGGCCTTCGAGGTGCCGAGCGCGCCGCTCTTGATAACCTGAACGATCTTGATACCAAGCTCGCTGCCGCTGCCCTTGGGCAGCACCAGTGCATAGAATTTGAGATCCTTGTCCGTGGCGGAACCCTTGTCGCCGCTGGCTCCCCTGCGACCGCTGATCTGCCCGGTGGCACGATCGGTTACATCAAGCTTGTAGCCTGCATCCTTGAACACCGTGACGGTTTGCTCGAATGTATCCTCGATCGCCATGGCATAGCCAAATCGCTGATAATTGTTGTCGAGATTGAATATCGAGCGATCCGGCTGCAAGGCCGATCCGCCGGCGCAGGCGGAAATTGCGAGCACGGCAGGAAGGAGGCAGAGCTCTCTGAAAGTTGGCATGATTGATCTCCGCTGTTTTGTCATTCTTGATAGGGTTGATGGCGCTCAAGCCTTTGCTGCTCACCAGCGTTCGCGCCGGTAATTTGGCGAATAGGAAAGATAGCGTTTGAGCTGATTGCTGCGCTGGTCGGTGGCTCTTTTTTCGCAACGGTATTGGGCGGCCTTGCGCTCCGTCACATTCTCATATGCCTGCAGCGCCTCGACCTTGCACTCCGCAATATGCTTTCTGATCCATACACGCTGTTCCGGCAGCAGGCGCCTTCGCGTCTCGGGTTCAAGCGCAGCCCACAAGGCGTTGATGGCATCCATGCTCATTTTCCGCAAAGTGGTCGCTTCTTCCAGCTCGACCCGACGCTTCTGGTTGAGGGCATCTTCCATTTCGCGTTTTGCAAGGGCCTCGGCTTCCTGCATCTGCAAGACCTGTTCCTTGATGCGCGGTGCGAACAGGGCTGACCCCAGCAATTGCGAGATTCCACTGAGCTGGGCTTTGAAATCGTCGATCTCGGCAAAGACCTTCTGCCCGTCATCTGTTGGTTGCACGCTGTATGAGATGTCAGTGGACAGAGAGTCGGGGCCTCGTTCTATGCTGCGCTTGGCCATGAAGTCCGTGACATCTTCGAGCTTGAGGAGTTTGGGCGCTTCGCTGGCTCTGCGCATCTGCTCCTCCTGGACAACGATGCGCAGGCTCGCGGCGCAAAATTTCTTCGTGCTGTTCGGGTCTTGCTTCTCTGTTCTGACATCCTGCAGGGATATTTTCAGGTCTGCGACATGCGCCCTGATCTTGGCCAGTCCGAGCAATTTCTCACCGGCAGGGCCATTAGAGTTTTCGATGATCAGCTCTTCGAAGCCATTCTTCAGCGCATCCTCGACTGCGGCCTGAGCAGATGGGTCGCCGCATTTTGTCTCACTGCTCCAGCATCCGCCGAGCATGGTTGGCAAAACCAAGGCCAGAACCGACTTCCACATCATTTGCGCGCCACCAATTTCCGTTCTTTCAAAAGGCCAAACTCATTTGCCATAGGGGCAAACGCCTATATTCGACGGCCTCCAGACTCCCGAGGAGTTCATGAAAATCCTTGCCTTGCAAGCCTTGCAATTGGCGACATAGCTATTGCCATACTTAGGATTGCAGCAATTCCTTTTCTTGAAGAAAGAGGATGTGCTGACCAATAAATACCTAAGCATAAATTAGTTCGCTATCGATAAAGTCATATATTCATGATGGATCGATTTTTACATAAATACAACCGGGATAGTCGTAAAGTGCCCGGGCCTTTCCCCCATGTTCCGCTTGTGCAGGCAGCAAGCCAGAGTGCTCAGCCTCTGCAACAACCCCTCATCATCCGGCGCTCTTAACGCCTTGTCCATTCAGTGGTAATCGGCGAGAGGCTCAAATCATTTCAGCAGGTATCCTTCATGAAGACCCGTGCCGCCGTTGCCTTTGAAGCCAAAAAGCCGCTTGAGATCGTCGAGGTCGACCTCGAAGGCCCCAAGGCTGGCGAAGTGCTGGTCGAGATCATGGCGACCGGCATCTGTCATACCGATGCCTACACGCTCGACGGCTTCGATAGTGAAGGCATCTTCCCCTCGATCCTGGGTCATGAGGGCGCAGGGGTCGTGCGCGAGGTCGGGCCGGGCGTGACGTCCGTGAAGCCGGGCGATCACGTGATCCCGCTCTACACGCCGGAATGCCGCCAGTGCAAATCGTGCCTCTCGGGCAAGACCAACCTGTGCACCGCGATCCGCGTGACGCAGGGGCAGGGATTGATGCCTGACGGCACCACGCGCTTTTCCTACAAGGGGCAGCCGATTTTCCATTACATGGGTTGCTCGACCTTCT
>CAZWEY010000193.1:0-4674 GCA_964632055.1 uncultured Sphingomonadaceae bacterium
CTTATTCGGCAAAGGGCAGACCGCCGCTTTCCGATGCCAGCCACACAGTATCATCCTTCGTTACCACGAAGCGGGCCGGGCGCAGGCCATTACGGTCCAGCGTGGCGCCGATCTGGCGGCCATCGGTGAAGGCGACGGCGGCGGGGCCGTCCCATGGCTCCATGAGGGCGGCATGATATTCGTAGAAGGCGCGCCGGTCCGGGTCCATCAGCGGGTTGCCCGCCCAGGCTTCCGGGATCAGCATCATCATCGCATGGGCAAGGCTGTATCCGCCCGCGACCAGCAATTCGAGCGCATTGTCGAGGCAGGCAGTGTCCGACTGGCCATGCGGGATGAGCGGCCACATCTTGTCGAGGTCCGGGCCGAGCAGCTCCGATTCCATCGTGCGGCGGCGCGCGTTCATCCAGTTGACGTTGCCCCGCACCGTGTTGATTTCGCCATTATGAGCGATGAAACGATAGGGGTGGGCGAGCCGCCAGCTGGGGAAGGTGTTGGTCGAGAAACGCTGGTGAACGAGGCCCAATGCGGTGATGCAATCGGGATCGTTCAGATCGTCATAGAAACTGCCGACCTGATTGGCGAGCAGCAGGCCCTTGTAGACGATGGTGCGGGTTGAAAGGCTGGGGATGTATAGCTCGGTCAGGCCGGGCAGGTCGTTTTCCACTTCCAGAGCGGCGAGCGGGTTCTGCGCCTGCTTGCGGATGGCCAGCAGCTTGCGTTCGAACGCGTCCTGATCGGCACAGCTGGCGCCGCGCCCGATGATGATCTGCCGCATCACCGGCATCGAATCGATCACCGCCTTGCCAAGACCATCGAGCGTTACCGGAACGTCGCGCCAGCCGATCAGGGACTGGCCTTCCTTGACGACATATTTTTCCAGCTGCGCCACGACGAAATCGCGCGCAGCCTCGCCTTGCGGAAGGAAGCACTGCCCCACCGCATAGTCGCCCGGCTGAGGCAGGGTAAGGCCTGCATCTTCGGCCCATTTGCGGAACAGAGGGTCAGGGATCTGCAGCAGGATGCCCGCGCCATCGCCCAGCAGCGGGTCTGCGCCCACCGCGCCGCGATGGTCGATATTGGCCAGAATCTCCAGCGCCTGTTTGACGATCGCATGGCTTTTGGCGCCTTTGATATGGGCGACAAGGCCCACGCCACAGGCGTCATGTTCGTTGCGCGGATCATATAGGCCTTGGGAAACGGGATAACCCATCAATGCAAATCCATCCTGTCAGCGGCCGGATGGACCACGCATTGATGGTCATTCCCCGGCGAAGAAGCACGACTCTCCCTGCCGAAAAATGGCGGCATGGGAAGTGCGAGCTGCCCCCATGCCGATGGATCGCGATTTTTGCAACTGCGAAGCTTGATTCCCCTTATGCCGTGGCCGATCCATGGCCCGGCATTTTGCCGGTGCCATGGCAGCCCTGGGTGGGGTCAGGCAGCGCCACTCATCTTTTGCAAGGTGGCAAGCGCCATTCGCAATGCCCGCTCGGTTTCGGCCGGATCTGCAGAAGCCGGGGGAGTCTGGAAAGGTGCGGCCGGCATCTCGGAAAGAGGGGTAGCCTCTGACGCTGCCGGTGCCGGCCCGCTTTTGCGCTTGAAGCCGGTTTGTCCATCGCTCGCAGACGGGGTGTCAGCCTGAGCTTCGGTATGGCTGGCCGAACGGCGAGCGGCATGTGCAGGAAATATGACCGCAGGCTCAATCGAGTCGTCGTCCTCTTCCGGCTCCTCGATGCGGACATATTCCGCCGGTGCCCTGAAGGGGTTGGCCATATCGCTCAGCGATCCGAAATTCTCTTCTGCCGAGGTTTCCCAGTTTTCATCCCCGTCTTCGCAGGCGTCTTCGCTGGCGACTTCGTTGTTTACGGCATCCTCTGGCGCGGCGAAGCCCATCGGCGCGCCGAACATCTGGCGGGCTTGAGTGCCGGATCCCTTTTTGCTGTTGCCAAGATCCCGCAGCAGCGGGCTGCCGTCAGTGTCGTCGATCTCCGCCAGTTCAACAGGCTGCAAGGCGCGCGGTATGGAAGGCGGGGCAAAGTGATCTGGCCCGCTGGCAGAGGCCGTGTCTTCCTCAGAATCATCATGGCTGGCTGGCTCGCCCTGGTCTGCCGGTCCGGATGCAGGCGGCAGGAACGAAGGCAGGCCAGCTGCCGCACCGAAGAAGGATGTCAGGCCGCCATCTTCGGCAATGGGGCTGTCGGTCAGCCCAGCCAGCCGGTCGGCAAGCTCTGATTCGTTCGTATCTTCGCCCTGATCATCCTGTTCGGCCTGCTCTGCATGAGCGGCCTGATCTTGGCGGATGGCTTCGAGCTCTGCCTGCCTTGCTGCGTCGCGTTCTGCGCGCAGGCGGATGGCCTGTTCGAGCCGTTGGCTCAATTCTCCAAGGCCCAGCCCGCCCAGATCCCCCTCGACCGCCGGGCAAGCAGGCTCGACAACTTCGTGAGGGAAGGCGTCGGCCTTTTCGCCATCCTGGCAAACGGTAAAATCCTGTGTGCCGGGCTGGTGCGCCGCAAAGCCGCTGAAGGACATCTCTGCGAAATCCCTGCCCTGTTCGGATTCCTCCTGGCCGGCTTCCTCCAGGTCGCCTTCCTCCTCGTGAAAGGCGGTATCGGACAGATCAGCCGAAGCCTCCTCGCTTGCCCAGGAGGGCATGGCGAGGCCTGCAGGATGTTCGCGCATGGGGAGGGCATCGAAGGCCGAAGCCCCCGCCGAGCCGAAAATTTCGGTTTCATTGCCGTCTTGCGTGGCGAAGTCGCCCAGGTCCAGAGCATCCAGATGCGGCATTTCCGCATCCATCGTTTCAGGCACGTCGCTGACCGGCTGGCCAAATTCCTGACGCTGTGCAGGCATGGCTGCTTCATTCTCGCACATTTCTTCTGCCGCTTCACTGCCAGTGCCGGGCATGTCCGGATAAGCACTGTCGGAATAAGGCACGGAAGGCTGAAACCACTCGCTGGGGCCTTCCGGCTCCTCCATCGCCAGAGCGCGGCGACGGGAGCCACCTTCCTCATCGGTTTGTGACGGGTCGGATTGCTCCAGCGCATCGTGGACCGATAGCGGCTTGCGCGGTGCGCTCACCTTGTCCAGCGGGCTGAGAGGGGCGGGGGCAGAGAATTCGCGACGCCTTGCAGGCTCGCCCGCCTGAGCGGCGGCAAGCTTGCGGGCCATCGTCAGGCCCAGAGCGGCACCCATTGCGGTTGCAAGCAACGCCACGCCCAGACGGATCGTCGGCCCGGCCGCGCCCATGCCGAGCTGGGTCGCAAAGCTATCGAACAGGGCAAGCGGCAAGACCATGCTGCCAATGCCGAACAATGCGGCGAACCACAGCGCCACCATGGCCGGAAACATCGGGTGCGAACTGACCGGTGCGGATTGCTGCGGTTTGGCGCGCTTTGCCGTGTGCTCGGATTGGGCCACTATATCTTACCTTCGCTTCAATTTTGCTGCCGTGGTGCGGTGCTCAGGCCACCGCAACATCGCATCTGGATTGGCTCCACCCTAATGCAGCTTGGTAAACGTTCTGATAACGATGGACATTTCTGGCCCAGTCACGCTCGGTGCGCACATGGTCACGGGCCCGTTGCCGCATGGCTTCCCACCCGGCGCGATGACTCAGCAGGCTGGCAAGGGCGGTGGCGCAGGCGGGCGGATCATCGGGCGCAAACAGGGCGCCGGTCGCGCCATCGCAGATCAGTTCGCGGTGCCCGCCCACATCGGATGCGGCGACGATCTTGCCTTGCGCCATGGCCTCCAACGGCTTGAGCGGGGTAACCAGTTCGGTCAGCCGGCTGGCCTTGCGCGGATAGGCCATGATATCCATCAGCGCGTAATAGCGTTCCACCTCGCCATGCGGCACGCGCCCGACAAAATTGATGGCATGGCGTGCCAGGCTGGTTTCGGCCTGCACGCGCAGCGCCTCTTCCATGGGGCCGCCGCCCACCAGCAAGAGGCGCGCATCGGGCTGGCTGGCGAGCAGAGCGGGCATGGCTGCGATCAGGTCGTCGATGCCTTCATAATCATAAAAGCTGCCGATGAAGCCGATCACCGGCCCTTGTCCCAGTTGCAGGCTGCTGGCCAGAGCCGGATCGCGCGGGGGTGGCGATCCGAACATCTCCAGATCCACCCCATTGGGCATGATGCCGATCTTGCCCGGAGCAAATCCGCGCTTGATCAGGTCGTCGCGCAATCCTTGGCAGATGGTCATCACCGCGTCGGCTCCTGCCACGACCCGGTTTTCCAGCGCGCGGGTCAGCCGGTATTTCAGCGATCCGGCGCTGCCGGTGCCATTGCCCACCGCCGCATCTTCCCAGAAGGCCCGGATTTCATAGACCAGCGGAATGCCTAGCCGCCGCGCTGCCTTGAGTGCAGCCATGCCGCACAGCGCTGGCGAATGGGCATGGAGAATGTCGGGCCGCCAGCTCTGCGCCAGGGTCTCGACAGAGCTGGCAAGGCTGGCGATCTCGCGCCATTCGCGCAGGCCCGAAGGCCCTCCGGCACTGCCAGAGCTGCGGAAGAAGCGCAGGCCGTCGATTTCTTCGCTCGCCGCCCCCTGGGCTGTGTGGCGCAATCCGGTGATCGCGCAGACATCGAGGCCTGCCGCCTGTTGCGCCTTCATGATGGCGCGGGTGCGGAAGCTGTAGCCGCTATGCAGCGGCAGCGAATGGTCAAGCACAT
>CAZWEY010000194.1:0-4607 GCA_964632055.1 uncultured Sphingomonadaceae bacterium
GCCAGCGCCGCCGCCGCGGAAACCACCGCCACCGCCGCCGCCAAATCCGCCGCGCCGATCATCGCCACCGCCGAAACGGTCACCGCCACCAAAGCGGTCACCACCGCCGAAGCGATCGCCGCCTGCAAAAGGATCAAAACCCTCTTCCCCGAAACCGTCCCGCTTGTCGCGACCACGACCGCGACGCCCTCTGTCGAAACCCATAAAGCCCTTAGCACCTTCAATTCGCCCAAAAAAATTGCCCGGCGACGCGGACGACTTCGCGCCGGACCTGAGCGATAATGGCTGCATAGCCCGCATTACCCCCAGATATAGGATTCGGTTCATAGCGCAGAATCATCCACAGGCGAAATTATTTATAAATCGAGGTGGTTTGGCAGCCTGGCGCGATGGCACCTCCCCCTCCGCTCTCCGACAGAAAGCTTGCCAGCAGCAGAGCGCTTGGGCATCAAGCGGCGATGGAAATCATGGCACTTCTGTCTGACCCGGCCGCCTGGGCGGCCCTTGCGACCCTGGTCGTGCTCGAAATCGTGCTGGGGATCGACAATCTGATCTTCATCGCCATCCTCTCGAACAAGCTGCCGCCCGAACGCCAGCAATTTGCCCGCCGGCTGGGCCTTAGCCTTGCGCTTATCATGCGGATCAGCCTGCTGCTGCTGATCGGCTGGATCGTCACCCTGCAAGAGCCGCTGTTCGATCTGGGCCTGCAAGGCACTCCCGATGCCCAAGGCGTGGTCAGTTTCGAAACCGCCTTTTCCGGCCGGGACCTCATCCTGTTTGCTGGCGGGCTGTTTCTCTTGTGGAAGGCCACAAAGGAAATCCATCACAATATCGATCCGGAACCGGCTACCGGGCAGTTGCTCGATCACAAGACCGGCGTAGCCCAAATCGGTTTTTCCGCCGCAATCGCCCAGATCATTGCGCTTGATCTCGTCTTCTCGATCGATTCGATCCTGACAGCAGTGGGCATGACAGACGAAGTGCCGATCATGATCGCCGCCGTGGTCATCACCGTCTGCGTCATGCTGTTTGCCGCCGATCCGCTGGCCCGCTTCATCGAGAAGAATCCCACCCTGGTAATGCTGGCGCTGGCTTTCCTCGTCATGATCGGGCTGGTGCTGATCGCCGACGGGCTGGGGTTCCATGTTCCCAAGGGCTATGTCTATACCGCCATGGCCTTCTCGGTCGCTGTCGAACTGCTCAACATGATCGGCCGCAACCGGCGGGCGCGCCGCGCCACCGCCGCCTCTCCTTCCCCGTTGCCGGAGCAATAAGATGAGCGATTTCCGCAAGCTTGATGATCAGATTCTGGCCAGCCCGCAGATCGGCCTTGCCGACCTGGAGACGGCAAAGGCGCTGGGAGTCACTCTGGTGATCAACAACCGCCCCGAAGGCGAATCCGAAGACCAGACGCCGGGAGACGCGATCGAGGCCGCGGCGCGGGCGGCAGGCATGGACTATCTCGCCATTCCCATTACCCATTCCGGCTTCAGCCACGGCCAGATTTCGGCCATGGCCAAGGCGTTGGAGGCGCATGACGGCCCAATTCTCGCTTATTGCCGGTCGGGCACCCGCTCCACCCTGCTATGGGCGCTGGCGCAAGCGAGCAGAGGGGTTGATGCAGACGAGCTGGCAGCCAAGGCCCGGCGCGCAGGCTATGACCTGACGCCGATCCGGGCGATGATGGACATGCTGGCCAAAGGCGGCTGAGCGGAAATCAGAGAGCGTTTTCGCCGGTTTCTCCGGTACGGATCCGGGTCGCCGATTCCAGATCGAGCACGAACACCTTGCCATCGCCGATCGATTCAGTGTTGGCGGTTTGCTGGATCGTCTCGACGATCTTGGCGGCCATGGCATCGCTGGCGGCGATTTCGATCTTCACCTTGGGCAGCATGTTGGTGGCATATTCGGCACCACGATAGATTTCGGTCTGGCCCTTCTGGCGGCCAAAGCCCTTCACCTCCGAAACAGACATGCCGGCCACGCCGATCTCGCCCAGGGCCTCGCGGATTTCGTCCAGCTTGAACGGCTTGATGATGGCGATGATATATTTCATCCGCTTATGCTCCCCGGAATGTCGATCCTGTCAGTGCGGCCCTGACTAACCGGCAAAGCGCCCCAGCGTCCAGCCGAAAAGCTCGATTGCGCGGGGCCGATCATACAGCCATATTGTCGATAAGGCGTGTCGTTCCGATGCGCGCAGCGACGAGCAGGCGGGCAGGCGTGCCGGAATCCAGCGCCTCTATCGGGGAGAGGTTCTGCGCATCGGCCAATGCGGCATAATCCACACTGCTGAAACCCGCGGCCAGCAGGCTGGCCTGCAAGTTGGCGAGTGTTGCGGCAACTGGTGCGCCCTTGCGAATCTCGTCAATCGCATGAGACATGGCCGCAGGCAGGCTTGCCGCAGATTCCCGTTCGGCGTCGGAGAGGTAGCGGTTGCGGCTGCTCTTAGCCAGGCCGTCTGCCTCGCGCACGGTAGGCACCCCCCTGATTTCATCTGCATGCGGGCGCGCCAGATCGAGATCGCGCGCCATGCGGCGGATCACGGCGAGCTGCTGCCAGTCCTTCTCGCCAAAAAAGGCGATATCGGGCTGCACCTGATTGAACAGCTTGCAAACGACCGTGGCCACGCCGTCGAAATGACCGGGCCGCGCCGCGCCGCAAAACCCTTCGCTCACCCCGCTGACCGACACCGTGGTGGCGAAGCCTTGCGGATAGACCGCATCGATGGTTGGCGCCCAGAGCAGGGCAACCCCCTCGGCCTCCAGCATCCGGCTGTCCTCGGCCATCTGGCGAGGATAGGCATCGAGATCCTCATTGGCGCCAAACTGCATCGGATTGACGAAAATCGAGACAACCACCGATGCGGCAGCCTTGCGCGCCTCGCGCACCAGGGTGAGATGGCCTTCATGCAAGGCCCCCATGGTCGGAACCAGTGCGACCGGGCCAAGAGCGCGCAAACCTTCGAGCGCATGGCGCAACTCATCAAGTGTCGTGACCGTCTGCATTGCTATCCCCAACAGAAAGGGCGGGACTTTTCAGCCCCGCCCCCCGAATGCAAGCGCGAATTTCGCCTGGCCTATCGGCTCCAGCCTCTCAGGGCTTGGCTTGCGGTGCAGCAGCCGCAGCATCTTCGGGCAGGCCGCCCAGCTGGGTCACGAGCTTGGTATAGGCATCGAGATAGGCGAGCACGATGATCTGGCCCACGGCCGTATCCTGATAGCCGCCCGCACCTGCTGCGGCGAAGGCGCCGCCGCCAAACAGGCCGCCACCTCCAGCGCCCCAGCCCAGATCGGTCTTGCGGGCATAACCTTCGGTCAGCGCCATTTCCTCGGTGGTGCGGGCGTTGACGATCGACAGGGTGACGCTGGCTTCGCCCTTCTTGATATTGATGCCGCCTGCGATTGCGCCGAAACCGCGCCCGAACAGGCCGCCGCCAAGACCGCCCAGCAAACCGCCCATGCTGTTGCCGCCTGAATTCTTGTTGGCGGTCACGATGTCAGGCTCGAGGAAATAATCCGCCGTCTTGACCTGGCCGCGCCCGACATTGGAGCCATCCTGCAATTCGCCATTATCGGCCAGCGCGCGCTCCATGGCGCGGCTCTGCATCGAGCGGCCGCGGTTGACCAGGCTGAAACAGCCCGATTTCTGAACGAAAACCTTGAGGATAGCCTCTGGAGAGCCAAGGCTGAGTTCACGCCACCATTGCGTGTCCGGCTCGACTATGGCGACGGTGCCCAAATTCTTGCGGCAAACCGGGATCTTGGCCTGAGCCTTTTGCTGGTCCTTGTATCCAT
This sequence comes from uncultured Sphingomonadaceae bacterium, assembly GCA_964632055.1. Classification (GTDB taxonomy): domain Bacteria; phylum Pseudomonadota; class Alphaproteobacteria; order Sphingomonadales; family Sphingomonadaceae; genus CANJYE01. The sequence continues at coordinate 3,798 of CAZWEY010000194.1, forward strand.
CGGATTTTCCGCCGGCATAAACCGGGGCCGAGGCCAGAAGGGACGCGGCGAGAAAGGCGGTAGCGGCAAGCTTGTTCATGGATGATTCCCTGACCTGTGCGGCAACCACATTCCCTTGCGGCTACCTATAGTTGTCAATACCTGGGTATCATAAACCGCCTCGCTGGTGAGGCCAAGCCCGATTGTTGGTTTGCGCCTGAGGCAACGGTCCGTTAGTGATCCGGTCAATCACCCCGCCTGCGCCTTCGCTGTATGGAGCAGGCTATCAGGAAAGTTGCCTTTTCGCGTGTCATCTCCGGCTCCTCATCGTATCGTCTTTGCCAATGAAAAGGGCGGCACAGGCAAGTCGACCACCGCCGTCCATGTCGCCATTGCTCTTGCCGCGCGCGGGGCGAAAGTCGCCGCGCTCGATCTCGATCCGCGCCAGCGCACGCTGCATCGCTATATGGAAAACCGGGCCGAGACGCAGGCACGCAGGGGCATCAACCTGCCAGAAGCCCGCTTTGCGGTGCTGCACGCACAAAACCTTGCCGAACTGGATGAACAGGCCACCGAACTGGGCGAGGGATGCGACTATATCATCTTCGACACGCCCGGCCGCGATGACGAATTCGCCCGCCATGTCGCCACCCAGGCCGACACGCTGGTCACCCCGCTCAACGATTCCTTCGTCGATTTCGACCTGATCGGCCAGGTTGACGCCGAAACCTTCAAGGTGCGCCGGCTGTCCTTCTATGCCGAGCTGATCTGGGAGGCCCGCAAGAAGCGCGCGCTTGCCACCATCAAGGACCAGCGCCGCGAGATGGACTG
>CAZWEY010000195.1:0-4604 GCA_964632055.1 uncultured Sphingomonadaceae bacterium
CCCTGGAAGGAATCGGCATCTTCTTTGACAATAACGGCGGCTGGATCGCGGACGCCATCTTCCCGCATCTGGCGCAGAACGCGCGCATCATCCAGTGCGGCACGGCTGCGACGCCAAGCTGGATACCCCACCCGGATGGCCCCCGGCGCAATCGGGATGCTGTACCGCGGCGAAAACAGGGGGCGGCTGCTGATCCGGCCATGAGACGTTTCGGCAATTCGCAATCCCGGCCACCTTCCTCGACTAACCGATATCAGCACAGCAAGTTATCAGCAGGAGTTAACAGATGAAACTTTGCCGCTTCACCGAAAATGGCACCACGCGGATCGGGAAGGTCATGGACGACACCGTGATTGACCTCAGCGAGGTTGTCGGCGCTGGCCATTCAATGCGCGCGCTGCTCACCCGCTTCGACAGCGTGAAGGCGGCGCTGGATGGCGTGACCGGCCCAGCATTTGCATTGTCCGGCGTCACCCTCGAAGCCCCGATCGACGATCCACAGAAATTCCTTGCGATCGGCATGAATTACCAGGCCCATGCGGACGAGGCCGCCGCAGCCGGCATCCCGATTCCCACCAGCCAGTTGTGGTTCAACAAGCAGGTAAGTTGCATCACCGGCCCTTTCCATGATGTGGACCTGCCCAAGGCTTCCGAAATGGTGGATTACGAGGCGGAACTGGGCTTCGTGATCGGCAAGACCTGCCGCCACGTCAGCGAGGACGAAGCGCTTTCTGTCATCGCGGGCTATTTCGTGTGCAATGACGTTTCTGCGCGAGACTGGCAGGCCCGCTCCCCCACTTTCACGCTGGGCAAGAGCTTCGACACCCACGGCCCGATCGGCCCATGGATCACGACCAGCGATGAAGTGGCCGATCCCCATGCGCTGATGCTGCATCTCAGCGTCAATGGCGAGGAACGGCAGCGCAGTTCAACCGGCGATATGATCTACAACATCCGCAAGCAGGTGGCCTATCTTTCCACCGTGATGACTCTCGAACCGGGCGATATCGTAGCGACAGGCACCCCCGCCGGTGTCGGCATTGCCTCAAACAGCTTCCTCAAGCCCGGCGATGTCGTGCGGGTGGAAGTCGACGGGCTCGGTCATATCGAAAACAGGTTCGTCCCAGAAACGTGATGGGCCTGCACCATGGCTTTGCAATGTCGGGCGCGGCGCTACTGGAAAATATCTGGTTTAGACGGACTTTGGCTGGCTACGGTCGCCGCACGCCTGATTCTTCATTGTAAGGCTCTTGCAGCTCTTTCGCCGCTGCAAGTGGAAGTCCGATGCGTCCGAGCGGTGGCGATCCTGATGATGAAATGTCGATGCGAAAAGGCTCAACCGACGTCGATGGGCACCTTCTCCGCAGCCATTTTCTCGCAATGTGACTGGTTAGCCGCGCCTTCCGTTTGGTGTGGGACGCCTGCCCTTCGGGCCGCCTTTCACCTTTTTCTTGAACGGCTTGCCTGGTTTTCCGGCTTGCTGCCCCTGAGGCTTGTCAAAGTCTCTCACAGCGGCCTTTGCCTTCACCCGTGGGGCATCCGCATTGCTGCGCGCAGGGACATGCTTGTGAGTACCTCGGACGTCATTGCGCGGCCCGCTGTCGGACAGTGTAATGGCAACGGGCTCCTCCTCGCTATCGGCCTGGGCTGATCGCGAAGCCGCATCGGCAAACTTCTTGGCGATCTGGCGCGGGATCTGGAAGAAAGTCTCGTCCGGCCCGATACGAATAGCACCGATCTCGTTACGGGTGATGTGTCCGCGTCGGCACAGCAGCGGCAGGATCCAGCGCGGATCGGCGTTCTGGCGGCGTCCCAGCGCCATGCGGAACCAGACGGTGTCTTCGAAGCCGGGGCGGTGGCGCTCCTTCTGCGCTTCTCGCCTGGCTTCCGGCGTGTTGGCAATCAGATCTTCGGGTTCCGGCAGGTTTGCGCGGTGCGCCTGCACTAGCATGGCCGCAATTTGCGCTGAAGTGCGTTCTGCCAGAAGACGTTCAGCCAGCTCGCGATCCCCCTCGTCAACCTCAACAGGTTGAAGGAGCTTTTCAAGCAACCGGTCGCGGTCTCTTGTCCTGATGGCCTCGCGGTCGGGCGCATCGGTCCACTCAGCTGAAGTCTTGGCGTGGCGCAGCATGGATTCTACCCGCTTGCGTCGCGAGAACGGAACGATCAGCACTGCGGTGCCTTTTTTTCCTGCGCGCCCCGTGCGCCCCGAACGGTGCTGCAGTGTTTCTGCATCGCGCGGAATTTCCACATGGATGACGAGGCTCAGCGTCGGCAGGTCGATCCCGCGCGCGGCCACATCAGTGGCGACACAAACCCGGGCGCGCCGGTCGCGCAACGCCTGGAGCGCATGGTTGCGTTCCGACTGAGAATGTTCACCGGACAGGGCCACCGCGGCAAATCCGCGCTCTTGCAGCGTGGCATGGAGGTGGCGCACCTTTTCGCGGGTCGCGCAAAACAGGATTGCGGCTTCCGCCTCATGATAGCGAAGGAGATTGACTACGGCGTTTTCTATTTCCGGCGGAGAAACCGTGACGGCCTGATAGGAAATATCGCCATGACCGCGCCCTTCGCTGATCGTGGCGATCCGCAAGGCGTTGCGCTGGTATCGGCGGGCTAAGGCTTCGATCGGGCGAGGCATTGTCGCGGAAAACAACAGTGTCCTGCGAGACTCCGCTGTCGCATCGAGGATTTCCTCAAGTTCCTCACGAAAGCCCATGTCGAGCATTTCGTCCGCTTCATCGAGCACCACAACTTTCAACCCGGACAAGTCGAGCGCGCCGCGTTCGAGATGGTCACGTAGCCTACCCGGCGTGCCGACAACGATGGTTGCGCCAGCACGCAGCGCCTTGCGCTCCTGCTGTGGATTCATCCCGCCGACGCAGCTTGCAATGCGTCCACCGGCCTTGCTGTAGAGCCAGGTCAGTTCGCGGCTTACCTGCAAGGCCAGCTCCCGGGTGGGCGCGATAATCAGCGCAAGCGGTCTCTCCGAGAATGCAATGCTTTCGCTCTCGCTCAGCAGTTCCTGCGCCATTGCGAGGCCAAAGGCGATGGTTTTTCCCGACCCCGTCTGGGCGGAAACGATGAGATCCCGGCCGACTGCCTCGGGCTGCAGGACTTCGGCCTGCACCGGAGTGGCTGCAGCGTAGCCACGTTCAGCAAGGGCAGCTTCAAGGCTGGAGGGAAGGGGCGGGAAATTCATAACACCGACCTGTAGTCAGAGGGGCGCGCCATTTCGCTGCGAACGGCGAAATCGCTCTTCGCATATTGAGTGCCGAGGCAATCGAGTTTGCGTGCTTGCCGCCCTCATAGGGCGGGATTTCGCTCTTGGCTCGCGAAAAAGGACAGATATTGTTCAGGCTGGCCAAAACTCGGCCTGCTTGCAATCACACGCCGTGTGTTCAGGGGCCTTGCCCAGCCGCTCGGGTCGCGCCGGGGCCAGAACCGCGATTGGCACGCCGATTCTGGCAAACATGCGCCGCAGGGGCGCGGTCAGCGTTGCAACCGCGATTTCGTTCGTTACGCCAAGATCATTGGCCGCCGATCCCCAGAGTCCCAACATTGCAATCGCATTTTCCGCCGCGAAATTGCCGATCTCAACAATCGCCGTGCGCTTCACTTTGCGCGCCAGCGCTGCGCTGACCAGCTTTTCGATCGGGCTGTCGAGATAGGCTTCAAGGAACAGTGGTCCGGTGTTCGCCCGGCGGAAACCGAGTGCCGCCCGGCAATCCGCGCCAATCCATTCCGCGTAAGATGGACGGGCCGTCGCGCCGAATACGTCTGCGTACTTCCGGCTTATCAATTCATGTGACGGAGTCATGTGCATCGTTCTTCCTTGCTTTCAGTGACACGACGGCGCCGCCGGGAATGCTCCACAGTTGAGGTCGGAAAATCTGGCACCAAGATTGCGGCCTGCATTGCGCCGGTTTGCTGTCCCGATTCCCGGCCGTACACTTGCTTCCCGAAGAGGTGACTGGCATCGGGGTCAGCAGGAATGAACGGTTTAATCAGGGAGTGCAGATGGTGAGTGGCCCGCTTGAAGGTGTGCGTCTGATCGAAATGGATGCCATTGGCCCGGTGCCCCTGGCTGGCATGATCCTGTCCGGTCTTGGCGCTGACATTGTCCGCATAACGCGCCCGTCAGGCAATGCGGCCTGGGCGGATGTCGGTGCGGCCGTGCTGTTGCGCGGACGGACCGAGGTGTCACTGGATCTCAAGTCCGACGCGGGCAAGGAAGGCGTGCTGAGCCTCGTCGAACGGGCCGATGGTCTGATGGAGGGCGCAAGGCCGGGGGTCATGGAACGGCTGGGCCTTGGCCCTGACGAATGTCTGGCACGCAATCCGAAGTTGGTGTTTGCACGCATGACCGGCTGGGGCCAGGAGGGGCGATTGAGCCAGAGCGCCGGGCATGACATCAATTACATCGCCATGACCGGGGCGTTGCATGCCATTGGCGAACAGGGGCGACCGCCTGCTGTACCGCTTAATCTGGTTGGCGATTATGGCGGGGGAACAATGTTCCTGGCGCTGGGTATGGTGTCGGCGATACTGTCTGCCCGGACCACCGGCAAGGGCCAGGTGATCGACGCTGCGATGGTTGATGG
>CAZWEY010000196.1:0-4588 GCA_964632055.1 uncultured Sphingomonadaceae bacterium
CGGGGCCATTCCATGAACAGCAACGACCCCGCGCCAATCTGGCTGGCCCTTGAGCTGATGAACCAGAAACACCCGGCGGCGGAAGCGCTGGTCAAGCAAGCCATCACGCCGCAAAGCCCGCCAGAGCTGCGGCTGGGCTGGGTGCGCGTGCTCATCGAGAAGCAGCGTCTTTCCGAGGCGACCGAGCAACTGCAGGGGCTGACCGTGCAACAGCCCGACTTTGCGCCGGGCTGGCTGCTGCTGGGCAGCATTGCGATGCGCGGGGCGGGGTGCGTCTATAATGATCTGGCCGATGCGAAGCTTGATCGTCTGGTTGCTCGCACAGCCAGCCGCCCGCTGGCCAGTGGACGAGTCGGTCCCGGTCTTGCCTGGGGATGGCTTCTGGTCCTCTGCCTGACCGGTCTGGTGGTGCTGATGCAGCTGCGGCTGGAAGCGCAGCTGATGGCATTGGGCAGTCTGGCGCTGGTCGCGGCTTACCCGTTCATGAAGCGCATAAGCTGGTGGCCGCAGGCATGGCTGGGTCTGGTCTTCAGCTGGGGGCTGCCGGTCAGCTGGCTGGCGCTGCGGACCGACCATCTCGATGTGCTGGCGGCCATGTATACGGGATCGGTCTGCTGGGTCATCGGTTACGACACGATTTACGCGCTTCAGGACCGGGAAGATGATGCGCTTGTCGGCATTCGGTCAAGCGCACTCAGGCTGGGCCGCCACGTCCGGGCCGGAGTTGCCCTGTTCTATGGCGCGGCGCTGGCCTTGTGGTGCCTTGCCTTCTGGTTGTTGCGCGCCGATGCGGTTGCGCTGTTCGGCCTGGTTCCGGCTGCGCTTCATCTCGGCTCGCAAGTGGCCACGCTTGACCTCGAAGATGGCGCGGATGCCCTCGCAAAATTCCGCTCCAACCGCCTTGCTGGCCTGCTGGTTGCGGCTGCCTGTTTCGTGGTCGGGAATGCGTGATCGCTGCCCGCGTAGGCACCAGTCCAAATTTGTGAGACAAGCAAATCCTGCGTAATGCGGAGGAGAGATAAACAATGGCCTTCACGCTCATCAACGCGCGGCCAAGTCCCTATGGCCGCAAGGTCGCCATCGCCCTTCAGGAAAAAGGGCTGGAATATGAGGTTGTGTATGATCGCCCCTGGAACGAGGGCAGCTGCACGCCGGATTACAGCCCGCTCGAACAATTGCCGATTCTGGTAAGCGAGGAGGGAGAGAAGATCTATGATTCTCCCTATATTCTTGAATGGCTGGAAACGCGCTTTCCGCAGCCGCCACTGCTACCCGAACCGGTCGATGCGCGACTTGAGGCGCGCAAGCGGCAGATGCTGGGTGAAAGGCTGCTCGATTTTGCAGGGCTGGTCATTTTCGAAGCGCAGCGCCCCGTGCCGAGCGAGCCCTGGATCGAACGCCAGACCCGCAAGATCTACGGAGCGCTTGCCGAACTTGAACGGATCTATGCTTCGGGGGTTCGGCCCGGTCTCGAAGTTGATCTGGGGGATATCGCCGTGGTGACGACGCTGGACCTGCTGGAATTTGTGGTTGCAGACGGAATTTCACCTGATGTCGAGGCGTTCAGATGGCGCGGCATCCATCGCGCTCTCACCGCGCTTGTCGAACAGCTTGATCAAAGGGCCTCCTTTGCATCGACCATGCCGCAGCACATGGAATTCAGCCTGGCTGAGACCGTTGCCTAGACGCCGTGGGCAAGTCTGAATTTCACAGGAAGCGGTATTGCTCCATCGAACTTTTCAGGATCTCGAAGCCTTCGGTGGACATTATTTCCTTCAGGTGGTCCGGGATTTGTTCGGTCTCAAGCTCTCCTGGCCGGTAACCGGCGGCGGTCGCCGTGAAGATGCGGGCGATGCGGCCGCCGCCCACGGCAATCGTTTCGCCGTTCAGCGGGCATTCGCGTGACAGGAGGTACAGAACCGCCGGGGTCACGTTCGCCGCATCCAGCCGCGCCTGGTCGATATGCGGCAGGACCTTGGCAAAATAGGATGCGGACAAAGGGGTGACGGCGACCGGGGCCAGCGAATTGACGCGAATATCCTTGTCGCGATTGTCAAGCATTGCTGCACGCGTGAGGCCGAGCAGCGCGGCCTTGGCGATGGTGTATGCGGCCGAATTGGACGCGCCAAAGCATCCAAGCGCGGATGAAGTGTTCACGACCCGCCCGAAGTCCTGCCGACGCATGTGAACCAGCGCTTCTTGCAGACACCAGAAGCTGCCGAACAGATGGGTTTCGATCATCTGGCGCAGATCGTCGGTCGCCAGCTCGTTTGTTGTTACTTCGGTGGTCGAGCCGGCATTGTTGACGAGCAGATCAATCCGGCCAAACCGTTCTAAGGTTTTCTGAACAAGGCCGCGCGCACCGGCTTCTTCGGCGACACTGGCGGTGCTGGCGCAGGCGCTGTAGCCCTGCGCTACCAGCATTCGGGCGAAAGTTTCGGCCGCCGGGAGGCCATCATCTCCTTTTGCAATGTCGTTGATCATCACGCTGGCGCCGCGCCGGGCGAGTTCCATGGCATGGTTTCGCCCGATGCCGCTGGCAGACCCCGTGATCAGTGCAACCATTCCGTCAAAACGCATTTCGGCCATAACTCTCCGCTCGCATCTTTACATTTTTGTTCTGCGTTCTCAGCTTTCGGATAGAATGCCAAGGGCGGCAAGCGCGTTCACATCGGCGAACGCAGGGATGTTGGTCGGGGAGACAGGATTCGAACCTGCGACATCCTGCTCCCAAAGCAGGCGCGCTACCGGACTGCGCCACTCCCCGACCGGGTCATGCATGGGCCAGGCTGTGGTGGGCCCGGCAGGATTCGAACCCGCGACCTAGCCGTTATGAGCGGCCAGCTCTAACCGCTGAGCTACAGGCCCCAACCCATGCGGGCGCGGGATTAGCCCGCACATCGCATACTGGCAAGTGTTTGCGCAGGCGCAGGTGCGAAGCGCCTGGCAGTGCGGTCAGAAATCAACCGCGCTCATGATTTCGGCGATCGTGGTCGGCTGCACCCCGCGGGCGCGCATATGGCTGATTACTGCGCGCCACCAGTCATAGAGGCGGTCCAGATCCTCCTGGTCGCGGACATAGGGTGTGCTACCCGGCCGCAATGAGGGGCTGTGGAAGGAAAAGACGAGCAGCGGAAGCTGTTCATCCAGCGCAGCCTCAATGCCGCGCAGCGCCTCTGTCACCGAGACACCTTCGGGGGTCAGCGGAATACGGTCGAGCAGCCCGATTCGCGTCAGAATTCCACGTAGCCGGGGCGCGCGCCACATGGTCGGGTATAGGACATGACCCAATCCCCGCAGCAGACCCCAGAAGGCGGTGGTCAGCGGCAGTTCCAGCAGGCTGCGTCCTTCGCCGATCCAATAGGGATGCAGGGGGTGATCGCGGAAATTGACGCCGCCGCTCGCACTATAGTCGAAGCGCGCACGCACGGAGGTGTCAATGCCGACCCCCGCGTCGCGCAGGATCGCTTCGGTGTGCGGTCCTATGCCGTAACGTCCGGCCCGATAGACGACCGGTTCGACGCCGAAGTTTTCGGCGATCGTGTCGCGCAGTTTGAGCAGCTTCGCGCGCTCCAGCTCCTCATCAAGATTGCCAGCAAAACTGTTGAAATTATTTACGCCTTCAAGGTGATGTGGATTGACCCATGGGTGTAGCTGGATGCCGATTTCCGCCTCTTTACGCGCGAGTGGTTCGCGCAATATGTCAATCGCCACCCGTGACGTGGCGATCGGATAATCGACCAGATAGACCGGAGCCACCCCCATGCCCTGGCAAAATTCCTGAAACTTGGAGAGGCGCGGGACGTGATGGAGATTATGCGCAGTGCGATCGAACGGGGCGCTCCAGTCAAAATCCTCTTCCGCATCCACCGTCAGCAGAAAGCGCTGCCCGAAACCCTGGCGGAATTTAGCCCGCGCGCTGGCGGGGGGGCGGTTCGGTCATGGATGGCATATGCCGGACATTTCCCCAATCATCGCATCAGGCGGATCGCTTTCCCCTCGCGCCGTCTGGTGTCCTTGTGTCGCTAGGTTCGTTACCATTCAGGGTCAAGAGCGGCAGGACCAGCCGCAAAATATCGCCATCCCGGCGCAGCGCGCCGCCTGCCGCCAGCGCCTCTGCCCGGGCGAGGCGAAGCGAAAAGCCCGCTCCGAACATCCCCGCGTTAAGCGCTTGCGGCGTACCTTGGGGGCTGGCCATGAAAATATCGTCCATGTCCGCAAATGCCACTGGCAGTTCGAAAGCGAAGACTGCGCGTTCCGCCTCGCGCACGATATGGAGGTCGAGCTGTTCCCCGGCCGTGACCGCGCCTGCGAGCGTGGCCATCAGCCGCCAGGCCAGCTTTTCGGCTTCCGGAATCGCCAGCGGGACGAGTGCGGGCTCATCATTGCCCCAGACGGTGAAGGCGCTGGATCGTGCACGCAAATGCGCTTCCAGCTGGGCGGCCATGGCGGTGAACAGACCGGCCATGTCAGTTTCGCCCCCGTCCAGTTTCATGGCCGCGCTTTCCAGCTTGGCCAGCCGGTCAAGTTCGTCAAATCCGGCGAGGATGCGGGCCGCGTCGCTGGCTATGCTGGCCGCAAGGGCCCG
>CAZWEY010000197.1:0-4480 GCA_964632055.1 uncultured Sphingomonadaceae bacterium
AGCAGGACGCGGGCAAGCTGATGCACGACCAGCACCCGACCATGTCCTATGTCGATTTGAACCGCTCTGGCGTGGCGCTGATGGAAATCGTCAGCCGCCCCGACATGCGCAGCCCGGCGGAAGCGGGTGCCTATCTCGCCAAGCTGCGCACGATTCTGCGCTATGTGGGCAGTTGCGACGGCAATATGGATCAGGGCTCGATGCGGGCGGACGTCAACGTTTCAGTGCGTAAGCCGGGTGAGCCGTTCGGCACCCGCACCGAGACGAAGAACGTCAATTCCGTCCGCTTCGTCATGGCCGTGGTGGAAAGCGAAGCGCGCCGCCAGGTGGATCTGATCGAAGACGGCGGACAGGTGGTTCAGGAAACCCGACTTTACGATCCGGACAGGAACGAGACCCGCTCCATGCGCTCCAAGGAAGACGCGCATGATTATCGCTACTTCCCGGACCCGGACCTGCTGCCGCTGGAACTGGACGATGCTTTCCTGGAAGAATGCCGCGCCAGCCTGCCCGAACTGCCCGACGCCAAGCGCCATCGCTATGAAACGGCGCTGGGCCTCACCGCCTATAATGCGGGTGTGCTGACGGCGGACGTCGAGACCGCGCGCCAGTTCGAGGAATTGCTGGCATCTGCCGCCCGCGAGGCTGGCAAGGGCGAACCCGACATTGCCAAGCGCGTTGCCAACTGGCTGCTTTCGGAACGCCCCGGTATCCTCAATGCCAACGCCATCGCGACGGACCACCCGAAGAACTCGCTCGCGGCCAACACCGCCATTGTCGTCGCCACCGATAGCGGCCTCATTTCGGGCAGCAAAGCCAAGGAAATCTTCGAGGCCTACCTCACTGGCGACATCGACCTTGCCGCCGAAATCGACAGCAACAAGCAGACCTCCGACACCGGCGCGATCGACGCGGCCATCGCCAGGATTCTTGCCGACAATGCCGACAAGGTCGAGCAGTACAAGGGCGGCAAGGAAGCGCTGTTCGGCTTCTTCGTCGGCCAGACCATGAAGGCGATGGCTGGCAAGGCAAACCCGCAGGTGGTCAACGAACTGCTTAAAAAGGCGCTGGGCTGAGTTACTTTCTCTATGCGATAAGCATTTGAGAACAAAATGTTGCATTGATGCGCGACCTGTGAAACCTTCCGGATGGAAGGGGATTACCTATGGGTAATATCGAACGGCGGCTGTTTATCGCAGGGTTGGGCGCATCGGCGCTGACCCTTGGAGTGCCTGCGCGGGCGAACATGCTGACAGGCCTGCTCGGCAAGGCATCGGACAGCGCTCTCGACAAGCTGGCCGCGCCGGGCGCGTTCTACAATGACAAGGACATCCGCATCGGCCTGCCGTTGATCGGTGGCGGTTCCGGCCTTGTCGGATCGCTGGGTGGGCTGGGCCTGTTCGACGGCCTCATCCGCCGTCTGAACGATGCGGCTGGCGCTGCGGCGGGTGTTGCCAAGCCGGTGTTTCGCGAATCGATCGATCAGCTTTCGCTGTCCGATGTTCCGGGTATCGTGAAGGAAAATGACGGTGCGACCCGTTATTTGCAGGAAAGCGCGGGCGATACGCTGCATGGCAAGCTGCGCCCGCTGGTCGACAGCGCGCTGGGTGATGCAGGGGCCTATCGCAAGTTCGACAAGCTGACGAAGAAGTCGAGCCTGCTCTCTGGTGCGGGCATCACGCATGACACCTTGGGCAAATCGGTGACGGATCAGGCCTTGAAAGGCATCTTCAAATATATCGGCAACGAAGAAGCCAAACTGCGCGCCAACCCGCTCGACAAGGCGGGCGGCTTGTTGAAGGGGCTGTTGGGGAACTAGGGTCTGGACCCCAGTCCGACCGAAATTTTGATCCATGTCCTTGTGTTGCTCAAATGCAACACTATCTCCCTCGCAGGTAAAGTGAGGGTAGCTCATGAATCTCGAAAAATTCACCGATCGCGCGAAGGGTTTTCTGCAGGCGGCGCAGACGGTCGCTATTCGGCTGAGCCATCAGCGCATCGCGCCGGAGCATGTGTTGAAGGCGCTGCTCGATGACAGCGAGGGGATGGCCGCCGGCCTGATCCAGCGCGCGGGCGGCAATGCGCAGATTGCGGTGCAGCAACTGGACAAGGCGCTGGCCAAGCTCCCGGCGGTGTCGGGCGGCGGGGCGCAGCAGCCTCCGGGCCTCGACAATGATGCGGTGCGCGTGCTTGATCAGGCCGAACAGCTGGCCAGCAAGGCTGGCGACAGCTTTGTGCCGGTCCAGCGCATCGTGCAGGCGCTCGCCATGTCCTCGACCCCTGCGGGCCAGGCGTTGAAGGCCGCCAATGTCGATGTGAAGGCGCTGGAAGCCGCGATCCAGGAGGTGACCGGCGGTCGTGCGGCGCACAGCGCCAGCGCGGAAGAAAGCTATGAGGCGCTTTCCAAATATGCCCGCGATCTGACCGAGGCTGCGCGCGACGGCAAGTTGGACCCTGTCATCGGTCGCGACGAGGAAATTCGCCGCACCGTGCAGATTCTCGCGCGGCGCACCAAGAACAACCCGGTGCTGATCGGCGAGCCGGGCGTCGGCAAGACGGCGATTGCGGAAGGGCTCGCGCTGCGCATCGCCAATGGCGACGTGCCAGACAGCCTGAAGGATCGCCGGTTGATGGCGCTCGACATGGGTGCGCTCATCGCAGGCGCGAAATATCGCGGCGAGTTCGAGGAGCGGCTCAAAGCCGTGCTTGACGAGGTGAAGGGTGCGGAAGGCGAGATCATCCTGTTCATTGACGAGATGCACACGCTGATCGGCGCGGGCAAATCGGAAGGGGCGATGGATGCGTCCAACCTGCTGAAGCCAGCTCTGGCGCGCGGCGAGCTGCATTGCATTGGTGCAACGACGCTCGATGAATACCAGAAATATGTCGAAAAGGACCCGGCGCTGCAGCGGCGGTTCCAGCCCGTTTTCGTGGGCGAACCGACGGTGGAGGACACCATCTCGATCCTGCGTGGCATCAAGGAGAAATACGAGTTGCACCATGGCGTGCGCATTGCCGACAACGCCATCGTGGCGGCGGCGACGCTGTCCAACCGCTATATCGCGGACCGTTTCCTGCCGGACAAGGCCATCGACCTGATGGACGAGGCGGCGAGCCGCATCCGCATGGAGGTGGAAAGCAAGCCTGAGGAAATCGAAAATCTCGACCGGCGCATCATCCAGCTCAAGATCGAGGAAATGGCGCTGGCGAAAGAGAGCGACCAGCCTTCGCGTGACAGGCTCGACGCGCTGCGCGAGGAACTGGCGAACCTGGAACAGCAATCGGCCGAACTCACCACCCGCTGGCAGAACGAGCGCGACAAGATCGCGGCGGAAGGCAAGGTCAAGGAACAGCTCGACGCCGCGCGGGTCGAACTGGAGCAGGCGCAGCGCCAGGGAGACTATCAAAAGGCGGGCGAGCTGACTTATGGCCGCATCCCCGAACTGGAGCGCCAGCTGGAAGAAGCGCGGGGCGTCTCGCAAAACGCGCTGCTGCGCGAGGAAGTGAGTGCGGACGACATCGCCGCCGTGGTAAGCCGCTGGACCGGCGTGCCCGTCGACCGGATGATGGAAGGCGAGCGCGAGAAGCTCTTGCGCATGGAAGAGGTAATCGGCGCGCGCGTGATCGGCCAGAGCGATGCGGTGGAGGCCGTTTCCAAGGCGGTGCGCCGTGCGCGTGCTGGATTGCAGGACCCGAACCGGCCGCTGGGCAGCTTCCTGTTCCTCGGCCCCACGGGTGTTGGCAAGACCGAACTGACCAAGGCCTTGGCCGAATTCCTGTTCGACGATGACAGCGCGATGGTGCGTATCGACATGAGCGAGTTCATGGAGAAGCACTCCGTCGCCCGCCTGATCGGCGCGCCTCCGGGCTATGTCGGCTATGAGGAAGGCGGCGTCCTGACCGAAGCGGTGCGGCGCCGGCCCTATCAGGTCGTGCTGTTCGACGAGGTCGAGAAGGCCCACAGCGACGTGTTCAACGTGCTGCTGCAGGTGCTTGACGATGGCCGCCTGACCGACGGGCAGGGCCGGGTGGTGGACTTTACCAACACTCTGATCATCCTGACCAGCAACCTCGGCAGCCAGTACCTCGCCAATCTGGAGGAAGGGCAGGACGTCGAGAGCGTAGAACCGCAGGTGATGGAAGTGGTGCGCGGGCATTTCCGCCCCGAATTCCTGAACCGCCTGGACGAGATCATCCTGTTCCACCGCCTTGGTCAGGAACACATGGCGCCGATCGTGGACATTCAGGTGGGCCGCGTGGGCAAGCTGCTGAAAGACCGCAAGATCGTGCTCGATCTGACAGACGGGGCCAAGCGTTGGCTGGGCCGGGTCGGCTACGATCCGGTCTATGGTGCAAGGCCGCTGAAACGCGCGGTGCAGCGGTATCTGCAAGACCCGCTGGCGGAAAAGCTGCTCGGCGGTGAAATCCCCGATGGCTCAACCGTGAAGATCGACGAAGGCGACGGCGCGCTGAAATTTGC
>CAZWEY010000198.1:0-4457 GCA_964632055.1 uncultured Sphingomonadaceae bacterium
TCGCAGCAGAAGAGGCCCTGCGCAAAAATGGTGTCAGCGCGGTCCACCCCAAAGAGCGACTGCTGGAAGAGGCTCGCGCCATCGCGCGCAGCTATATCGAAAATTCCGCCCCTGTTTCCGTTGCGCTGACCCGTCAGATGCTGTGGAAGATGCTGGGCACGGACCACCCGATGGAGGCCCACAAGATCGACAGCCGGGGCATTACCGCCCGCGGCAAGTCTGCAGATGTAAAGGAGGGGATCGCCTCCTTTCAGGAAAAGCGCGCGCCCATCTTCCCGGATCGTGTTTCCGCAGATATGCCGGACTTCTTCCCCTGGTGGGAGCGCCGGGAGTTCGAATAGGCCCGCGCCAGAAATCGCCAGAAAGGCTAGCAATCATCCGAAAGGAACCACGATGAGCACCGATACCGCAACCGAGGAATTCAAGCCCGAATACTGGCAATGGGGCCATGATGCCGACAAGCCGCGCGTGTTGCACACCATGATCCGAATCAAGAATGCGGATGCCTCGCTGCGCTTCTATTGCGAGGGCCTGGGCATGAAGCTGCTGGACCGGTTCGATTTCGAACATGCCAGCTTCAGCATCCTTTTCCTTGCCTATGACAGCTATGAAGCCGGCGGCGCGATCGAGCTGACCTACAACTGGGGCAAGGATGACGATTACACCCATGGCAATGGCTATGGCCATGTCGCCATCGGCGTGCCCGACATCCATGGCACGGTGAAGCGGCTGGAGGAACTGGGCTATGAATGCCCGACCCAGCCCAAGCGCATGGTGCCCGGCGCGCCGCATCTTGCCTTTGCCAAGGACCCCGACGGTTACATGATCGAACTGATCGAGACCCGCCACAACGGCTGATCCCGCCACCACACTCATCCCGCATTCAAGGAGGCCATGATGGCCAGCAAGTTTACCTGTTTCTCCTTCGACGTTGCCGAAAACAACGTTGCTCACGTCCATCTCAACCGCCCTGAGGTCGCCAACATGTTCGACCCTGTTGCGCATGGCGAATTCGTCCAGCTGCTGAAGGACATCTGGGGCCGTACCGACATCCGTGCTCTCGTCCTTTCGGCAGAGGGCAAGTCCTTCTCGGCCGGCGGCGACATGAACATGATGCTGCGCCAGAACAATGATCGCGAACTGCGCGACAGCGTGGCCTGGGAAGCGCGCGCCATCCTTGAGATGCTGACCGATCTCAGCTTCCCGGTGATCGCCGCAGTTCAGGGCAACGCCATCGGCCTTGGCGCGACCATTGCCACCTTGTCCGACATCGTCGTCGTCTATGAAGGCGCGCGCATTGCCGATCCGCACGTCCACCTCGGCCTTGTCGCGGGTGATGGCGGCGTGATCAGCTGGGCGCAGTCGGTCGGCCTCAACCGGGCCAAGCGCTATCTCCTCACCGGCGATCCGATTTCGGGCAGGCAGGCATATGAGATGGGCCTTGCGACCGACATCGTCGCGACACCCGAAGAAGTGACCGATGTGGCGCTGGGCATTGCCAACCGCATCGCGGCGCTCCCCAAATGGGGCGTGATGGGCACCAAGCGAGCCTTCAACAAGCTGACGCGCACCATTGGCACGCCAGCGCTCGAACTGGGTCTTGCCTATGAGATGGAATGCATGGGCGGGCAGGAAGTATTCGACACCGTCACCGCCACCATGGCTGCGATGAAGGCGAAGAAGGCGGCGAAGTAAGCCTTCCGCTTCGGTGCAGAATCAAAGGGCGGCGGGGCAACCTGCCGCCCTTATTGCGTCAGCCGGCGATGATCGATTCGTCGCCGATCAGTTCCTCGAAGCTGCGAACCGGGCGTCTTCCATCCCATTCATCCCGCGCCTTGCGCATGTTTTCGCAGACAACGGGCCAGAACGCGGCCTCGATTACCTCTATATACCCTCCGGTCGTCTCGCTGGCATCGAGATAGCAGATGCGCTCGCCGCTGGCGTTGCGCGCTTCGAATGCGGGTTTGCAGCCCGTGGCGAGCAAGCGCTCGACCAGAGCGTCGTAATCGCCCTGTTCCAGCATCACGTGATGATAGAGCCCGCCCACCGGCGGCGTGGGGTTCGCGGCGAGGAAGTCGTTATAGGGTCCGGGCGCATCGTTGGTCGTATCGATCAGCTCGATCTGCATGTCGCCATGATAGCCGCAAACCACCTCGCAGGTCTGGTTGGTCGGCTGGCCCTTGTGAATCTGGTCGATCAGGGGGAAGACGCCGCGATAGAACGGCCCCGCGCCCATCACATTGACCCAGTAATCGATCGCGGCATCGAGCGCGCCGGGCTTCACGAGATAAGCCAGCTGCACCACATCGGTCTTGTTCATTATCCTCTCCCTAATTTCTCAGCCCTGTTCTGCGGGTGTGTGGACCACAAGCCCATCGAGGTCCGGGGTCATGACGATCTGGCAGCCGAGCCGTGAATTGGGCTGGCGATTGTCTTCAAGGATGTCGAGCATCTCGTCTTCGGTCATGCGGATCGCAGGCAGCTTGTCGAGCCATTCGGCCGCGACAAGAACATGGCATGTCGCACAAGAGCAGGCCCCGCCGCATTCCGCCTCGATTTCCTCGATGTCGTTTTGCGTCGCGACCTCGACCAGGCTCAGCCCGCCCGATGCCTCGACTTCGCGCCGCGCGCCCGACGAATTGACGAATACAACCCTCATTGTTCCTCCTTGAAATGCCTGTTTTCAGGACGCAGCGCTGGCCGCGTCAAGCTTTGCGATATGGTCTGCGGACAACGCCAGATCGACGCTGGCCAGCGTAGCCTCCAGCTGGTCGAGGCTGGTTGCGCTGACGACCGGCGAGGTCACGCCGGGCCGTGCGAGCAGCCATGCCAGCGCGATCTGCGCAACGCTCGCACCGGTCTCGGCGGCCACATCGTCCAGCGCAGCCAGAATCTTCATGCCGCGCTCATCAAGATAGCGCTTCACCAGCCCTTCCCGCGCGCTGCCGGCCATATCCTCAGGCTTGCGATATTTGCCGGTCAGAAAGCCGCTGGCGAGCGAGAAATAAGGGAAGACCGCCAGAGCGTTCTGGCGACAGATGTTCTCCAGAGGCCCCTCAAAGGCGGCCCGGTCATAGAGATTGTAAAGCGTCTGAAGGCTCTGATAGGCGGGCAGGCCCTCGGCCTTCGCCACCTCCAGTGCGCCCGTCAGCCGGTCCGGCCCGTAATTGGACGCGCCGACCGCGCGCACCTTGCCCGCCGCAATCAGCTTCTGGAATGCGCCCAGCGTTTCCTCGTGCGGGGTCGTATTGTCATCGAAATGGGTGATGTAGAGGTCGATGCGGTCCGTTTGCAGACGGCGCAGCGAGGCTTCGACTGCCTGTTCGACATAGGTCGCCGAAAGGCCCTTGAGGCCCGGTCCCATTTCCAGTCCGAACTTGGTAAACAGGCAGATCTTCTCGCGCCTGCCGCCGCCTTGCGCCAGCCATTCGCCAATGATGCTCTCCGATGCACCCGGCGCGGTTCCGCCGAAGATGGAATAGACGTCAGCGGTGTCGATAGCGTTGAACCCACGATCGACAAAGGCGTCGAGCAGGCGAAAGGAGGTCGCCTTGTCCACGGTCCAGCCGAAGATATTTCCGCCAAAAGTCAGGCGCGACACGCTGATCCCGCTGCTGCCTACAGGGCGATAGTCCATTCATGCTCTCCCACCGGTTTGCCTGCACCCTGTCATGTCCTGAGAGAAGGACAAGAGATTTTCGGCCCGGGTCAAGCTGTGCTGCATCGAGATATGATTAGGACAGGCGGGCCAAAGGGGCTGGAATTTGCATCTGGATTTTGCAGGTGCGAAGGAATAGGGCCTTTCCCCTTGTGTGTGCGCTGATCCGGGCCACGCGCCCTGGTCAATTTACGAAGGAACAAGCCTGTGTCCAACAACCAGCCTGTCTATATCGTGTCTGGTGTCCGCACCGCGATTGGCGATTTCGGTGGAGCCCTCAAGGACTTCAAGCCTGATCAACTGGCCACCATGGTGCTTGAGGAAGCCGTTTCGCGGGCGGGCGTTGCGCCGGCCGATATCGGGCATGTGGTTATCGGGCAGGTGATCCAGAGCGAACCGCGCGATGCCTATCTGGCCCGAGTCGCCTCGGTCAATGCGGGTATCCCGATCGAGACGCCGGCCCTGACCATAAACCGGCTTTGCGGTTCCGGGCTTGAGGCTATCATCCTTGCCGCGCGCATGGTTGCTGACGGCGAAGCCGATATCGCCGCTGCAGGTGGTGCGGAAAGCATGAGCAATGCGCCGCATGTGCTGAAAAGCGCGCGCTGGGGCAACAAGATGGGCAATATGGTGATGCTCGATGCCATGCTGGAAGCGCTGCAGGATCCGTTTGGCCATGGCCATATGGGCGTCACGGCTGAAAATGTCGCGGAACGCTACCAGATCGGCCGCGATGAACAGGATGCGCTGGCCGTGGTCAGTCACCAGCGCGCCGCCCGGGCCATCGAGGAAGGCCGCT
>CAZWEY010000199.1:0-4417 GCA_964632055.1 uncultured Sphingomonadaceae bacterium
ACAGCACGCGCTGCGGGAAATGGCGGACGTGCTGAAAAAGGAAGGCGTCAACGTGAAGTACGCCATCCACCCGGTCGCAGGCCGCATGCCCGGCCACATGAACGTGCTGCTGGCCGAAGCCAACGTGCCTTATGACGAGGTGTTCGAGCTGGAAGACATCAATGGCGAGTTCGCCCAGACCGATGTCGCCTTCATCATCGGCGCGAACGACGTGGTGAACCCTGCGGCCAAGACCGACAAGTCCTCGCCGATTTACGGCATGCCGGTGTTCGACGTCGACAAGGCCAAGACCGTCATGTTCATCAAGCGCTCGATGGGCGGCGTGGGCTATGCGGGCGTCGACAACGACGTGTTCTACATGGACCAGACCATGATGCTCTTGGCTGACGCCAAGAAGATGGTCGAGGAAATCAACAAGGCGCTTCAGCACTGATGCGCAAACTTGGTCTGATCGGTGGGATGAGCTGGGTTTCGACCCGTTCCTATTACGAACAGATCAACACGATCGTCCAGCGCGAGGCCGGGCCAAGGGCCAGTGCCCCCATGCTGATCGAGAATCTCGACTTCAGCGAACTGGCCGGGCTTGCCGCCAAGGACGAATGGGACCGGGCATCCGATGTGCTGTGCGCATCGGCCCGGCGGCTGGCAGAGGCAGGCGCCGGCGCGCTGGTGATTGCCGCCAATTCCATGCACATGGTTTACGATGGCGTGGCGAAGGCAGCTGGCGTGCCAGTGTTCCACATTGCTGACAGCATTGGCGAGGCGATGGCGGCGGACAAGCGCCTCAACGCTGCGATTATCGGGCCTAGCAATGTTGTTACCGGGGGCTGGTATCGCCAACGTCTTGTCGCTCACGGGATCGATCTGTTGCCGCCCGATATGGAGGCGCAGGGCGAAATCGACCGGATCATTTACGAAGAGCTGATCGCTGGCAAGGCGACACGGCAGGCCGAAAGATTCCTGAAAACCAGGATAACCGTGCGCGAGCAGGATGGAGCCGAAGCGATCATCCTTGCCTCGACCGAGCTGGAGCTTGTTGTCGATGTCGATGCCAATGTCCTGCCGATCTATGACAGCACCCAGATCCATGCGCGCAAGGCGGCTGAATGGATATTGGGGCGGGATTGAGCCCCATACGACAGGTTGCCATCGCGGCTTATGCCGCTAAACCGCGCGAGCCATGACCCGCGCAGCTTATGCCTCCGATCCAGCCGTCAGCAGAGGGCGGGAATTTACGCTCGATCAGGGCGGCGTGCGCGGACCACGCAGCGAGTTTCAGCGTGATCGCGATCGTATCGTTCATTCGATCGCCTTTCGCCGCCTGCGCCACAAGACGCAGGTTTTCATCGCGCCCGATGGCGATCATTATCGCGTCCGGCTGACGCATAGCCTGGAAGTTGCCCAGATCGGCCGGGTGATCGCCCGCGCGCTGGGTCTGGATGAGGACCTGACCGAGGCGCTGTGTTTGGCGCATGACATTGGCCACCCGCCTTTCGGCCATGCCGGAGAAGACGCGCTGCATGCCGCGATGGCGCCGCATGGCGGATTTGATCACAATGCCCAGGCGCTGCGTATGCTGATGCGGCTGGAAAGCCCCTATTGCGAGCATGAAGGGCTGAACCTCAGCTGGGAAATGCTGGAGGGGCTGGCCAAGCATAATGGCCCGGTGTTGCGGCCCAACTGGGCTCTGGCGGAGCTGGATGCCGCCTACCCGCTCGATCTGGACAGCTGGCCTTCGCTGGAAGCGCAGGTGGCGGCGCTGTCTGACGATATCGCCTATGACAATCACGACATTGACGATGGCTTGCGGGCAGGGCTGCTGGATCTCGACCAATTGCTCGGTGTGGATTTTGTTGCTGATGAATGGCGCTCGGTGGAACGGCGCTTTCCCCATGCCCCGCGAGACAGGCAATTGCGCGAGATGGTGCGCAGCCAGATCGGCGTCATGGTCAATGATCTGATCGCCACGACGCGCGACAATCTGAAGGGCATTGCCTGCGTTGAGGAAGTGCGTGCGGCCGGGCGGGGGCTGGTGTCCTTTTCCGAAGGGCTTGGCGCGCAGGAGCGGAGCCTCAAGCGGTTCATGTATGAAAAGCTCTATCATCATCCCGAGCAGATGCAGGCTGCAGCGCGGGCGGGCGAAGTGGTGGCCCGGCTGTTCGAGGCTTATGATCGGGCCGATGAGAGTCTGCCGGACAGCTGGCGAACCACTCTTGCCATTGATGAGCCGGCGCGCAGCCGCTCCATTGCGGATTTCATTGCCGGCATGACAGACCGCTACGCAACGCAGGCCTATGTGCGGCTGGTCGGCCCGCTTCCCGAAGGGCTGACCAGTGTCTGAAAAGCGGGTGGTTCTTGTCGGGGCGACTGGCCTCATCGGGCGAGCAGTCATGCAGCAGGCAGTCGGGCGCAGGGGAGTCCGGCTCGCTGCGATCGCGCGAAGGCGCATCAGCTTGCCCGAAGGCGCGCGCATGGAAATGTTCGTTGCCGATACAAGCCATTGGGCCGAGACCATTCATGCCCTGAAACCGGCAGCCGTGATCTGCGCGCTTGGAACAACCTGGAAGAAGGCGGGCGAGGTAGAGAGCGAATATCGTGCGGTGGACGAGGGGCTGGTCCTTCATGTTGCCAGAGCAGCCAAAGAGGCCGGAGCAAGCCAGTTTATCGTCGTTTCCTCAGCTGGTGCAGAGCGCTCCAGCCGCCATCTTTATCTTCGGACCAAGGCGGAAATGGAAGAACATCTGGCGAAGTTGCGCTTTCATCGCCTCGACATTCTCAGACCCGGCCTGCTGAAAGGGCGGCGCATCGATGATCCGCGCCCGTTGGAACGGCTGATGGTGCTGGCAAGCCCATTGGTCGATCTGTTCCTTTGGGGGCGCCATGCCGCCTTCAGGTCCATAGCCGATCGCAAGCTCGCGCAGATTATCCTCAAGCTGCTTGATGCGCGGGTTCAGGGCAAATTCGTGCATGATCGCACTGCCATGATGCGCTTGCTTGGAAAGGGCTGACCCTGGCCATTCACCCGGCGGCCATGGTGGCATAGCGTTCTCTCGCCAGCCTGTGTTCGCGCCAGGAAATGATCAGCCCCGCTGCAACAATCAGGGGCATGCCCAGCCAGGTGGCGGAAGTGGGGAACTGGTCCCAGATCAGCCAGCCATATAATGTCGCCCAGACAAGCCCTGTATAATCCATCACGATCACCGCAGAAACCGCGCCATAGCGCAAGGCCAGCGTCAGGAGAACCTGCCCCGCGGCACCGCTCAGCCCCATGGCCAGCAACAGGCCCCAGGCTTCGGCATCATGCGGCACCATGGTGAAGGGCAGGAACAGTGCCATCATCGGCGAAGAAAGAACCGAAAACCAGAAAACGATCGCCAAAGGTCTCTCGGTCCGGTTCAGCTCTTTTATCATGATGGAGAGCAGGGCCACGAGAAAGGCCGCGATCAGCCCGACGGCAATGCCGAGAAGGGGGATATGCGCACTGCCCGGCTGGGTAATGATCAATATCCCCATGAATCCCAGCCCGAGAGCAGACCAGCGCCAGGGGCCGACTTTTTCCTTGAGCAGGATCATGGCCAGCAAGGTCGCCCAGAAAGGCCCCGTGAAGCTCAGTGTCTGTGCCTCAGCCAGAGGCAGCAGCTGAACCGACCAGAACACGAATGTCATTGCACACATGCCGAAGAATGCACGGCGCAGATGGGCGGGGAAGCGGTTGGTTCGCAGGGTCCCAAGGCTTCGGCTGCCCCAGAGCCAGAGCCCGGCGATGGGAATCGTCACAAACTGACGCCAGAACATGATCTCGGTGAGATGGATACCCTTTTCGCCGCAAAGCTTGACGAACATGATCGTGGTCGACAATGCCGCAACGCCCAGAATTCTGAGAAAAAGGGCCATACCGGGCCCGGGCTGTGCAGGCATGTTCATTGCCCCCGCTTAGGGCCTTGGCGGCCAAGCGCAAGTGCGATGCAAATTATGAGTTTAGCGCCTCAATGTTCGACCTGTTCTTCCCCTATCTCTCGAGCGATGCGGACCGGATGGCGGTGTGGGGCCTTCTCGCAGCCTCTCTGGCAATGATCGCCAGTCTGGCCGAGCGCAGGCGCATGAAACGGGCGCGGATCGACCGGGTGGGGCTGGTGCCCTGGGCGCCGGTATTCCTGCTGGCCTTTCTGGCCGCCGTCGTCCTGTTAGGGCTGGCCGTGCGGGGCTGGCTCAACCCCGCGTAAGATATCAGAGGCAGGCTTCGAGATAGGCCTGATCGAAACCGAACTGGCGCGCCTTTTCCAGCGTGTAGGGGCGCAGGCCCGATGCACGGAATTCGCCGATGATCTTGCCGTCTTCGCTTTCATCCAGATATTCGAAGGCGAACAATTCCTGCGTCACGATCACGTCGCCTTCCATCCCGATCACCTCGGTGATG
>CAZWEY010000200.1:0-4385 GCA_964632055.1 uncultured Sphingomonadaceae bacterium
CAAATATCCGCCCGATATGTTCGCCATTCCGGCGCCTCGAAGGCGCGATTCATAGATCCTGACCCTAGGCGGAAGGGGGAATGACGGATTCCCCTCGCCCGCGTTGCCAGACCAGCCGAAAATCCCCATATCGGCGCGCATGACCGGGTATTTTTCACCTCAGACAGACGATCTGGCAAGCCTTGAGGCGCGCGCACGCCTGCGGTTCTTGCGCCCGCGCGAGGGCGTTGATTTCGCTTCCAACGATTATCTCGGCCTCGCGGGCGATCCGGCGCTGAAGGCGGCGATCCATGCGGCCATCGAGCGCGGCGTTCCCGTCGGCTCGGGCGGATCGCGGCTGCTGCGCGGCAATCAGGACGAACATGAGACGCTGGAGGAAGAAGCCGCCCGCTTTTTCGGCAGCGAGGCGGCACTCTATTTTTCCACCGGCTTTGCCGCCAACAGTGCGCTCGTCTCCACCCTGCCGCAAAAAGGCGATCTCATCGTCTATGATGCCCTGATTCACGCCAGCGCGCACGAAGGCATGCGGCTGGCACGCGCCGACCGGGCCATGGCACAGCATAATGATGTGCAGAACTTTGCCGATGCCATCGCCAGATGGCGCGGCAAGGGCGGCAGGGGCACGATCTGGCTGCTGGTCGAGAGCCTTTATTCGATGGATGGCGACACAGCCCCGCTTGACGAGCTGATGGCGCTGGCAGACCGCGTGGGCGGCATTCTGATGGTGGACGAGGCCCATGCTACGGGCGTGTTCGGGCCTGAGGGGCGGGGGCTGGCGGCGCATCTCGAAGGCCGGGGCAACGTCATTACTCTCAGGACTTGCGGCAAGGCGCTGGGCTGCGAGGGGGCTCTGGTTTGCGGTCCTCGCGTGGTGCGTGACACGCTGATCAACCGGGGCCGCGGCTTCATCTTCTCCACTGCGCCAAGCCCCCTGATGGCCGCCGCCGTGCGCGAGGCCCTGCGCATCTGCGCCACGCAGCCCGAACGCAGGGAACAGCTGTTTGCGCATGTGAGCGAGGCCGAGCGCCTGCTTGCCCCGCTGGGCGCTCATGCCACCGGATCGCAGATCCTGCCGCTGATCCTTGGCGGCGATGCGCGCACCATGGAAGTGGCGGGCGCACTGCAGGCATCGGGTTTCGATGTGCGCGGCATCCGCCCGCCCACCGTGCCCTCCGGCACCTCGCGGCTGCGCATTTCGCTGAGCCTGAACGCCAGCAGCGCTGATATCGCGGCGATGGCCACGCGGCTGGAGGAGTTGCTCGCATGACCGGTTTTGTCGTCACCGGCACCGATACCGATGTGGGCAAGACCGTGTTTGCCGCTGCTCTGGCGGGCCATCTGGACGGCTATTACTGGAAACCGGTGCAGGCAGGGACCGATGGAGGCACCGACGCGCAACGGGTTCAGCGCCTTTCCGGCCTTGCGCCGGAGAGGATAGTGCCCGAAGCCTATTGTCTTGAAACGCCCTGCTCTCCGCATCGCGCCGCGGCCATAGATGGCGTGGAGATCGAGCTTGCGCGCCTTGCTTTGCCTCCCCACCGACCGCTTGTGGCCGAAGGGGCGGGCGGCGCGCTGGTGCCGCTGCGCGACGATCTGCTGATGGCCGATCTTTTCGCGCATTGGGGGCTGCCCGCGATCATCGTTGCGCGCACTGCGCTCGGCACGATCAACCACAGCCTGATGACCATCGAGGCGCTGCGCGCGCGCGGCGTGCCGATCCATGGCGTGGCCTTCATCGGCGAGGCGCAGGAAGACAGCGAGGCGACGATCTGCCGCATCGGGGGCGTCAGGCGTCTGGGTCGGCTGCCTTTGCTTGACCCGTTTGAGCCTTCCGCTCTGGCGGCAGCCTTTGCGCAAGGGATCAGCCTGTGAGCCAGTCGTCCATCTGGCATCCTTTCACCCAGCATGGCCTGGAAGAGCCGATCCCGCTCGTTACCCATGCCGAAGGGGCGGCTATTCATACCGCAGACGGGCGGAGGATCGTCGACGCCATCTCCAGCTGGTGGGTGACGACGCACGGCCATGGTCACCCGCGCATCATGGCGGCGATCCGCGAGCAGAGCGAAAAGCTCGACCAGCTGATCTTTGCCGGATGGACTCATCAGCCCGCCGAAGACCTTGCACAGGGCCTGCGCGCGATCATGCCGCCTTCGCTGAGCCGCGTATTCTTCTCCGATTCCGGCTCCACCAGTGTCGAGGTCGCGCTCAAGATGGCGCTGGGATTTTGGCGCAACCGGGGAGAGCCGCGCCATCGCATCGTGGTGATGGACCATTCCTATCACGGCGACACGATCGGCGCGATGTCGGTGGGCGCGCGCGGCGTGTTCAACGCGGCCTATGCGCCGTTGCTGTTCGATGTGGGGCGGGTGCCTTTTCCCGATGATCCGCAGGCGACAATGGATGCGCTGGAGGCCGAATGCCGGGCGGGTGCCGCGGCCTTCATCGTTGAACCGCTGGTGCTGGGGGCGGGCGGCATGAAGATCTATCCGCCTCATATCCTGGCCGAAATGCGGGAAATTTGCGCCCGTTATTGCGTGTTGTTCATCGCTGACGAAGTGATGACCGGCTGGGGGCGCACAGGCACGCTGCTCGCTTGCGAGCAGGCCGCAGTGGTGCCCGATCTCCTGTGCCTGTCCAAGGGATTGACCGGAGGCGCATTGCCATTGGCGGTGACCATGGCCAGCGAGCCGGTCTGGCAGGCCCATTATGCGCCCGACAAGGCGCAGATGTTCTTTCACTCCTCCAGCTATACCGCCAATCCCATTGCCTGTGCGGCGGCCAATGCCAATCTGGCCATTTGGCGCGAAGAGCCGGTCATGGAGCGGATCGGCACGCTGGCTGCCATGCAGCGGGATGCTCTTGCCCGGCTTGCGGATCATCCGGCGATTGCCAATGCTCGGCAATGCGGGACTATCACGGCGATGGAGCTGGGCGGGGCCGAGGGCAATTATCTCTCCCCGGCGGCTGGCGAGATGGCAGCCATCTTCCGCAAGCATGACGTCCTGCTGCGCCCATTGGGCAATTGCGTCTATGTGATGCCGCCTTACTGCATCGGCAAGGATGACCTTGCCGCTGTCTATGGTGCCATCACCGAGGCCGCAGACGGGCTCTTGCAGAGCTAATCAGTCTTAATATCTGCGTTTTCTTCCTTCGCATATGCGGAAAAGAGGCTTTTTCTGCGCGCAACAAACGTATAAAGACCTAGGTCGAATCATGGCAGTATTGCCTTGCTTCGTCCGGCTGCGCTATCGCCAATGCGCTGTGCGCCGCCGGATAATGAGGAAAGGACTTTAGAAATGCGGAAATATATCCTCGTCGCAGCCATGGCTTCGACCATGATGGCTGCGCAGGCGCAGGCCCGGGATGGCCAGATGTATATCGAGGGTGACCTCGGTTTCGGCAAAGCCGAAATGACAGACGTCAAGATCCGCGGTGCCAACCGGGTGGCGCGCATCAAGCACGAAACGACATGGGATACCGGCCTCGTGGTGGGCAAGGATTTCGGCATGTTCCGTCTTGAAGCAGACCTGAACTTCCGCGAAGCCAAGGGCAAGAGCGTGGCCGATGTCACTGGCGCCATTGGGCCGGCATGGAAGGAATATAATGATTCCGGCAAGATCAATGCCTTCAGCGGCATGGTCAATGGCCTGGTCGATCTTGGCAAGGATGATGGCCTGCAAGCCTTCGTAGGTGGCGGGCTCGGCATTGCCTTCACCAACAACAAGTCGATCGCCGGCCCCAATGTGCTGGTGGCCGACAAGGAAAAGGGCTTCGCCTTCCAGGGCCTCGCTGGTGTCCGCTATCCGGTCAATGACCGGATCGATGTCGGCCTGAAATATCGCTACTTCAACGTCCCGGGGATCAAGACTTTCGGCTCGGGCCAGTTCCTCAAGCATGATTTCGTGACACACACTGTCGCGCTTATGCTGGTTTACAATGTCGGCGCAGCTGCGGCTCCTCAGCCCGAATATACTCCGCCTCCGCCGCCTCCGCCGCCGCCCCCGCCGCCTCCGCCGCCGGTGGTGGAATGCAACAAGGGGCCCTACATCGTGTTCTTCGACTGGGACAAGTCGGACATCACGCCTGAAGCGGCCACCGTGCTCGACAACGCTGTCACCGCCTATGGCAATTGCGACAATGTTCCGATCATGCTGGCAGGCCACGCCGACCGTTCGGGTCGTCCGGCCTATAACCAGGCTCTTTCGGCCCGCCGCAACACGCAGGTTCGCGGCTATCTGACCGCCCGCGGCATTGCCGACGGCGCGATCACTTCGCAGGCCTTCGGCGAAAGCGCACCCCGCGTGCCGACCGCCGACGGCGTTCGCGAACTGCAGAACCGCCGCGTGGAAATCACCTATGGTCCGGGTTCGGGCAACTAAGCCCTA
>CAZWEY010000201.1:0-4378 GCA_964632055.1 uncultured Sphingomonadaceae bacterium
AATATTGAAGGCACTGGGCCTGAGGACGCGCGGCGTGCGCGTCGTCTCCTGCCCCAGCTGCGCGCGGCAGGGCTTCGACGTGATCCGCACCGTGGAAGCGGTCGAAGCGCGGCTGCAACATATCAAGACGCCGATGTCGCTTTCCATCCTTGGCTGCGTGGTCAATGGTCCGGGCGAAGCGCGCGAGACCGATATAGGCATCACCGGCGGCGGCAATGGCAGGCACATGGTGTATCTGTCCGGCGTGACCGACCATCATGTCGAAAGCGCCGCAATGCTCGACCATATCGTTGCGCTGGTCGAGGCCAAGGCGGCCGAACTGGAGGCCGCACAGGCAGAACGGGTGACCCCCTAGCAGCCCGGCATGCTCACCTTCGCTTAACCAAATAGCCCTAGTCTGTCCGCTCAGGATTTCAGCGGAACCCGGACTATGCTTTCCAAGCACCTGCCCTCACGCCTGCGCAAGCGCATCGACAATGCGCGCCACGACAAGGCGGTTGCGGGCATCCTTGCCACGCCGCCGATCGTGCCGCGCAATGACGGGCTGGTGATCTATTCAATGATCGGCTCTGCGGTGCTGCTGCCCTATCTCGTCGCCGTCAAGTCGCTGTGGCATCATCTTCGCCGCGGCCGCATTGCCATCCTCGACGATGGCACGCTGAGCGCGCAGGACAAGGCCGTGCTGGCACGCCATTGCGGCGACCCGGAAATCATCGAGACGGGTTCGGTCGATATTGGCCATCTGCCCAGCCGCGCCTTCTGGGAGCGCCTCCTGCTCATGCTGGACCGCAGGCAGGGCGAATACTGGATCCAGCTGGACAGCGACACGGTGACAACAGGGCCGGTGCCCGAACTGGTGGCGGCCATTGCCGCCAATCGCAGCTTCACCTTGCTGGGCGGTGAGGATGCCGAGATCGGTGCCCTGCCGCTCGCGGAATTTGCCGGCCAGATTTACCCGTCCGGCCCGGCAGATGGCCATATCCAGGTGCAGGTCGAATCCCGCCTTGGCCTGATGCGGCAGGATCTGGGCTGGCGCTATATCAGAGGCTGCGCAGGCTTTGCCGGGTTTGCAGCCGGCGGCGAAGGCCGCTCGCTCGCGCTGGCCTTTGTCGCAGAAATGGAACGGCTTGTCGGGCCGGAAGCGATGGCGCTGTGGGGGGCGGAACAGATCGCCTCCAATTTCCAGATCGCCAATGATCCCTCGCCCGTCCTGCTGCCTGCCTGGCGCTATCTCAATTACTGGGGCGTACCATGGGCCAGCGACGCTGCCTTTGTCCATTTCGTCGGCACACACCGCTTCGACAATGGCGCCTATGCCGAAGCGAGCCAGCGGGCCATCGCGCGGCTGCAAGACGTCGCAAAGGCGCAGTCTGTCGCCTGAGAGTCTGGGTCTGGAAAAATCGGTCGGACCGACCTATACTGCCCTTGCAAGCCGAGGGGACGCAGATGCAATCGAGCCGGCGTGAATTTCTGGGAAGGGCCGCAATGGCTGCGGGTAGCCTTGCGCTGCCCGGCAAGGTCTTTGCCCAGGCCAGCGGGCTGAGCCAGCGCGACCGCAGCTTGATGCAGATTGCCCAGCGCGAGGTGGCGCGGGCGGGCAACCGGCTGTGGCGCAAGGATATTGTCGGCATCGCCGATTTCGGTGTGCCCTCATCGGTGCCGCGCTTCCATTTCGTCAATCTCGACCGGAGCGAGGTCAAATCCTATCTGGTTTCCCACGGCACCGGTTCCGACCCGGAGCATGATGGCTGGCTCAAAAACTTCTCCAACCGCTATGGCTCCAATGCCACCAGCCGGGGCGCGTTCATTTCGTGGGAATGGTATCAGGGCAAGTTCGGCACCTCGATGCGGCTGGGCGGCCTCGATCCTGATAATTCGATGGCCTTCGAACGCGCAATCGTAGTCCATTCAGCCTGGTATGCCGAGCCGGACATGGTCGCCAGATGGGGCAAGCTGGGCCGCAGCAATGGCTGCTTTGCCATGGGCGCCAACGATCTGCCGCAGGCTCTGCTGCATCTCTCCGGCGGCCGGCTCATCTATGCCGACAAGCTCGGTCTGATCTGAGCGGGCCAGCCCTTCCCGCGATCAGCTGACTGCCAGCAGGAAATCGCTCCACTGGCCGTCTTGCACATCGCCCCAGCCCTTCACGCCATCTTCGCGCACCCAGTTGGAACCGCAGATCGGCCAGCGGCAATTATGCCAGGCGTTGAAGCAGAAGGCAGAGACCGTCTCGCTCTTCATGCGGAAAATGCGGCCGCGCTCGTCGATGATTTCCAGATCGACAGATGTCGGGAAGAAGTGGCTGTCGTAATGGGTGCGCTTGCGGCAGCTTTTCACCGCCGCCTGTTCGCCATCGACGATCACCCAGCCAAAGCGCAGAATATCGCTTTCCGGCATGTCGAAATGGCCCTTCCAGACAGGGTCCATTTCCGGGCTGTCGAAGGCGGTGGCATGGAAACAGAAGCCATCCTCGAACACGCCGGTCATCCAGGTGACGGGCGGGATCGCGCGCGGCTCTTCCGGGCGGTTCTCGCCCCATGAACGGTCGCGCACATGGGTTCCATCGACCACATAGCGCTTGCCACGGATCACGACCTCGCCATCGGTTTTCAGCACCTGTTCCAGATGGACGTTGCTCGACCAGACGCAGGGCGGGAACATGGCGGTGTGGACCACGTCGAAATGATTGTCGCGCACGTCGTCATGATAGGTCGTGCGGAACTTCACGCCCGGCTCGATCACCTCGACGTGGTAATTGCCGGGCGTCGTGTAGTTCATGTAGCTCTTGCCGATGGCCTTCATCGGCACATAGGCACGGTAATCGTGGATATCGATGGCGGGCGTGATGTGGCGGATGCCCTGAGCGACCATGACCCCTGTGGAGACCAGTTCAAGGTTCGGGTGCGCCCATGTGTAGAGCACAGAATGAATGCGTGCTTCAGGCACCGAAAAGCCGAAGAACTGCGTCTCGTTGAGGTCCGGGCTGGGGTTCTTGTCGCGGTATTCCGGGTGCATTTCCTCGTTAGCCGGATCCCACACCCCCATCGAAGTTGCGACCTTGCGCGTGATGTAGAATTCTTCGCTCTTGGGTGCGTTATCGGACATCGCTTGCTCCACTTGATCGGGTTGGGTTATCAGACGGGCAACTGGCCGGCATCGCCGCCAAGCCCGTAGCGTTTGTGTGTGCCGGTTGACTGGACGACGGTATGCGCCTGGCCGGGCCTGCCATCGACAATCACCTTCGAAAACTGCTCGCGGTGAAGCGGGCGGCTCACCCTGCCATCGGGGAACACCACGTCTTCGGGATGCGTGATGCCGTAGGTGTCAATCTCCTCCAGCGCGTCGCCGCGGAAGAAGCCTAGGCCGCGCCCGTCATCATAGCCGCCATTATAGCCCGAACCCTTGAACACCCAGCCCCGTCCCAGCGGCTCGGCCTCGCCTTGCCATTGCTTGCCGTCATCCGTGGTGAAGCGGATCTTCATCGTGCGGAACACACGGGTTCCGGGTTCGAACTCGATCTCGTGCTCGACCTTCGTCACCTTGCGATCCGGCGCGCCATGCCGGGACTGGACCACGCCATTGAGGTATTTCACCTCGCCCTCGCCATTTTCCTGCAACTGGATGAAACCGCCCGCATCCTCGGTCAGAAACCAGAAATAGATCGCGAGATAGCCGTCCGCCGTATCCAGCCCGCCCGTATCCGGCTCATATCCGCCCACGCCCGGCCGCACGCCCCAGGCATGGTCGCGCCAGGTGAACCAATCCTTCACCTCGAAACGCTGGCCTTTGATGTCGATCCAGCCATTGGCCTTCGCGAACTGGTCGAAGCGCGAATAATTGCGAATGAGGCGGCCATGATGGCGCACCTCGTGCCGGGCTTCGAGATGAGCGGGAAGAACGGCGGTCCATTCGAGGTCGAAACTGACCGGATGCTCGCCCGCAGCCATCCAGACCCGGTGGCGCTGCATCGGCTCGATCACGTCATATTGCAGCGGACCGAGGCCGGGGCGTTCATAATCGAGCGACAGGCGGCGCGAATAGCGCTGGTTATATTGTGTCTCGCGGTTGACCTGCGCCATCACGAAGCCGTCCATCACGTCCATGTTCTTGTAGACGCCGATCGAGGTGCAGATGTGGACGCTGTGGTCAGGCGCATAGATGCCATAGACGCTGCGGTCGAAGAAGCGATGGTCGGACACGTTGGTATAGGCCATCGGGTCCGCGCTCTGGTGGAACAGCGTGTCGTCGAGGCCGGTGAGCTTCATATCGGACATCGCTTCAGCGCCTCGCCAATGTGAAAGCGCCGTCGATCAGGATTTTTTCCCGGTCTAGCGAGCGGTCGAGATAATCACGCATGGCCTGGCGCACAGCCTTATAG
>CAZWEY010000202.1:0-4374 GCA_964632055.1 uncultured Sphingomonadaceae bacterium
TGCGCGGGGTGGAAAAGATCGCGGGCGATATCAATTCGGCCAGGGATTATTCCCGCAAGACCCGTGATCTCAGAATCGGCTACTCTGTCACCATCCTCCTCACCGTGGGAACCGATGGCCGGGTCAGCGATTGCCGGGTCAGCCAGCCAAGCCCGGACCCGGAAGCAGACTCAACGACCTGCAAGCTCGCCATGAAACGTTTCCGTTTCCGCCCTGCTGTCGACCGCAATGGCAATCCGGTCGAAGGACGTTTTGCCTGGCGGCAAAGGTGGTTCTACTGATCAGAAAACGGCTTGATCGCAAGCGCGGCATGCCGGATAGGCCCGGTCTATGAGTAAAATTACATCCGTGGTGCTGTGCGGGGGAAGCGGAACCCGCCTGTGGCCGCGCAGCCGCGCCAGCCATCCCAAGCCTTTCCTTCCCTTGCTGGGCGATGGCACCCTGTTCGAGCAAACCTTGCGCCGCTGTTCTGATCCCGCTCTTTTTGCCGCCCCGATGGTGGTCACCGGCAAGGCGCATCTCGGCCCTGTCCGGCAACAGGCAGCCTCCTTCGAGGGCGCGCAAATCGTGGTCGAGCCTGAAGCGAAGAACACGGCGGCGGCCATAGCACTTGCCGCGCTGCGCCTGCCTGCGGAAGCGATCATGCTGGTATGCCCCAGCGATCACCATATCGCCGATGATGCGGCCTTTGTCGCGGCCCTGCGCGCGGCGGCGGCGCTGGCTGGCGAAGGCTGGCTGGTCACATTCGGCATCACGCCGAGCGCGCCTGAAACCGGCTTTGGCTATATCCGGCGCGGTGAACCGCTGGATCATGGCGGTTTCCGGGTCGCGCAATTCGTCGAGAAGCCCGATCTGGCCACGGCAACGCGCTTTCTGGCCGATGGCGGTTATAGCTGGAATGGCGGGCTGTTCTGTTTCCGGGCGGGCGATTTTCTGGCCGAGCTGGAGGCGCAGCGCCCCGCTCTGGCCGCAGCCGTGCGCGATGCGGTGGTGCAAGGCCGCGAAGAAGACGCCTTGTTTTATCCCGAAGCGGCGGCCTTCGCCCGGATCGAGAGCGAAAGCGTCGATTATGCGGTTATGGAAGGAACCGAGCGGGCGGCCATGGTGCCGGTCGCGATGGGCTGGTCCGATATTGGCAACTGGCAGGCCTTGCAGGCCGCTCGGCCGCGCGATGCAGCGGGCAATCATGCCTCAGGGGCTGCGGAACTGGTCGATTGCCGCAATGTCATGGTCGACAGCGACGGCCCGCGCGTATCGGTGATCGGGCTGGAGGATGTGATTGTCGTGGTCGATGGCGACGAGGTGCTGGTCA
This sequence comes from uncultured Sphingomonadaceae bacterium, assembly GCA_964632055.1. Taxonomy (GTDB): domain Bacteria; phylum Pseudomonadota; class Alphaproteobacteria; order Sphingomonadales; family Sphingomonadaceae; genus CANJYE01. The sequence goes on from CAZWEY010000202.1 coordinate 1,313, forward strand.
CCAGCGCAGCGGGCGCGCAAAAGGTCGGCAAGCTCGACGGGGCGCAGAATCAGGGCGGAAACTGAGCATGGCGGTGCTGCCTGTGCGCATGGTCGAAAAGCCATGGGGGCGCAGCCATCTGCCCGCGCCCTTTGTGGCTCCCGAGGGCCAGCGGATTGGCGAGGTCTGGTTCGAACCCCCGCCGCAACTTGATGCATTGCTCGTCAAATATATCTTCACCAGCGAAAATCTCTCGGTCCAGCTCCACCCCTCCGACGCACAGACCGAGGCGGCCGGGCAAGGGTGCAGGGGCAAGGAGGAATGCTGGCTGGTGATCGATGCCGAGCCAGGCGCAAGGCTTGGCATCGGCTTCGATCGCCGGATCGAACCGGAAGCCTTGCGCGCAGCGGCAAGCGACGGCTCGATCGAGCAGATGCTGGTCTGGCATCCGGTCCGCCGGGGCGATTTCTTCTATCTCCCGGCGAACACGGTCCATGCGATCGGCGCGGGCATCAGCCTGGTCGAGATCCAGCAGAACAGCGACATCACTTACCGGCTCTATGATTATGGCCGCCCGCGCGAACTTCATCTGGAAGAGGCCATCGCGATTGCCGATTGCGGCCCGCATGATCCGGCGCTGCGCCGCCATTTGCCCGAAGCCGGCACGGCGCAACTGGTCGATGGCCCGCATTTCCGGCTTGACCGGGTGGAAGGCCCGCTGGATGCGGCGCAAGCAGCCGAACTTCGCGCGCGCTATGCCGGGCCGCTGCTGGCGATCCCGCTGCATGGCGCGGTGCATGTGGCGGGCGAAACTGTGGCGGCAGGAAGCTGCGCCCTTGCACAAGGGCTGGACGAGGTGGATATTGGCGCGGGCGCTCTGTGCCTGCTCACGCAACCTCTAAAAGGCATCCCATGATCGCACAGACGATCCAGCTCGCACTGGCCCCGGTTTTCCTGCTCGTCGCCATCGGCAATATCATGAATATCCTCTCGGCCCGGCTTGGCCGGATCGTCGATCGATCGCGCCAGTTGCTCGATGCGCATGGCGACACGCAGGGCGAGGATCATGACAAGCTGGTGCGCGAAATTCGATCGCTGGACAGGCGGATAGTGCTGGTGGGGCAGGCGATCCTGTCGCTGGTGCTCGCCGGTCTCATCATCGGTGGCGTGGTGAGCCTGCTTTTTATCGAGGAGTTTCTCGACATCGACCTGCAACGCATAGCCGCCGGGGCTTTCATTGTGGCCATTCTGCTGCTGATGTGGGCCTTGCTGCTGTTTCTGCGGGAAACCCGGCTCGCCTCCCAGGTGTTGCGCATTCCGGCGTATTATCTCGAAATCGAGCGCAAGCTCTGATCAGGCGAGCAGGGCCTCGCCCTTTTCGCGGATGGCGCTGGCGATCATCGGCTCCATCATTGACAGCATGAAGGGCAGGTCAAGGTCGATGGTTACCTCGGCCTCGCCAATTTCTATGGCCCCGTTAAGCGGTTGGCCCATGGCCCGTACTCTCAGCTCGGCCCGGTCCGGCCCCGCCCATTCCGTTTCGATTTCTGCGGGCAGGCTGCCAGCAATTTCATGGGCATGATCCCTCAGCCGGTTGCGCACCTCGTCTTTCGTCAATCTGTGCTGCAGGCTCAGGCGCATCGCGGATCCTCCAGATAGGACAAGAGCTTTTGCGAAAGCTATTGGACCGGTTACAAGGCCCTTATCAAGGTAAACAGGGGAAAGTCGATGCCGATAGAACTTCGCGTGCTCGCTTATGGCGCATTGCTGCTGCTGGTGCACATATTTGCTGCCGGGCATTTCAAGACGAAACAATATGGCCTCACCTGGAACATGGGGGCGCGCGACGAGGAATTGCCGCCGCTTGCGCCCGTTGCTGGCCGCATGGTGCGCGCGCAGGCCAATTTCATGGAAACCTTCCCGCTGGCAATAGTTGCGCTGGCGGGCGTGGTGATCGCCGGCAAGACCAGCGAGACAACCGCCATGGCCGCGTGGGTATGGCTGGGTGCGCGGGTGCTCTACCTGCCGGTCTATGCGGCAGGCATTCCCAAGCTGCGTTCGCTGATCTGGATGGCCTCGACCATCGCCCTGCTGGTGCTGCTTTGGGCCTTGCTGGGCTGAGGACTCTGCCTCAGGCCGCTTCGAGCAGGCGATAAGGCTCTATCTCGCCTGCGAGATAGAGCTTTTTCGCCTTGGCGCGGGAAAGCTTGCCCGAACTGGTGCGCGGCAAGGTGCGCGGCGGGACCAGTTCGACAAGGCAGTTCATGCCGGTGATCGAGCGCACTTTGTCGCGGATCTCGTCATGCAGGCGGCGGCGCTCCTGCTGGTCGGACACACGGCAATGGACCAACACCGCAGGCAGTTCCTCGCCATTTTCCGTCTCGATCGCGAAGGCGGCGATGTCGCCATGATTGAAGCCGGGCAGTTGTTCGACCGCCCATTCGATATCCTGGGGCCAGTGGTTCTTGCCGTTGATGATGATCATGTCTTTCGCCCGGCCGACGATGAACAGATAGCCATCGGCCATGTAGCCCATGTCGCCGGTGTCGAGCCAGCCATCCACCATGCATTCCGCGGTCGCTTCCGGGTCGCGGAAATAGGAATGCATCACGCTGGGGCCCTTGCACCAGACCTTGCCGATCTGGTGGTCGGCCTTGGTCTTGCCGTCCTCGCTCCGGATTTCGACAGCCATGTCGCGCACCGGCTTGCCGCAATTGACGATGGCGCGATAGCGCGCCGGGCGCGACAGGTCGCGCGGCTGGCCTGAAAGCCGTTCCTCTTCGACCAATTCCACCCGGATGCCTTCGCCCGGCGGCATCAGCGTGACAGCGAGTGTTGCCTCGGCCAGACCGTAGCTGGGCATGAAGGCCGATGCATTGAAGCCGGCCGGTGCAAAGGCGTTGACAAAGCCCTGCATCACATCGGGCCGGATCATGTCGGCGCCATTGCCCGCTAGCCGCCAGCGCGACAGGTCGAAGCGTTCGGCGACATTGCTCTGACTGGAGATGCGGCGCGCGCAGATGTCGTAGCCGAAGGTGGGCGAATAGGAGAGCGTGGTGCCCTTGTTGCGGCTGATCATATCG
>CAZWEY010000203.1:0-4362 GCA_964632055.1 uncultured Sphingomonadaceae bacterium
GGGTGCAACGATCGAGCGACTCGACGAGGGCTTGTGGCAGGTGCACGGGGTGGGCGTGGGCGGCTTGCTGCAACCGCGCGCCGCACTCGACATGGGCAATAGCGGCACCTCGACCCGGCTACTCATGGGCCTTCTGGCCAGCCATCCGATCTGCGCCACCTTCACCGGCGATGCCAGCCTTTCCGGCAGGCCGATGGGCCGGGTGATCGAGCCGCTGGCGCAGATGGGCGCGGATATCAGCGCCAGCCCCGGCGGCACGCTTCCGCTCAGCTTGCGCGGAATTTCACCAGCCGTGCCGATAGAATACCGCCTGCCCGTCGCCTCGGCCCAGGTCAAAAGCGCGATTCTGCTCGCAGGCCTCAACACGCCGGGCATCACGACGGTGATCGAGCCGGTGCCAACCCGCGACCATTCCGAGCGAATGCTGGGGGGATTCGGCGCCGATCTCACGGTCGAGACAGCCAGCGACGGCGCCCGCATCATCCGCATATCGGGCGAAGCCGAGCTGAAGCCCCAGCTGATCGACGTTCCGGGCGATCCTTCTTCGGCCGCCTTCTTCGTTGTGGCAGGGCTGATCGTGCCGGGATCGGATATCGTGATCCGCAATGTCGGCCTGAACCCCACCCGCGCCGCCTTGTTCGATGTGCTGCGCGCGATGGGCGGCTCGATCGAGGAACAGGATGCGCGCGAGGTCGGAGGAGAGCCGGTGGCCGATTTGCATGTGCGCCACTCGATGCTGAGCGGGGTGGAAGTCGACCCCGCACGGGCCCCTTCGATGATCGACGAATTTCCGGTGCTGTTCGTCGCAGCAGCTCTGGCGCAAGGACGCACCACAACTTCGGGCCTGCACGAGCTTCGGGTCAAGGAATCCGACCGCCTCGCCGTCATGGCCAGGGCATTGAGCGCGATCGGCGCACGTGTGGAAGAACGCGAGGATGGCCTGATCATCGATGGCTCAGGCGGCGATCCGCTGCCCGGCGGCGGCCCCATCGCCACGCATCTCGACCATCGCATCGCCATGAGCATGGCGGTGGCGGGGCTGGCAAGCCGGGACGGGGTGGAGGTGGACGACACCCGCCCCATCGCCACCAGTTTCCCTGCCTTCGAGGAACTGCTCGGCGGACTGGCATCATGATCATCGCGGTCGATGGCCCCACCGCATCGGGCAAGGGAACCATCGCCAGGGCTCTGGCCGCGCATTTCGGCCTGCCTCATCTCGATACCGGCCTGCTCTATCGCGCAGTGGGCAGGCAAGTGATGCTCGCTGGCGGCAACCCGGACAGCGAGACCGATGCGCTTGCGGCCTGCGCTTTTCCCGATAGCCTGCTGGATGATCCGGAATTGCGCAGCGAGGAAACCGGAGGGCTGGCCAGCCGTGTTTCGGTCCATCCTGCCGTGCGCCGGGCCCTGTTCGAACGTCAGCGCGCCTTTGCCATGCAGCCGGGCGGCGCGGTGCTGGACGGGCGCGATATCGGCACGGTGATCGCGCCCGATGCTGACGCGAAACTCTTCGTGACCGCCTCTGTCGCCGCGCGGGCCCGCCGCCGCTTTGCCGAAATGCAGCAACAAGGGCGCAGCGTGACACTGGAATCCATCGCCGCCGGTCTGGCAGAGCGCGACGCAAGGGACAGCAACCGCAACGAGGCGCCTCTCGTCGCCGCCCCCGACGCCCTAACCCTCGACACCTCCGATCTCGACAAGGACAAAGCGATTGCCGCCGCCATCGCCATGGTGCGGCAATCGCCGGGTCGCTGCTAGTGGATTGATTTTGACATTTGCATCCCCTGGCGGCCGGGATGGGTCTGCAAATGTCAAAATCGTAAAATCCACTGGAATTACAGGTTTCTAGTGGTCCGAAGAGATTCTGACATTCGAGCGCGACCAAGCCACAGACGGTTTCGAATGTCAGAATCGGACCACTAGATCAGCACGATATCGAGATAGCTCACCACAGCGCCATCCTGCAGGTCGGCAATAAGGACAGGGGCCTTGGAACCGTTGCCATCGACATCGAACCACAGGGTCTGGTCAGTGGTGTTGAAGATGAAGCGGTCGTTGCTGTCGAGCCCCGCATTGCCGGCATAGCTGCGGAACGCCTGCGGCGCCAATGCGCCCGCGCTCAACCCGCCGCCTATCGCGCTGGCCACAAAGGCGAAGCGGTCGTCATTGCCCGATGTCGAACTGCTGAAATCGAGGATGATATCCCCGAAATCCTCCAGCTTGTCATAGGCGAAGGTGTCATTGCCCCAGCCGCCGGTCAGCGTGTCCTGGCCAAAGCCGCCGCGCAGGGAATCGCTGCCGCCAGCACCATCCAGCCAGTCATCCCCGCCATTGCCCATCAGCAGGTTGGTGGTGCCATTGCCACGCAGCACATCGTCGCCCGAGCGCGAGCCCCAGATCGTCTCGAAATTGGTGTAGGTGTCGCCCGCAGCCGAGCCGCCGGTGTCGAAACTGTCATCCAGCGCCACAATCGCCCCGCCCTGCTGCCGGAAATCGAGAATGTCGCGCCCGGCGCCGCCGTCCACCACATCTTCCTGCGCCGCATTGCCGATGAAGCGATCGTCGCCATCTTCAAGCAGGATCTGGTCGATCGCGATGCCATTGGTGTTCTTCACGAAATCGGCGCCGCCGCCCATGCGGACCTCGCCATCGAGCGTGCCCCAATTGACCAGCTTGTCATCGCTGTTGCCCACCTGGACCGCCGCGTCCATGCCATAGACCGTGCCGCCATTCTTGAGGATCAGCTTGGTATCGGTAAAACCGAAAAAGTCGTTCGAGATGCCATAACGAAAGCCCTCGATAGACCCGCTATTGCCGATCACGACGGTGCCGGAACCGGTGAGGTGCATCCCGTCATTCTGACCCGCTATGGTGCCGGTATCCGTGTTGCGGATGCGGGCTATATCGTCTGCATCAGTAGCCCTTGCGTAAATCCCCATGCCATTGCCGATGATTTCGCCCGCATTGAAAATGCGGCCTGTGCCAACCCCTCCAGCGTCAAGAACAAGAAGTTCGACGGCCGCGGCTGAAGTGTTGCTGGAATAGGTTATCTGTATCAGCCCGGTTTTGCCGACCTGAAGAAAATTGTTGGTCCCTTCCATGGTGAGGGCCACAAAATTGAGTTTGAAGAGAACCCCGTCAACCCGGAGCTGAGCGGAATCGCCGAAGACGTTGATCTTGTCCTCGACGGTCGCATCCCGGCCAATATAGCCGGTTTCGTTGTCGATGAGCGACTGAGCGGGATTGACGCCTGAAAAGAATGCAAAGCTTGCCATGATATCCTCCTGTTCTGAGCAGACCGGATAGTCGCACCAGGTGGCCTGCACTTCCCGGCATGGATGATACAGCAGGACAGGGCGGCAATCATTGTAAAAACACGACAGTATTGATTTGGGGCGATTCCTCCCCTGTGCGGCGCTCGATGCGGCCTTTTACCTTGACTTTGCGCATGGGCGCGCCCAAGGCCCGCCGGTTCGCACCGGGGCTTTCCGGCGTGAATGCCCGCCATGGCATCCGGCCCGGCGGGCGGTTCGGCCCTTTGGCCCGCCGATGCAATGGTGCAGAATGCGGAGAAAGACCGGCGGACAAACCGCCTGGCCGGAAACATCGATGACAGGAAACTGATCCTTATGGCATCTTCTGCCAACCCGACCCGCGACGATTTCGCGGCTCTCCTCGACGAACAGCTCGGCGGCGCCGATGGCGGCTTTGAAGGCCGCGTCGTCAAGGGCACCATCACCGCAATCGAAAACGACAAGGCCGTGATCGACGTCGGCCTCAAGAGCGAAGGCCGCGTGTCTTTGCGCGAATTCATGCAGGGCGACCAGCCGCACGGCCTTTCGGTCGGCGATGAAGTCGAAGTATTTGTCGACCGCGTCGAAAACGCCGATGGCGAAGCGATGCTCAGCCGCGACCGCGCGCGGCGCGAAGCCGCCTGGGACAAGCTGGAAAGCGAATTTGGCGAAGGCAAGCGCGTCGAAGGCCGCATCTTCGGCCGCGTCAAGGGCGGCTTCACGGTCGATCTCGACGGCGCCGTGGCCTTCCTCCCCGGCAGCCAGGTCGATATCCGCCCGGTGCGCGATGTCGGCCCGCTGATGGACATGCCCCAGCCCTTCCAGGTGCTGAAGATGGACCGTCGCCGTGGCAATATTGTTGTCTCGCGTCGCGCCGTTCTGGAAGAAACCCGCGCCGAACAGCGCAGCGAACTGATCGACCGCCTGACCGAAGGCCAGATCCTCGACGGCGTGGTCAAGAACATCACCGATTACGGCGCCTTCGTCGATCTCGGCGGCATCGACGGCCTGCTTCATGTCACCGACATGAGCTACAAGCGCGTCAACCACCCCAGCGAAGTCATCAATA
>CAZWEY010000204.1:0-4333 GCA_964632055.1 uncultured Sphingomonadaceae bacterium
CGCCGACGCGGATCTTTACGCCAACTGAGGCGTCAATTATTGATCTTTTGATGAATATCGTCTTCGCGGCCTTAAAAGATGCCTGGTCGCCAATTATGCAGGTGAATTTTCAGCGGGTGAGTTCTGAGGTAAATCCTCAGTTTGCTCAAATTGCCGACGACGACGAGCTGATGCTTGTCAGCAAGTTTAATTTCTCGCTCGCAAACGATGTCGAAGGTTATCTACAGATCATTCAGCCTTTCTCACTACTCAAACCCGCGCGAGATCTGCTTAGAAGCCGAGTTCAAACGAGTGATGACGAAGACGAGCAAGATTCAGCGTGGGAGAGACAATTAAACGACGCAGCACTCGACGTGCCACTCCTACTTAGAGCCAAGATAGCCGAGCTGTCTTTAACCTACGGGCAACTCACAAACCTTCGCGAAGGCCAGATGCTACCGATCGAAGTGTTCGAAGAGGCATCGGTGAGCATAGACAACATAGAAGTCTTCACGGCCGCCACGGGCGAAGTGGCAGGCAAGGTGGCGCTGCAGATCAATAGAATGAGCAGCCTCGATAAGAAACAATAGTTTATCCGTTGAGACAAGTCAGTCTCGCGAAGGAAGCGAAAATGAGTAATGAAGAGAGTACAAGCAACGCCGACGACGTGTTGTTAAACACAGGCGTTGATCCTGAAATAGGCAAACCATCCGGCGAGGAATTAGGCATTAGTCTTGATTCAGAGCTACTGAAAAATATTCCAGTGACGATATCTATTGAAGTCGGGAGGACTTCTCTCAAGATTCGTGACCTAATGCGTCTCACCCAAGGCTCAGTGGTTGAGCTCGATCGCCTAGCCGGTGAACCTTTAGATCTACTCGTGAATGACACGCTGGTCGCTCAGGGCGAAATAGTCTTGGTAAATGACCGCTACGGTATGCGTCTCACGCAGGTAGTGCCTAAAAGCGAGAGGCTTAAATCGTTGTAAACTACAGGCTGCATACTAAAGCAGCGCAAATTCATGTTCCGGGTACTGCGAGGCAGTCGTTGCGGAGTTGAAACTCGAAAAAGGGTGCACTGTGGAAATTGTCGGGTTTGGCCGCGTATTGGGTTCTTTAGTCTTTGTCCTAGTACTCTTCTTCCTCTTTATTGTTCTACTCAAGCGATATCGCAATCCTCTCACGCATGGGACGTCAGGAAAGATCAAGCTGGTCGACCAACTTACCCTAGAGTTGGGTAGACGCGCAGTATTGCTTGAAGCAGAGGGAAGGCTGAGTCTCATAGTACTGTCGAAAGAGGGCGCCGAGCATATCTGGACGCGAGATGACGATCAGCAAACGGATTTAACCCAATGAGTTATTTCAGTTTAAGCCGGATAAGCAAGAGATCGCTAAAGCCCTTAACAATGCTCGCTATGGCGCTCTCCGTTCTTGCGATAGCCTTCTCAGGCTCTGCTTTTGCCCAGACCGGGCTTCCGCTTGTTAACGTAAGCTCGGATCCTAACGGCGCGACCGAATACAGCTTAACGCTGCAAGTTCTGATTCTGATGACGGTACTTACACTGTTGCCGTCCATTCTTATTATGATGACGTCCTTTGTGCGCATCATTATCGTTATGTCGTTATTGCGGCAGGCTATCGGTACCGCTCAGACTCCGCCAAATACAGTGCTAGTCGGTATAGCTCTATTCCTTACTTTTTTCATTATGGCGCCGGTGTTCGAGACGCTTTATGAGGATGCCTTCGTGCCTTATGTTGCCGAGGAAATTTCTGCCGAAGCTGCATTAGATGCGGCGATTATTCCTGTGCGCGCCTTTATGCTTACGCAAACCCGCGAAGCTGACCTTATGGTGTTTTCGGATATAGCAGATTTTGATTATACGGAAGACGAGGCGGAGATCCCTCTGAGCATACTGATTCCGTCGTTTATGACTTCGGAGCTAAAGACGGCGTTTACTATTGGTTTTCTTATCTACATTCCGTTTGTGATTATAGATCTTGTAGTTGCGAGCGTGCTCATGTCTATGGGCATGATGATGTTGTCACCGATGATGATCTCAATGCCATTTAAGCTCATGCTGTTTGTCTTAGCCGATGGCTGGATACTTATTATGCAGTCTCTCACCGCGAGTTTCTCAATATGATTATCAGTGATGTAGTGACACTCGGCCAAGAAGCGCTCTGGGTTACTGCGCTCATCGCAGGGCCCTTGCTTCTCGGGATTCTGGTTGTGGGTGTTGTCGTTGGAATTCTGCAAGCAGCGACGTCAGTTCAGGAAATGACTCTTAGCTTTATTCCAAAACTCATAGTGCTAGTGCTTTTACTGTTATTCGTTGGAAATTGGCAAATCGGTTTGTTGATAGACCATTTTCAAACGCTAATGCTCACGATTCCGTCGTTAATTCAATAATGAATTTTCTAGTATCAGAAGTCGTTACCTACCTTAGTCTTTTTGTATTGCCTTTCGCGCGCGTGTCTGCATTTATGCTCGCAGCACCAATTTTTTCTTTGCAAGCCTTTAATGTACGCTTTCGAGTGCTATTTAGCGCGATACTAACTTTTGCGGTAGTTGAATCGATAACATTCGATACTCAGGGTCTTGCTTTTGTAGAGCTAATGACGCTTGTCATAATGCAAATATTTGTAGGCCTATTTGCTGGATTCCTTCTTCAGATAGTTAACGGTGCTGTCGCCGTGGGTGGTCAGGCGATCTCAAACTCGATGGGTTTGGGTATGGCGAGTTTGGTCGATCCAAGCCTCGGTAACGTGCCAGTGATATCGCAGTTTCTTATTATCCTCTCGACGTTTATCTTTATCGCAGTAGACGGCCATCTCATTCTTGTTCAACTTCTCCTGCAAAGCTTTCAAACCATTCCTGTTGATGAGACTTTCTCGTTGGCACTTATTTATCGTGTATTCATCGAATGGTCGCCTCTACTCTTTTTAGGCGGACTTGTGGTCGCTTTACCTATACTTATTTCAGTTCTGCTAATTAACGCAGGATTAGGCATGATCACGCGCTCTGCTCCGTCGCTGAACATTATCTCGGTTGGTTTCCCAGCAATTCTCGTTGCAGGCACCGTTTTGCTAATGCTAGCTATTCCCGGAATCATTCAGCGAATTGGCATCTTTTGGCAAGATGGATTTGCTTTATTAGCTACGCTGTGGGGGCTGTGACAGATGGCAGATGATGACAACAAAACTGAAGAGCCAACCCAGAAAAAATTAGATAAGACTCGTGAAGAAGGTCAATTTGCGCGTTCGCAAGATCTAAGCGTAGCCCTGCTAATGATTGCAGTAGCGGCAATGTTTTTGGTTATCGGCGATAGTATTTCAAGCAATCTTCTTTCGGCCTTGCAAACTGCGTTTGTATTCGACGCCTCAGTAATAAGTGATTCAGGTCAGGTTGGAGCTTACTTTTTCGAGCTGCTAATACGTTGCCTCACAATTGCGTCACCAATTTTCGTTGTGACGATATTGCTCGCGTTCGCGGGTGCATTCTTTGTGGGGGGGATAGGTTTTTCCGTAAAAGGATTTATGCCAAAGGCCTCAAAACTTAATCCAATCCAAGGGCTTGGCCGGATGTTCGGCGTAAAAAGCCTTGTCGAACTCACCAAGGGTTTGCTCAAGCTTGGTCTAATAGGCGGCATCATCTTTTTAGTTGTGTCCTATTATTTTGACGCGATATTTACGCTGAGTATTCTTCCGCCGTCAGCGGCGTCAGCCGAAGGCTTAGGGATTCTTGTCACTGGCATCTTTGCAATTTCGCTTTCACTCTTGATCATCGCCGCGATCGACGTTCCTTATCAAATGATCTCTTTTCGCAACAAGCTTAAAATGTCGATTCAGGAAATTAAAGACGAGTACAAAGATTCAGAGGGTCGGCCTGAGGTTAAGAGTAGGATACGGCAGAAGCAGCGTGAGATCGCAATGTCTCATATGATGGAGGCAATAAAGGATGCTGACGTTGTCGTCACTAACCCGACTCATTTCGCCGTCGCCTTGTCTTATGCAGTGGGGAGCCAGGAAGCACCGCGGGTTGTGGCTAAAGGGGCCGATCTGACAGCTCAACGTATTCGAGAGCGAGCCGAAAAAGAAGGTGTGATGCTATTCGAAGAACCGATGCTTGCTCGCGCATTATTTTTTACCACAGAGATAGATCAGGATATTCCGCGGCCACTATTCGAAGCAGTCGCAGAGGTTATTGCTTACGTATTCCACCTAAATTCGTTTGGGCGCAATGGTCGGGCAGCAAAGAAACCACGAGTGAGTTTGCCAGCGGAAATGAAGTTCGATTTCGATGGACGGAAAATAGATGAGTGATCAGAGCAAAGCATCCAGCGAAAGTGTCGTCA
>CAZWEY010000205.1:0-4308 GCA_964632055.1 uncultured Sphingomonadaceae bacterium
GCAGCGACGCATCACCGCCCAGCTTGCGGCCAACCGCAAGCCGGGTGACGCCCCTGTCGGCCATGCCGGTGACTATTCTGGCCCCTTCGGCCAGGCGATTGACGAGGCTTGCGGGGAGCTGCTCGATCGCACCATCGATGATCAGGAGGGTGAAGTCGCCTTTCTTGCGGCCGGGAGCGGCACCGGACGCTGCATCGATCACTTCGACCTTATCGCAAAGCTGGCGCAGCAATGCGGGCAGATATCCGCTGCCTCCATCGACCACCAGCACGCGGTCGGTGCGCGTGGGAGCGGCTTCTGCCAGCATCCGGCCATGCACCAGCGGAGCGGCAAGGAATTTGCCGTTTCCAAGCGGAATGGCCCGGTCGACATAGGCGGTGGCGCGGGCCTGCTCGGGAACGAAATCCTCGCGTGCGACACTTTCCATCGCGGCAAGCACGAAAGCTTCATTCACTCCGCTGACCCGCAACTGGCTGTCAATCATCGCCTTGCGGGCCATTGCCGATTGGGTGGCGGTCGATGCACTCCGCTCTGCAACCAAATTCATCAATCAAACCCTTCCCGCGGAATCTCGAAGCCGCACAAGTGCCATCGCTTTAAGGGACATGCTCTCTTGCGCCAAGCGCTTTGACGTTTCCATGCAGACGCGACTATGGGAACTGCATCCAGAGCCAAGGAGCGCCTTCATGTCCGACATGGTCACCATCCGCGAAGACGATCTGATCGAGAGCGTCGCTGATGCGTTGCAATATATCTCCTATTACCATCCGATGGATTATATCCGTGCGCTGGGTGAGGCTTACGAGGCCGAGAAAGGCCCGGCGGCGAAAGATGCGATCGCCCAGATCCTGACCAACAGCCGGATGTGCGCCGAGGGCCATCGCCCGCTGTGCCAGGACACCGGCATCGTCAATGTGTTCGTCAAATGGGGGCAGGAATGCCGCCTCGAATCGAAACGCTCGCTTCAGGACGTGGTCGATGAGGGCGTGCGCCGGGCCTATAACAACCCGGACAACAAGCTGCGCGCCTCGGTTCTGGCCGATCCCGCCTTTACCCGGCGCAACACGCGCGACAACACGCCTTGCGTGCTGTCGGTGGAAATGGTGCCGGGCAAAAAGGTTTCGATCGATGTTGCGGCCAAGGGCGGCAGCGAGAACAAGTCCAAGTTCAAGATGATGAACCCGTCCGACAATATCGTCGACTGGGTGGTGGAGATGATCCCGCAAATGGGCGCTGGCTGGTGCCCGCCCGGCATGCTGGGCATTGGCATTGGCGGCACGGCGGAACATTGCGTCAAGCTGGCCAAGGAAGCGCTGATGGACCCGATCGACATGGGCCAGCTGAAGGCGCGCGGACCCCAGAACGACATCGAGGCGATGCGCATCGAGATCTTCGACAAGGTCAATGCGCTGGGTGTTGGCGCGCAAGGGCTGGGCGGGCTTTCCACCATCCTCGACGTCAAGATCAAGGACTGGCCTTGCCATGCCGCCGGCAAGCCGGTGGCGATGATTCCCAATTGCGCGGCCACCCGCCACGCGCATTTCACGCTGGATGGTTCCGGCCCCAGTTTCCTCGAAACGCCCAAGCTGGACGAATGGCCGAAGGTTCACTGGAAGCCCGATGCAGCCGCGCGCCGGGTCGATCTGGATAATCTGAGCGCGCAGGAAGTGCAGAGCTGGAAGGCGGGCGACCGGCTGTTGCTCAATGGCCGGATGCTGACCGGACGCGATGCCGCGCACAAGCGCATCCAGGACATGCTGGCCAGGGGCGAGGAACTGCCGGTCGATTTCCGGGGCCGGGCGATCTATTATGTTGGCCCGGTCGATCCAGTGATGGGCGAAGTGGTCGGCCCGGCCGGCCCCACCACCGCGACGCGGATGGACAAGTTCACCGACATGATGCTCGAACTCGGCCTGCTGGCGATGATCGGCAAGGCCGAGCGCGGCCAGGGCGCGGTGACCGAAATCGCCAAGCACAAGGTCGCCTATCTGATGGCCGTGGGTGGTGCCGCCTATTTGGTGGCGCGCGCAATCCGGCAATCGCGCGTGGTGGCCTTCGAGGATCTTGGCATGGAAGCGATCTATGAATTCACGGTCGAAGACATGCCGGTGACGGTTGCGGTGGATAGTGCGGGCAATAATGTTCACACGCTGGCGCCCGCCTTGTGGAAGGACAAGATTGCCAGCGAAGGCCTGCTTCAGGGCGCCTGATCGCATGAGTGATTGCCAAGGGAGCGCCATGGCCTCACACTGGGCTGATGGCGCTCCTTTTGTCCTTCCTGCTCGGCATCGGCAATTTCGCCATGCACAAGGCAGTGCTGGAAAGCCGCCACCCCCTGTTGGGGCAAATGCCCTGGTTCGTGCATCTTCTGGGCGGGCGGATCAGCATGATGACCGAATTTCTCATCCTGCTTGCAGCGCTTTTGCTGGTTGCGCAGGGCAATCCGCTGTGGGGGCTGGCCTATGGGCTATACAGCATGGTCAACGGGTTTGGGGCATGGCTGATCCTGACGCATCGCATCTAAGGCATCGCGCATGACGGGCGTCACCTTGTTCCATGTCAGCGACATCCATTTCGGGATCGAGGACGCGGCCGCCCATCGCTGGTTTGCCGATGCGGTGGCGCGCGAGCGGCCCGATGCGGTGATCTGCACCGGCGATATCACCCAGCGCGCCAAACATCGCGAATGGGCCGCGGCACAGGCCTGGCTGGCGGGGCTGGGCGTGCCGGTGATAACCGAGGTCGGCAATCACGACATGCCCTATTACAATCTGGCCGAGCGTTTCCTCACCCCCTTCAATCGCTATGACCGGCTGGCCGCCGCCATGGGCGCATGGCCGGAGCTGCCGGGCATTCACTGCTCGGCTTTACGCACCACGGTAAGGGCGCAACGGCGTTTCCCATGGTCGGACGGGGTGGTCACCGCACCTGCGCTCGATGCGGCGGTGAAAGCGGTGCATGGCGCGCAGCAAGGCGATTTGCGGCTGGTGATCGGCCATCACCCGTTGATGGCCGGGCCTCCCGGCTCGCCCAATCCGACCATTGGCGGCGACCGCGCCTTTGCCGCGCTGGCGCGTGCCGGGGCGGATGTCATTTTATCAGGTCATGTGCATGACCCCTTCGATCTCACATTCGAAGCGGAAGGGAGGGCCGTGCGCATGATCGGCGCGGGCACTTTGTCGCGCAGGCTCAGGCGGACGCGGCCCTCCTATAATGTGCTGCGGATCGACGATGGCTTGCAGCTGGAAACGCGCCGGCTGGAGGCATGAAAAAAGGCGGCCCGTTGCCGGACCGCCCCTTTTTCTGACCTTCCAGAAGGATCAGCGCTTCGAGAACTGGAAGCTGCGGCGAGCCTTGGCCCGGCCGTATTTCTTGCGTTCCACGGTACGGCTGTCACGGGTCAGGAACCCGGCGGCCTTGACCGCGCCGCGAAGCGCCGGTTCGAACTTGGCGAGCGCCTGGCTGATGCCGTGCTTCACGGCGCCGGCCTGACCCGAAAGCCCGCCGCCCTTGACGGTGGCGACCACGTCATACTGGCCGGTGCGATCGGCAACCTCGAAAGGCTGGGCGATGACGAGGCGCAGAGTGGGGCGTGCGAAATAGACTTCCTGGTCGCGGCCATTGACGATGACTTTGCCGGTGCCGGGCTTCAGCCAGACGCGGGCAACGGCATCCTTGCGGCGGCCGGTGGCATAGGCGCGGCCATAGGCATCCAGTTCCTGCTGGCGCAGCGGGGCGGTGGAAACCGGGGTAGTCGGGGCGGCCGGCGCTTCGGCGCCAGCGGTGACATTCGCGAGATCCGCGAGATCGGACAGGGTGTTGGTTTCGTCAGACATCAGACAGAAGCCTTGTTCTTGCGGTTCAACGAAGCGACGTCGAGCGTTGCGGGCTGCTGGCCGGCATGGGGATGCTCGGTGCCATTATAGAGGTGCAGCGCCTTCATCTGCGCACGGCCCAGCGGACCACGCGGGATCATGCGCTCAACCGCCTTTTCCAGCACGCGCTCGGGGAAGCGGCCGTCCAGAACCTTGGCGGCGGTGACGCCCTTGATGCCGCCGGCATAGCCGGTGTGCTTGTAATAGACCTTGTTGGCCCGCTTGTTGCCGGTGAAGCGCACCTTGTCGGCATTGATGACGATGACATGATCGCCACAATCGACATGCGGGGTGTAGCTCGGCTTGTGCTTGCCGCGCAGGATATTGGCCACGATGACGGCGAGGCGGCCAACCACCAGACCATCGGCATCGACCAGATGCCATTTCTTTTCCACCTCGGCCGGCTTGATCGACCGGGTGACCTTGCTGAGCG
>CAZWEY010000206.1:0-4170 GCA_964632055.1 uncultured Sphingomonadaceae bacterium
GATTGCTTTTCGCCTTCTGCGCGAAGGATCTCGGAGGCGCGCGAGCCTTCAGCCTCAAGGATCTGGGCGCGCTTCTCGCGTTCGGCCTTCATCTGGCGGGCCATGGCATTGGAGATATCGAGCGGCGGGCGGATATCCTTGATCTCGATCCGGGTGATCTTGACCCCCCATGGCGAGGTGGCGTGATCGATCACGGCCAGCAGGCGGGCATTGATTTCATCCCGCTTGGACAGCGTTTCGTCGAGGTCCATCGAGCCCATCACCGTCCTGAGGTTGGTGGTGGTGAGCTGCATGATAGCATTATAGAGATTGGCCACTTCATAGGCGGCCTTGCCGGCATCGAGCACCTGGAAGAACACCACCGCATCGACCCCCACCATGGCATTGTCGCGCGTGATGATTTCCTGGCCCGGTATGTCGAGCACCTGCTCCATCATGTTGACCTTGTGGCCGACCCGGTCGATGAAGGGGATGATCACATGCAGGCCCGGATTGGCAGCCAGGGTGAACTTGCCGAGCCGTTCGATTGTATAGACATAGCCCTGGCGCACCACGCGAACGCCCATCA
The DNA here is from genome assembly GCA_964632055.1 of uncultured Sphingomonadaceae bacterium. GTDB lineage: Bacteria > Pseudomonadota > Alphaproteobacteria > Sphingomonadales > Sphingomonadaceae > CANJYE01. Next base: position 569 of record CAZWEY010000206.1, read on the forward strand.
ACAGAAAGAACACGGTGAGGACGACAAGCGCCAGCAGGAAACCGCCCATGGATTTTCTCCTCAAAGAAGGGGAGTGTAACGCGAAGCAGGGCCAAGGCAAAGTTTGGAAGTGGAGGCAGGAGCTTGAACGCAATGCATGATCATGACCGGCGCACAATCGCAGGCCGGAATGTCTCTCCGGTGGGGCTGGGATGCATGAGCCTTGCCTGGGCCTATGGCACCCCACCCAGCGAGGCGGAAGCGCATCGTTTGCTCAACCGGGCGCTGGACCTCGGCTACGATCATCTCGATACCGCGCGCATCTATGGAGCAGGCAAGAGCGAGCAACTGATCGGCGATGCCTTGCAGACGCGGCGCGGCGAGTTCTACCTTGCTTCTAAGACCGGCATCATTGTCGATGGCGACAAGCGCCGGGTGGATTGCCGACCGGAGGTGATCCGTGGCGCGCTTGAGGAAAGCCTGCGATTGCTGCGCACCGATCATATCGACCTCTATTACCTGCACCGGCGCGATTTCACGATCCCGATCGAGGAATCGGTCGGCGCGCTGGGCGAGCTGGTGCAGCAGGGCAAGATCGGTGGCATAGGCCTTTCCGAAATTGGCGCGGACGCCTTGCGCAAGGCCCATGCCACGCATCCCGTCGCCGCCGTGCAGAATGAATATTCGCTCTGGGTGCGCAACAGCGAGATCGCGGTGCTCGATGCCTGCCGCGAACTGGAAATCGCCTTTGTCGCCTTCTCGCCGGTGGGGCGCGGAGCGCTGGCCGGGACTCCGCTGGAGCTTGCCGAACTGGAAGCGTCCGACATGCGCCATCTCTTTCCACGCTATTCGCCAGAAAACTGGCCGCATAACCGCGCCTTGATGCTGGAATTCAAGGCGCTGGCCGAAGGGGCTCGCCTCAGCCCTGCCCAGCTTGCGATGGCATGGGTTCTTTCGCGCGGGCAGAACGTTCATGTCATCCCCGGCACGCGAACGATGGCGCATCTGGAGGAAAACGTCGCAACGCCCATACTGGACGCGAATGACCCGCTGCTGTTGCGCGCTGGCGAACTGATCACGCCGGAAAAGATCGCCGGACCGCGCTACCCGCCCGAAATGCAGGCGACCAGCGACACCGAAGTGTAAGCCCTCGGCCGGTCAGCGGCGGGAAAGGGCGGCCTCGCTCTGTTCCATCAGTTCAGCGATAATGTCCGCGACGGGTTCTTCCTTCGTCACCATGCCGACCGACTGTCCGGCCATGAGCGAGCCGTTCTCCACATCGCCATCGATCACCGCCCGGCGCAGCGCGCCTGCCCAGTAATGCTCGATCGCAAGCTGGGCCTCGCCCATCTCCATCTTGCCGTCATCCAGCATTTGCGCGACCTCGCGCTGCTTGGCGGTAAATTCCTCGGTCCCCTTGTTCTTGAGCGCGCGCACAGGGATCACCGGCAGGCGCGGATCGACCTGCACACTGGCCACCGCATCGCGCGCATTGCCCCGGAAAAAGGCCTTCTTGAAATCAGGGTGCGCGATGGATTCGGTGGCGCAGGCAAAGCGGGTGCCGAGCTGCACACCCGCCGCGCCCATTTCGAGATAGCTCGCAATCATGTCGCCCCGGCCAATGCCGCCTGCCACAAAGACGATATGATCGGCGGCAAGTTCCGGCAGGAATTCTTGCGCCAGAACGCTGGTGGCGACTGGCCCGATATGTCCGCCTGCCTCCATCCCCTCGATCACCATCGCGTCCGCTCCTGATCGCAACAGCTTCTTGGCCAGCGCCAGCGTGGGCGCAAAGCAGATCACCTTCGCGCCAAACTCCTTGATCGCTTCCACGCTGCCCTTGGGCGGGATACCACCAGCCAGCACGACATGGCCGACCTTGTGCTTTGCGCAGACCGCTATGAGATCGAACAGCTGCGGGTGCATGGTGATGAGGTTCACGCCGAAGGGCTTGGCGGTCAGCGCCTTCGTCCCTGCGATTTCCGCATCCAGCAGATCAGGGGTCATTGCCCCGCAGGCGATCACGCCGAAGCCGTCCGCATTGCTGATTGCCGAGACAAGGTTGCGCTCGGAAACCCAGCTCATCGCGCCGCACAATATGGCATGGCGCGTGCCCAGGAAATCGCAGCCGCGCTGCATCAGGGCGGAGGTGCGGGGATAATCGGACATGGGCAGGCTTGGTCCCTGAAAGCTGACAACAATGCCGGGCTCTAGGCGCTTGGTCACAAGGCGGCAAGCAACAGAATGATCGACTAAGGCGATCTTTATATCACATTTTATGCGTTTCGATGATTAATCATTCGGGTTTATATCGGGCCCATCAAGCGGATTTGCTGCATCGCTTCTCCTCAGAAGCCGTGGCGGCGCCCGAAAGCTCAGGAAAGGAAATCATCGTGAACAGCCAGAGCAAATGCCCGGTCATGCACGGCGGGCAAACCTCGATGGCCACATCGGTTACCGCATGGTGGCCCAACAGCCTCAACCTCGACATTCTCCACCAGCATGACCGCAAGACCGACCCGCTCGGCGCCGATTTCGACTATCGCAAGGCGTTGCAAAAGCTCGACGTCGCGGCACTGAAACGCGATCTCGCCGCGCTGATGACTGACAGCCAGGACTGGTGGCCCGCTGACTGGGGCCATTATGGCGGGTTGATGATCCGCATGGCATGGCATGCCGCGGGCACCTATCGCATTTCCGACGGACGCGGCGGTGGCGGCACCGGCAACCAGCGTTTTGCCCCGCTCAATTCCTGGCCGGACAATGTCAATCTCGACAAGGCACGCCGCCTGCTGTGGCCGATCAAGAAGAAATACGGCAACGCCATCAGCTGGGCCGATCTCATCATCCTGGCAGGCACCATCGCCTATGAAACGATGGGGCTGAAATCCTTTGGCTTCGCTTTCGGGCGCGAGGATATCTGGCACCCGGAAAAGGACGTCTACTGGGGCTCGGAAAAGGAGTGGCTCGCCAAGGACCGCTATGCCAGCGAGGAGGAAACCTCGCTCGAAAACCCACTGGCGGCCGTTCAGATGGGTCTGATCTACGTCAATCCCGAAGGCGTGAACGGCAAGCCCGACCCTCTGAAGACAGCACAAGCCGTGCGCGAAACCTTCGCCCGCATGGCGATGAATGACGAGGAAACCGTGGCGCTCACCGCCGGTGGCCACACGGTAGGCAAGGCTCATGGCAACGGCGATGCCTCGCTGATCGGGCCGGACCCCGAAGCGGCCGACGTGGACGCGCAAGGGTTTGGCTGGGCCAACCCCGGCGGCAAGGGCAAGGGCCGCGATACGGTGACCAGCGGCATCGAAGGCGCCTGGACGACGCACCCCACCCGATGGGACAATGGCTATTTCGATCTGTTGCTCGGCTATGAGTGGGAGCTGAAGAAAAGCCCCGCCGGCGCATGGCAATGGGAGCCGGTCAATATCCGGGAAGAAGACAGGCCGGTGGACGTGGAAGATCCCTCGATCCGCCTGAACCCGATCATGACCGATGCCGACATGGCGATGAAGATCGACCCGGCCTATCGCGAAATTTCGGAACGGTTTCACAAGGACCCGGCCTATTTCTCCGAATGTTTCGCCCGCGCCTGGTTCAAGCTGACGCACCGCGACATG
>CAZWEY010000207.1:0-4163 GCA_964632055.1 uncultured Sphingomonadaceae bacterium
GCCCCGCCCCGGCACCGCCACGCGCGCCGGATTTTGTGGCGCCTCGCACGCTGAAAGCGCCGGGGCTGGACGAGGTGATCGGCAAGGATGCAAGCGGCCTGCAAAGACTGTTCGGCGCGCCTGATCTGGATGTGCGCGAAGGCGATGCGCGCAAGCTGCAATTTCGCGGCAAGCCCTGCGTGCTTGATGTCTATCTCTATCCTTTTACGCAAGGAGAGCAGCCCCGCGCCGCCTATGTCGATGCGCGACGGGCCAGCGATGGCAGGGACGTCAACCGGGGATCATGCGTTGCGGCCTTAAGGCGGTGAAATCAGACCATGAAGCTTTCGCCGCAGCCGCAGCTGCCCTTGGCGTTGGGATTGGCAAAAGTGAAACCGGCGGTGAAATCATCCTCCACCCAGTCCATGGTCGAGCCGACCAGATAGAGCACGCTCGCCCCGTCGATAAAGAACAGGCCGCCCGGCGTTTCGATCTTCTCGTCCATCGGGTTCGCCTCGGTCACATAATCGACCGAATAGGCCAGCCCCGAACAGCCCCGGCGCGGGGTAGAAAGCTTGACGCCAATCGCATCGGCGGGCGCCTTGGCCATCAAACTGGCGATCCGTCCCTCTGCGGAGGGGGTGAGCGCCACTGCGGCAGGCCGGGGTTTGAGAGTAGTCATGGTTTGTCTCCTTCCCCTTTATAGCATACCCAGCTCGAGCTTGGCTTCATCGCTCATCTTTTGCGGGTCCCAGGGCGGATCCCAGACAAGGTTGACCTCGGCATCGCGGATGCCGGGCACGGCGGCTACGCGCAGCTCCACCTCGCCAGGCATGGATTCGGCCACCGGGCAATGCGGTGTGGTCAGCGTCATGGTGACCACGGCATCGCCATCGCCGCTCACCTCGACCCCGTAGATCAGCCCGAGGTCATAGATGTTAACCGGGATTTCGGGATCGAAAATCTCGCGCAGCGCATTGATCACGGCTTCATAGGTCGCGCCGCCCGGCTCGCCCGCGCTCGCTGGCGCAGGCCGCTCCTGAAGGAAGCCCTCGAGATAGTCTTTCTTGCGTTCGAGCTTGGCCGAGGCGCTTTCGGCATCGTCCACCCGCGCACGCGGCGGGGCGGCCACGGCCTCCACCTCCTCGACCGAGAAGCTTTTCGCGGTCTCGTCACTCATCCGAAAATCCTCCTGGTGCGCTCGATCCCGCGGATCAGCGCCGCGATATCGCCTTCATCGTTGTATATTCCGAAACTGGCCCGCGCCGTCGCTGCCACGCCAAGGTGGTCCATCAGCGGCTGCGCGCAATGATGTCCGGCACGGATCGCCACGTTTTCCTCGTCGAGAATGGTACCCAGATCGTGGGGGTGGACCCCTTCCATCACAAAGCTGACAATGCCCGCCGAATCCTCCGGCCCGAACAGACGAATGTCGTTCATCGGGGACAGCGCCCCGCGCGCCTTGGCCACCATGTCCGCCTCATGCGCGGCGATTGCATCGACTCCTATCGCATCGACATAACCGACCGCGGCGGCCAATCCGATCGCCTCGACGATAGCGGGTGTTCCCGCCTCGAACCGCTGGGGTGCAGGCGCGTAAGTCGTGCGTTCAAAAGTGACCCGGTCGATCATCGCACCGCCGCCATGCCAAGGCGGCATGGCATCGAGGATTTCAGAATGCGCCCACAGCGCGCCGATGCCGGTCGGGCCATAGAGCTTGTGGCCTGAAAAGACGTAGAAGTCGCAATCCATCGCCGCAACATCGACCTTCACGCGCGGCACCGCCTGGCAACCATCGACAAGCAGCTTTGCTCCGACCGAATGGGCAAGGTCTGCCGCGCGGCGCACGTCGAGGGTGGAGCCAAGCACGTTGGAAACATGGGCCAGCGCCAACAACTTGTGGTCGCTGGTCAGCATGGCCTCTGCCATATCAAGATCGATCCGGCCATCATCGGTCAGCGGGCAGACGTCGATGGCAACGCCGGTGCGGCTCTGCAGCAATTGCCACGGCACGATGTTGGAATGATGTTCCAGCGTGGAAAGGAGGATGCGATCGCCCGCCTTCAAATTCTGCTGGCCCCATGTCTGCGCCACCAGATTGATCGCCTCGGTTGCACCACGGGTGAAAACCACCTCCTCCTCGCGCCCGCCGATGAAGCTTGCAACGCGACGACGAGCTGCCTCGAAGGCCAACGTCATTTCCGCCGATCGCGCATAGACTCCGCGATGGACCGTCGCGTAATCAGGGCCGATGGCGCGTGCGATGGCGTCAATCACGCTTTGCGGCTTTTGCGCGGTGGCGGCGGTATCGAGATAGTGCCACGGCTGACCATCGCGGGTAAGAAGACCCGGAAATTCGGCGCGACGGTCGAGGGTTGCAGTCCCGCTCATACCACCGCCTCGTCAAGCGCAGAGAGCGCCGCCTCCAGCATGGCCTCGCGCGCCTGCACATCCTCCATCGCGGCGAAGGCATCGGCAACGAACGCGCGGACGAGGAGCTTGCGGGCGACATCGGGCGTGATGCCACGCGCGGCCATGTAGAAGGCGGCTGTCTGGTCCAACGCACCAATCGCAGCGCCGTGAGCGCATTTGACGTCATCGGCAAAGATTTCGAGTTCCGGCTTGGCGTTGGCACTGGCACCCTTTTCCAGCAGGATCGCCTTGAAGTTCTGCGCCGCATCGGTGCGCTGCGCATCGCGCGCAACATCGACCCGGCCGAGGAAATTGCCGACAGACTGGCCCCACTGCACCGCACGAACCACCTGGCTGGAGGTGGCGTCCGGCTCTGCATGAATGACGCGGGTGACGAATTCCTGGCGCGCCTCGCCGCCGCCCAGCGTCACTGCGCCGAACTCGAAATGCGCACCGCTCGCGAGTGTCACCTCGACTTCGAGGCGGGCATAGGGAGCCCCGGTATTGGCCGCGAATAACGCAAAGCTGCTGCCCTTGCCGACGTGAACACGCAGCCGCTCTACACCGCCGGTGATGGTTCGCATTGCAACCGAAGCTTCGCCTGGTGCTACCGCGATGTCAGTCCAGCCCAGCTGAGACAGTTCGGCACCCGCCAGCCACGCCGCATCGGCATAGCGCCATTCCTCGTCGCGCGTGGTGGGGATGGTAGCAAGCTCGCTCACGCTGCAACCGCCTCGTAGCCTTCTTCTTCCAGCTGCAACGCCAGCTCCGGGCCACCCGTCTTCACAATGCGGCCATTGGCCAGCACATGGACGAAGTCTGGCTTCACGTAATCCAGCAGGCGCTGGTAATGCGTGATCAGCAATACCGCCTTTTCAGGCTTGCGCATGATCGCGTTGATGCCTTCGCCAACGATCCTGAGCGCGTCGATGTCGAGCCCGCTGTCGGTCTCGTCGAGGATGGCCAGTTTAGGATCGAGGATGCCCATCTGCACCATCTCCGCGCGCTTCTTCTCGCCGCCGGAAAAGCCCACGTTCACCGGGCGCTTGAGCATGTCCATGTCCATGCGCAGCAGCGCCGCCTTTTCCTTGGCGAGCTTGAGGAATTCGCCGCCCGAAAGCGCCTCTTGCCCGCGCGTCTTGCGCTGGGAATTCAAGGATTCGCGCAGGAACTGGACAAAGGAGACGCCCGGAATCTCAACCGGATACTGGAAACCGAGGAACAGACCCGCCGCCGCTCGCTCATGCGGTTCGAGGGTAAGGAGATCCTGCCCGGCAAAGCTGACGCTGCCCCCCGTCACCTCGTAACCGGGCCGCCCGCCCAGCGTATAGCCGAGCGTCGACTTGCCCGCACCATTCGGCCCCATGATCGCATGGACCTCGCCCGGATTAATGGTGAGCGAAAGGCCCTTGAGGATAGGCTTGTCGGCAATGGTGGCATGGAGAGTATCGATCTGGAGCATGATTATCCTACTGAGCCTTCGAGACTGATGCCGAGCAGCTTCTGCGCTTCGACCGCGAATTCCATTGGCAATTGCTGCAACACCTCGCGCGCGAAGCCGTTGACAATAAGGGCGACGGCCTCTTCCTGACCCAAACCGCGCTGCATGGCGTAGAACAGCTGATCGTCGGAAATCTTGGAGGTGGTCGCCTCATGCTCGATCTGGGCCGACGGGTTCTTCACCTCTATATAGGGCACGGTATGCGCGCCGCATTGCGCGCCCAGCAGCAGGCTGTCGCACTGGGTGAAGTTGCGCACCCCAGCCGGATTTG
>CAZWEY010000208.1:0-4110 GCA_964632055.1 uncultured Sphingomonadaceae bacterium
CAATGTAGTGGCGGGTGTCGATCTCGGCACCGGCGACGCTAATTGTGGTCATGGGCAATGTCCTCACATCTTTGTGTTGAAGTAATCATTCGTATACTAATGATTATTACTAGGATATAAAAGTCACACAAGGTAAAAGTTCTTTTTTATTGTGAAAGGTGCCTGATGGCCCGCCCGAGAATCGCCATTCTTGCCCGCTTTGCAGAGAACACTTCTGCCACGCGCTATGCCGCCGTCATCACCGCACGTCGACTTGCCGAAGCAGTCTGGGCAGCCGGCGGAGAGCCTTTGACTTTCCTCCCCGTTGCGGGCAGTAACTGGGCCGAGCGCCTCGACGGTATTGATGGCGTGCTCATGCCCGGCGGTGCTGATGTGAACCCCGGCAGCTATGGCCAAGACATTTCATCCGATCACGTCTATGACGTGGACGATCTGGCGGACGAGGTAGATATCTCCCTGGTCAACTATGCCCTCGGCACCGGTATGCCGGTGCTCACCATTTGCCGTGGCACCCAGATCACTAACGTGGCTCGTGGTGGCACACTCGTTCAGCACATGGATGAGCCTCACCAGCACTATGTTGCTCCGGTGACCATTGAGAAGTATCACTCCGAGATGGGCTTAAGCTCACCGGTTGTGGAAGCCTCTTGCTACCACCACCAGGTCATTGACACTCTCGGTGAGGGTCTCGAAGTGATTGCTCGCTCTGCCCAGGGTGATGTCGAAGCCATCAAGATCGATGCAGCTGGGTGGGCCTTCGGCGTGCAGTGGCACCCTGAGGACAACTACGACACCAATAAGCCCCAGGCAGAACTCTTTGAGCGCTTTGTCAGCGAAGCTGCCAGCTATGGAGCTTTGCGCTAACTACTTTGCTTGCGCTTCGGTGTAGTTGGTGAGCAGACGCAACATGTCTGCGAAGCGGCCGCGATCAGCGGCAGGAATGTTGGACGAGATTTCAATTTCCTGGCGATTGAACGCAGGGAACAGCTTCTCCATCAGCTTGTGACCCTTGTCGGTGAGGTTCACCAGCACCAGACGGCCATCAGCTTCACTACGTGAACGCTCTGCCAAGCCCATCTTCTCGAGGGTCTTGAGAACACCGGTCAGGGTTGCCTTCGAGATTCCGCTTTCCTCGGCAATGTCACGAGTTTCTGCAGGTTCCCAGATCCAGGTCACCCAGAGCACAACGAAAGCAGTCCAGCTCAGGCCGCTTTCTGCGAGCACGTTTCGCTCAAAGTGGTTGCGCACGGCGCTGGCTGCACGGAAGAGATTCGACATGACCGCCATGGCCTCGAAGTCGAGGGTCATGTGGCTCAGGCGACTGGTGATCTGAGACTCTGTCTCAGCCAGGGTGTGACTGCCTGCCATGATTTCTCTCTTCCGTTGAATGTGACTCAAGTTTATGCCAGCTGTGGCGACATCTCATGAAAGAACTTGACTTACCTCCGGGTGATGGGGTTATCCTGAGATTATTCGTATCCGAACAATCTCAACGAGGAGACTTCGATGAAGCCATCGTCGCCCTACAACTTGGCCGATCTGGACCTGTTTAAGAACGGCGCCCCTTGGGCGGCGTTTGAAGAAATCCGCACCAACACTCCCGCACACTTCAGCGACGAAGGTGAAGACGGCAGCGGTTTCTGGTCAGCCACTCGTTACCACGACATCGTGAAGGTTCTCCGCGACTCCGAGACCTTCACCAGCGAACGCTTCACCAACCTCGAAGAAGTTACCCCCGAGCAAGAAGAAGCACGCCGTTCACTTCTCGAGACCGACGGTGCTCGTCACCGCGCCATGCGTCGACTGATTCAGTTCGAATTCACTCCTGCTGCTGTTGCCCGCTACGATAACTTCCTTCGCGGTCTCACCGCCAGCACCCTCGACAATGCATTCGCCAAGGGCGAGTTCGACTTCGTCGAAGACGTTGCCGCTGACTTCCCCATTCGCGTGCTCGCCAAGATCTTGGATGTGCCCGACTCCGACACCGGTCAGCTCATTGACTGGGGTAACCGCATGGTTGGATTCTCTGACCCTGAGCACGCTGACGTTCTCATCAACTCGGAGGAGAGCGAGCAATACAAGAACCTGCCTTTCCGCTCCCCCGCAGCTCTCGAGGTGTTCGAATACGGTGACGAACTTCGTCGCCAGCGTCTAGGAAAGAACGGAACCGACCTGGTTTCTGTTCTAGTCAACTCAGAGCCTTCGGATGGCATCCCACTGTCAGACCGTGACTTCCACACCAACTTCCTGCTCTTGGTTGTAGCTGGTAACGAGACCACTCGTCACACCATCACTCACACCATGAACAACCTCATCAACAACCCTGACCAGCTTGCTCTCCTCCAGGAGAACCCAGAGCTGATCCCCTGGGCTGTTGAAGAGTTCCTCCGCTATGCCAGCCCCGTCTACCACTTCCGTCGCACCGCGACCAAGGACGTGGACTTCAACGGTCAGATGATCAAGAAGGGCGAGAAGATGGTCGCCTGGTTTGCCTCCGGCAACCGCGACGAGTCCGTCTTCGAGAACCCCAACAAGATGGATGTCACGCGTAACCCCAACGAGCACGTGACCTTCGGTCGCGGTGGCCCCCATATGTGCTTGGGTAACTCTCTGGCACGCATCGAGCTGCGCGTCATGTTCGAAGAACTCATCAGCCGCGTCGACAAGGTTGAGCGCACCGGTGAAGTTGACTTCCTGCGTTCGAACTTCGTTCACGGCATCAAGCGCATGCCCGTCAAGGTCACCACGCGCTAGGACTTCACACAACGAGGGACGTCTCACCCTCGTGTGGCCTCCTGCAGAACGGCTCCCACTTACGGGGAGCCGTTCTTCTTTTCCCTCACACAACTCTTCCCCGCTGACTTAGGCTGATACCCATGACTGCACCTCGCGTTCTCGTTATTGTTCACGACCTCGATGACAACCTCAACGAATTTGCCGCCCCCTTGGCGGAAGCAGGATTGTTCCTGGACACCTGGGACGCTGCCAAAGACTTTGACTCACGCCCCGCACTCGATGAGCTCTCGAAGTACTCAGGAATCATTTCCTTGGGCGCTCACAACGGCATCATGGACGAGCCTGACCTCGAGTGGATGCAGTATGAGCGCAAGATCGTCGAGTATGCGCTGGAAACCGAGACCCCCTTCTTTGGACTGTGCTTTGGCTCACAGATCTTGGCCTCGGTTGCCGGAGGAGATTTCAAGCCTTCCCCTGTTCCCGAGCTGGGTTGGACCCAGGTCGAGATGAAGCCAGAAGCCAAGAGTGACCCTGTGCTCTCCAAGCTGGGTGACTCACTGGCTGCTTTTCACTTCCACTACGACAGCTACACCCTGCCCGAGAACGTGGCGATCTTGGGTGAAACCGATGGCATCATCGAAGCGTTCCGCGTGGGCTCAGCTGCCTGGGCAACCCAGTTCCACATCGAGGTTGGGCTCAACCAGCAATTGGCATGGTTGACCAGCTACCGTTCTTCCTTCGTGAAAGAGGGTAAGGATGTGGACGAGCAGGCACGCCTGAGCCACGAGAACTTCCTCGAGTACCGTCGCCAGGCACACGAAACTGCCTCAGCTTTTGCTGAGCAGGTGAAGGCGTTTGCCGCTAAATAAGTACGGCGACGTCTTTCAAGTAAGCGTCAACGAGAGCATAGGTGCGCTTCTCGGCTGCTGAATCTTCAGCAACGGTCTGGGCCTGCAGGATGACGGGATCGAGGCCTGCCTCGATCACCTTCTTATCGCCGCCCCAGTCCAGCCATCCCTTGAGACCTGGTGACTCCAGCTCAGGGTGGAACTGAACAGCCAAGGTCTTGTTGATGATGAAAGCCTGGGGTGCTGCTGGGTTGCGTGCAATCTCCACCGCACCAGGAGGAACAGTGAAGCGGTCATAGTGGAACTGGAACCAGGGACCGTTCGAGACGAGCTCGGGGCGGTCACTCCAGATGTTGGTCCAACCAATTTCGAACTGTGGTGCAGGGCCCACGGTTCCACCCATGGCGCGGGCAATGAGTTGACCACCAAAGCAGATACCCAGCACAGGCTTGCCTGCTGAGACGGCGTTCTTGACCAGCTCTAGCTCGGGCTCGAGCCAGTTACCAATGCAGGCGTTATCCCATGC
>CAZWEY010000209.1:0-4083 GCA_964632055.1 uncultured Sphingomonadaceae bacterium
TGTTGAAAAAGTTAACCTAGGCTGGAAGACAAACGTATTAAGTGAAACAACTTTGCCAGCATGGCAAGGTTCAGTTAATTAGATTTTTTAATTACTGGCGCAAGGCCAACCGCAAGATTGCGATCATCCCCGAGGATGGCGATCCGGTGGAATATCTGATCCCCAAGTCGAAGGTGATCGACGTCCAGGAAGGCGACTACGTCAAGAAGGGCGACAATCTGATTTCCGGCAGCCCTGATCCGCACGACATCCTAGAGGTGATGGGCGTGGAAGCGCTGGCCGAATATCTCGTCGCCGAAATCCAGGAAGTCTATCGCTTGCAGGGCGTGAAGATCAACGACAAGCACATCGAGGTGATCGTTCGCCAGATGCTGCAGAAGGTCGAGATCACCGATGGTGGCGACACCACGCTTCTGCCTGGCGAAGAAGTCGATCTGGAGGAAATGAACGAGGTCAACGCCAAGCTTGCCAAGGGCCAGCAGCCCGCGTCGGGCAAGCCGATCCTGCTGGGCATCACCAAGGCGTCGCTCCAGACCCGCTCGTTCATCTCGGCCGCATCCTTCCAGGAAACCACCCGCGTGCTGACCCAGGCGGCCGTGGAAGGAAAGAAGGACTCGCTGATCGGTTTGAAGGAAAACGTGATCGTCGGCCGGCTTATCCCGGCAGGCACCGGCGCCGGCATGAACCGTCTGCGGGTTGCCGCTTCCAGCCGCGATGCAGCGCTGCGCGCGCAATATCGCCGCCTGCAGGAAGCGTTGATCGCGCCGGACAGCGCCGAGGAAGAGCATGAAGCCGAACTGGCCCAGGGCCCCGAAGCAGCCATTGGCGATGATCCGCTGGCAGCAGTCGAGGGCGAGACCCACGGCACCGACGCCGATGCGGGCGAGTATCTGATCAAGGATGACGAGGCCGAATAAGCCGCGCCACCTCCCGGTCAAATCAGAAACCCCGCCGGAGCGATCCGGCGGGGTTTTTGTTTTTGTCCGATTGCCGAGGTGTCACGCGCCCTCTAGACAGCGCTAATGGCAGACACGCTTTCCATTACCCTTGCCCAGCTCAACCAGCGCGTGGGCGATATCGGCGGCAACGCCAGCGCCATGCTCGAGGTGCGCAGCCGGGCCGGTGCAGCGGATCTTGTCGTGTTCCCGGAAATGCAGCTGATCGGCTATCCGCCCGAAGATCTGATCCTGAAGCCCGCTCTGGTGGAACGGGCGCAGGCCGAGCTGGAATGCATGGCTCTGGTCACAGGCGATGGCGGCCCGGCCATGCTGGTGGGCAGCGCCTTTGTGCGCGACGGGGCGCTGCATAATGGCGTCGCCATGCTCGATGGCGGACGGGTGACCGCGGTGCGTTTCAAGCATGAATTGCCCAATTACGGCACTTTCGACGAGCAGCGCCTGTTTACGCCGGGCCCCCTGCCCGAACCGGTAATCTTTCGCGGCTCCATGCTTGGTCTGCCGATCTGCGAGGATATCTGGCAGCCCGATGTCTGCCGCCATCTGGCCGATTTCGGGGCGGGCCTGTTCATCTGCATCAATGGCAGCCCCTATGAGGTGGACAAGGACACGCTGCGCATCGAAGATGTCGCGCGCCGCCGCGCTGCCGATACTGGCCTGCCGCTCGCCTATCTCAACCGGGTTGGCGGGCAGGACGAGCTGGTGTTCGACGGGGCGAGCTTTGTCGTCAATGGCGACGGGCGGCTGGCCGTGCAGATGCTCGACTGGGAAGAGCAGATCGTCTCGACCAACTGGACCCGCACGGCGTCGGGCTGGAACTGTGACCGCGGCGAGGTGGCCTCGCTCGCCGATCATCCCGAAGACATTTATTGCGCGATGGTCTTGTCCTTGCGCGACTATGTGAACCGCAACGGGTTTCCTTGTGTGGTGCTGGGCCTTTCGGGCGGGATCGACAGTGCTGCCTGTGCGGCCATCGCGGTCGATGCGCTGGGAGCGGACCGGGTGTGGTGCGTGATGATGCCCAGCCGCTATACCAGCCAGTCAAGCCTTGATGATGCCAAGGCTTGCGCCGAGGCGCTGGGTTGCCGTTATTCGATCATCCCGATCGAGCCGGCCGTGGAAGCCTTTGGTGCGATGCTGGCGCCTGAATTCGCTGGCAAGGCGCCTGATACCACCGAGGAAAACATCCAGTCGCGTATTCGCGGGGTCACGCTGATGGCGCTGTCCAACAAATATGGCCCGATGCTGCTGACCACCGGCAACAAGAGCGAAATGAGCGTGGGCTATGCCACCATTTATGGCGATATGGCGGGCGGCTATAATCCGCTGAAAGACGCCTACAAGATGACCGTTTTTGCCATAAGCAAATGGCGCAACAGGCATGTTCCCCGGATCGGGCTTGGCCCGGCCGGAGAGGTGATCCCGCACAATATCATCGCCAAACCGCCCAGCGCCGAATTGCGCGCAGACCAGAAGGACGAGGATTCGCTGCCGCCCTATCCGGTGCTCGATGCGATCCTGATGGGGCTGGTCGAGCATGAAAAAAGCGTCGATCAGCTGGTTGCCGAAGGGCAGGATCACGCAACCGTGCAACGGATCGAGCGTCTGCTGCATCTGGCGGAATACAAGCGCCGTCAGGCCCCACCGGGCGTGAAGCTGGGCAGCCGCAATTTCGGCCGCGACCGCCGCTATCCCATCACTCATAGTTTCCGTTCGGCCTGATGACCATAATCACCCGCTTCGCCCCGTCCCCCACGGGCCACCTTCATGTCGGCAATATCCGCACCGCGCTGCATAACTGGTTGCTGGCGAAAAAGGCCGGCGGGCGGTTTCTGTTGCGCATCGACGATACCGATGGAGAGAGGAGCCGGGAGCATTTCGTCGATGCGATCCGCGAGGATCTGGCCTGGCTTGGCATGGCGCCCGATGGCGAGGTGCGACAGTCTCAACGTTTCGAGCTTTACGAGCGCGAATTTGCCCGGTTGGTGAAACAAGGCCGGGTCTATCGCTGCTATGAAAGCGCGCAGGAGCTGGAGCTTAAGCGCAAGATATTGCTCGGGCGGGGTCTGCCGCCGATCTACGATCGCGCCGCTCTGGAACTGAGCGAGGCCGATCATGCGGCAAAGGCAGCAGCAGGCGAGCAGCCGCATTGGCGTTTCCTGCTCGACCGCAATCAGCCGATCGAATGGACTGACGGCATCAGGGGCAAGCAGCATTTCGATGCGGGCCAGATGTCGGACCCGGTGATCCGCCGGGCTGACGGATCATGGCTCTATATGCTGCCTTCCGCGATCGACGATATCGAGATGGGCGTGACCGATGTCTTGCGCGGCGAAGATCACGTCTCGAACACGGCGACGCAGCTGCAGATGTTTACTGCGCTGGGTGCCGAGCCACCGCGCTTTGCCCATGAGGCGCTGCTGACCGGGGCTGAAGGCAAGCTGTCCAAGCGGCTCGGCGCATTGGGCATCGGGCAGTTGCGCGAAGATGGCATCGAGCCCGAAGCGCTGGTGGCATTGCTGGCAAGGCTGGGGACGTCCGACCCGGTCGACCCTTCGCTCGATATCGATGCGCTGGTGGCGAGCTTCGATCTTTCCCGTTTCGGCCGCGCGCCGGCGCGGTTTGACGATGCGGAATTGCACCGGGTGAATGCGGCGATCGTTCATCGCCTGCCCTTTGCCCGCGTGGGGCATCTCTTGCCCGCCGGCATGGGCGAGGCTGCATGGGATGCGATCCGGCCCAATATTGCCCATATCGACGAGGCGAAGGATTGGTGGGCGGTGGTCACCGGCCCGGTCGATCAACCTGTCTTCGATGCTGAAACGAAGGCGTTTCTTGCCACTGCATTCGAGGCGCTGCATTGGGACGAGAACCCTTGGCAGGAGCTGACGGGGGCTTTGAAGGAATCCACCGGCCGCAAGGGCAAGGCGCTGTTCCTGCCGTTGCGCCAGGCCCTGACCGGTCGCGACCATGGCCCGGACATGGCGGCTCTGTTGCCGATCATCGGCGAGGCCGAAGCGCGCGCGCGGCTGGCGCAGGCCGCTTTCTAGAGTACATTTCGACCATTTCGGATCATCGTGATTGCGTGGAGAAGTCCGCTGGCAAGGCGCAGCGCGCGGCAGGGGCT
>CAZWEY010000210.1:0-4042 GCA_964632055.1 uncultured Sphingomonadaceae bacterium
AGAAAAAGGCCTACGTCATTGCCGACAACAAGCTGGCGCTGAACGCTGGCTGGGACCTCGAACTGCTCGCCGTTGAACTCGGCGATCTGCAGGGCTTCGACTTCGACCTGATGCTGACCGGCTTCTCGGACGACGAGCTCGGCAAGCTGCTGGCCGAGAAGACCGACGGCCTGACCGATCCTGACGAGATCCCCGAAGCGCCCATCGACCCCATCGCCAAACCCGGCGATGTCTGGCTGCTCGGCAAACACCGCCTGGTCTGCGGCGACAGCACCGATGCCGACACAGTGGCTAAGGCGCTGAACGGCGTCTCGCCACACCTGATGGTCACCGATCCGCCTTATGGCGTAGAATATGATCCCGCCTGGCGCGAAAAGGCCGGGGTTGCGGCTTCCGGGACCGCCAAGGGCAAGGTTCTGAACGACGACAAGGCCGACTGGCGCGAGGCGTGGGCACTGTTCCCGGGCGATGTAGCCTACGTCTGGCACGCTGGTCTTTATGCCGGTGTAGTCGGCGACAGCCTCGCGGCCTGCGACCTAATGCTCCGCTCCCAGATCATCTGGGACAAAGGCCAGCTCGTCCTCTCGCGCGGCGATTATCACTGGGAGCATGAGCCCTGCTGGTATGCAGTGAAGAAGGGCGCGAAGGGCCATTGGGCTGGCGACCGCAAGCAGACCACAGTCTGGCATATCGCCAAGCCCAAGAAGAACGAGACGGGTCACGGCACCCAGAAGCCGGTCGAGTGCATGAAGCGTCCGATCGAGAATAATTCCAGCCCTGGCCAAGCTGTCTACGAGCCATTCTCGGGCTCGGGCACCACAATCATCGCCGGCGAAATGACGGGCCGATCAATTCACGCGATCGAGCTAAACCCGGCTTACGTCGATGTTGCCATCAAGCGCTGGCAAGATTTTACCGGAATGGCTGCCACCCTTGAGGGTGACGGCCGGACTTTCAATGAAATAGCCGAGATCGTCAGCAGCGATGACCCCGCCAGTACCGATCCCATCGCAGAGCCCAACCACCCCTGACCATTGCGCAAGAGATATCGCCAGATTTTGGCGACACGCACCAAGCTGCGGTTCGGGAACCACCGGCGCCTCCTTCAGAGCGGCACTCCATTGCCGGACCGCTTACAAGAATATGCCCTTCATGCGACACCCCAACCGGGCGGCCGATCAGCCTGACCAGCGCATCTCGAGCTTCTTCCGCTGAGGCACGCGGGCATGGCTGATTGGATCTGCAGCTACCGTCGCTTTCACGCGCAGCGATGCCGGACAGGCGAATACGCGGACCTTCGGCGCACCAGACCGGCCCATCGCCGTCCCAGACCCGGGTCGGCGTGCAAGTAAACGTCGTGCCTTGCGGTGCAATCACTGCGGCAGCGGTCATGATCAGAAATTCAAATATCGTCGTGTCCCCGGGTTTTGGAGGCTTTGTACTGGTCAGGCGCGAGACATAGAGGAAGGCGCTCGGCCATGAAACCCGGAACAAAACCCAAGCCAACCCATCTGAAGCTGGTCACGGGTAACCCCGGCAAGCGGACGCTGAACCGCAAGGAGGCCAAGGCCAAGGCTGCCATCCCCGTGCCCCCCCACCATTTGACCACCGACGCGGTTGAAGAATGGAACCGGGTTGCAACCGAGCTCTACAATCTCGGGATCCTCTCCGAGATCGATCGGGCGGCGCTCGCTGCCTACGCCATGGCCTATGGCCGCTGGGTCCAGGCCGAACGGGCAATCGCCAAGATGGCCGAAAAGGACCAGCTGACCGGCGGCCTCATGATCAAGACATCGAACGGCAATGCGATCCAGAACCCGCTGGTGGGCACCGCCAACAAGGCGGCGGCGGACATGATGCGTTACGCCGCAGAATTCGGGATGACGCCGAGTGCCAGGAGCAGGATCGCGGCCCAGCCGCCAGAAGAAGGCACGGACCCCGCCGACCGCTTCTTCGCCTGACCGCACATTGGCTTATGCCAAGGCGGTGGTCTCAGGCGAGATTGTCGCGGGACCACATGTTCGCAATGCCTGCAAACGCCACATCGCGGACCTGAAGCGCAAGGACGGCATCTGGTTTGACCACGATGCGGCCAATCACGCCTTCGCCTTCTTCGAGGAGGTGCTGAAACTTTCCGAGGGCCAGTTCGAAGGCGAGCCTTTCCGTTTGGAGCCGAGCCAGGCGTTCATCGTCGGCTCGTTGTTCGGCTGGAAGCGCAAGGACGGTCGCCGCCGCTTCCGCCGCGCCTACATCGAACAGGGCAAGGGCAACGGGAAGTCGCCGGTTGCCGGCGGCATCGGCATTTACGGGATGACGGCCTGCAAAGAGGCAGGCGCCCAGATCTACGCGGCCGCGGCCAAGAAGGAGCAGGCCAACATCCTGTTTCGCGACGCGGTGCGGATGGTCCGGCAATCGCCGGCTTTGGCCCGGCGGCTGGAGTTCTCGGGCGGACCGGGACGCGAGTTCAACATCGCGCATCTGGCCAGCGGGAGTTTCTTTCGCCCGGTGTCGCGCGACACGGGCAAGACCGGCTCGGGCCCGCGGCCTTATTTTGTACTGGCGGACGAGGTCCACGAGCTTCCGGATCGCTCGATCATCGAGATGCTGGAGCGCGGCTTCAAATTCCGCCGCGATCCGCTGCTGTTCATGATCACTAACTCGGGCTCTGACCGCAATTCGGTCGCATGGGAGGAACACGAACACGCGATCCGGGTGGCGGCTGGCAATCCCGATGCGGTGACCGACCCAACCTTTCTGGGCCAGGTCATCGACGACACGACGTTTAGCTACGTCTGCGCGCTCGACGAGGGCGACGACCCGCTGACCGACCCCAGTTGCTGGATCAAGGCGAACCCACTCCTCGGCGTCACGATCACGGAGCAATACCTCTCGGAGGTCGTGGCGCAGGCGAAAGCCATCCCGGGACAATTGAATGGCATCCTCCGGCTTCACTTTTGCGTGTGGACCGATGCCGAAACCGCCTGGATGGCGCGGGCCACGCTCGAGCCGCTGCTGGCAGAATTCGAGCCCAAAGTTGGTGGGTCCGTCTGGCTCGGGCTCGATCTCAGCCAGAACCGGGATTTGACCGCGCTGGCAGCGGTCCAGCGCAGTGGCGAGAAGGACGGCAAACCCTGCTTTGATGCATGGGTCGAGGTCTGGACGCCCGGCGATACGCTGTCGGCGCGGGTACTGCGGGACAAGCAGCCCTACGACCTCTGGGTCGCAGACGGGTTTCTGAATGCTCCGGCCGGCGAGAACATCAGCTTTCGCCATGTGGCGCAGGCGCTGGCCGAAATGGCATCGGACTTTCGGGTCGAGGCGGTCGCTTACGACCGTTACGCCTTCCGACGGTTTGAAGAAGAAGTCGCCGAACTCGGGCTCGATTTGTCCTTTGTTGAGCATCCGCAGGGCGGCACCAAGCGGGCCAAACCTGCGGGCGAGATGACCGAAGGCCTCTGGATGCCGGGCTCGCTTAGACACCTGGAAGAATTGATCCTTGAAGGGCGCATCCGGCTCAGACGCAATCCGGTTCTCATTTCCGCGATGATGTCGGCGGTCACCGAGACCGACCGCTGGGACAACAAGTGGCTCTCCAAACAGCGGGCCATCAACAAGATCGATGCAGCGGTCGCGCTGTGCATGGCAGTGGGGGCAGCGATGGCAGGCGACACCTCCGGCTCCATCGATGACTGGCTGAAGAGCCTGGCATGAACCTATTTCAAAAGGCGCTGGGCTACCTCGCGCGCTCCATCGGCCTCACAGACCCCCGGCTGGTGCAAGCCGTCGGTGGCCGCACGACCACGACCGGTGAACTGGTCTCGAGTGCTTCCGTGCTGGGGCTCGCCTCGGCTTGGGCCTGCGTCAACTTGCTCGCCGGTACGATCGCTTCGCTGCCGCTCATGGTCTACCGGACCCGAGGCGGAGCGCGGACAGTCGCAACCGACCATCCGCTCTACCGGATCCTGCACGACAGCCCGAACGCCGACCAGACCGCGGTCGACTTCTGGGAGTTCATCTGCGCCTCGATTGAACTCAGCGGCAA
>CAZWEY010000211.1:0-4017 GCA_964632055.1 uncultured Sphingomonadaceae bacterium
CAGCACTCGCTTTGGGTTTTGAGGATTTGGGTCTCATCTTCGTTCCTTCGTCACTACGACGAGAGCCAAATCCTCCTTAAATCACAACCTCAATTTTGTGCCATAGGTGCTGACGGGGAACAGTACAGCTACAGAATGCGGTGCCCGGTGACACAACCACGAACGTACGCATGTGACCAGAGGTGGTTTGGTTGCTTCAGGCAGCGCCTCGCGATTGATGCACCCGTCATCCACAGCCTCCTTACCCTGGAGACCTATTGATTCAGAGCTTGACCCAATGTGCAACTGTAATGTTGGCGGCTAGGCCTTTCTCTTTTGGATCTGTGGTGGTTATCGATCAACTCAGCGGCCATGACAAGTAATCGATTTACGAAGCGCAGAAAACGTCGGGCTTTCCTGATCGTATGGCATCCCGAAATGCGGCGCATACATCACCCCTATATCGCGCCTTAAGTCAAAACCCGCCAACTTGGGCCGTGATACGCCAGCGGCCGTAAAACCGTCAGGCATGACCGTAACCCCCAAGCCTGCCGCGACCAGTGCCAGAGCACGATCGTCGTTCGTTGTTCGTGCCGCAAAAAAGGGGCGGACACCACGACTGGTAAAGTGCTGGCTCGTTTCGGCAAGGACCTCGCAGTGCCGTCGGACGATCATCACATTGTCGGCGAGCAATTCGGCGGGAATGATCGTTTCGCTTGCAAGCGGATGGTCGATCGGAAGGGCGAGCGAATAGCCTTCGCTGCACAGGATCTCGCTTTCAAAACGACCATTTTCTTCCCGTACAATGGTCAGGGCGGCCTCTATCCGACCACGGCCCAGACGCTCGACCAGGTCGCGTTCGCGCCCTTCTACAAGTTCGACCCGCTCTTCCACTGACGCCCGCGCCAATGACCGCGCAAAGGCCGCGACCCATGATGAAGGAATGGTTGTGAGCACGCCGATACGCAGAGTCCGTCGTGCCGGAGCTTCCATCATCGACCGCTCGAACAGGTTGAAGTCTCCCTCGATCCTGCGCGCGTGAACCGCCAGAAGCGCGCCCGCCTCAGTCAGTTCCACCCGGCGGTTGGTGCGGTTGAACAGTGGCCTGTCCAAAAGTCGTTCCAGCTTGGCAATGCCGACCGACAGGGTGGGTTGCGAGACATTGCACTGGGCAGCCGCTTTGGAGAAATTGCCATGGTCGATCACGGCGAGGAAATAGCGGAGCAAATAGCGATCTATCATAGATATCGTCTATGCCATGCTTTCGCGGTTTTCAATTTTTCTTTGTTGGTCTGATGCTTTATCTGCGGCCATAATAACAGGAGTGGATGATGGCAGGCTTCGACTTTGCGCTCGGTGAGATGGCAGACGCCATTCGCGACACTACCCAAAGATTTGCGGCTGCGCGGATCGCCCCGCTCGCCGCGCGGATCGATGCCGAAGACTGGTTCCCGCGTGAGCTTTGGCCCGAAATGGGCGCGCTCGGCCTGCATGGGATCACTGTCGATGAAGCGGACGGCGGTCTGGGGCTGGGCTATCTCGAACATGTCGTGGCGCAGGAAGAAATCGCGCGGGCGTCCGGCTCGATCGGCCTGAGTTACGGCGCGCACTCGAACCTGTGCGTCAATCAGTTGCGGCGGTGGGGCAATGCCGAGCAGAAAAGCCGGTATCTTCCCAGGCTGATTTCGGGCGAGCATGTCGGCAGCCTCGCCATGTCGGAAGCTGGCGCGGGCTCGGACGTCGTCTCGATGAAGCTGCGGGCCGACAAGAAAGGTGATCGCTATGTCCTTAACGGCACGAAGTTCTGGATCACCAACGCCCCTTATGCGGACACGCTGGTCGTCTATGCCAAGACCGGCGAGGGATCGCGCGGCATCACCACTTTCATCATCGAAAAGGACATGCCCGGCTTCTCGATTGGCCAGAAGATCGACAAAATGGGCATGCGCGGCTCGCCAACTGCTGAACTCGTGTTCGACGACTGCGAAGTGCCAGACGAGAATGTAATGGGTCCGCTGAACGGCGGCGTCGGCATTCTCATGTCGGGCCTTGACTATGAACGCACCGTGCTCGCAGGCATCCAGCTGGGCATTATGCAGGCCTGCTTGGACGTCGTCCTGCCCTATCTTCGCGAACGCAAGCAGTTCGGCAAGCCGATCGGGGCGTTCCAACTGATGCAGGCCAAGGTTGCCGACATGTATGTCGCGCTCAATTCCGCGCGTGCCTATGTCTATGCGGTGGCTCGCGCCTGCGATGCCGGGAAGACCACCCGCTTTGACGCCGCCGGTGCCATCCTGCTGGCCAGCGAGAACGCGATGAAGGTTGCGCTTGAGGCGGTACAGGCGCTGGGCGGTGCCGGCTATACCAAGGACTGGCCGGTCGAGCGTTTCATGCGCGACGCCAAGCTGCTGGATATCGGTGCCGGCACCAACGAAATCAGGCGCATGCTGATCGGACGGGAGTTGCTGGGCGTATGACCGTCATCAAGAGCCTGGCCAATGTCGGCTCGTCCGATTTTGCCGCCAATGCTGCACACAACCGCGCACTGGCAGCCACCTTGCGGGAAAAGATGGCGGCCGCCGCGCTGGGCGGATCGGATGCGGCGCGGGAACGGCATCTTTCACGCGGCAAGCTGCTGCCCCGCGACCGGGTCCACCGTCTGCTTGACCCGGGATCGCCGTTTCTCGAGATTGGCGCTCTGGCAGCTAACGGCATGTACGGCACCAGCCATGTGCCCGATGGCGCGCCAGGAGCCGGCGTGATCGGCGGTATTGGTCGGGTGTCGGGCCGCGAATGCATGATCGTCGCCAACGATCCCACGGTAAAAGGCGGCGCTTATTTCCCGATGACGGTGAAGAAGCACTTGCGCGCGCAGGAAGTGGCCGTGGAAAACCGCCTGCCGTGCATCTATCTGGTCGATAGCGGCGGTGCCAACCTGCCCCATCAGGCAGAGGTTTTCCCCGACCGCGAGCATTTCGGCCGCATCTTCTACAACCAGGCGCAGATGTCGGCGCAAGGCATCCCCCAGATCGCCTGCGTCATGGGCAGCTGCACCGCTGGCGGTGCCTATGTCCCGGCCATGTCGGACGAAAGCGTGATCGTGCGCAACCAGGGCACGATTTTCCTCGCCGGGCCGCCGCTGGTGAAGGCCGCGACCGGCGAGGTCACCACCGCCGAGGAACTGGGCGGCGCAGAGACGCACGGGCGCAAATCAGGCGTCGTCGATCATGTCGCCGAAAATGACGAACACGCGCTACTGATCGTGCGTGACATCGTGGCGACTCTCAACAGCGTAAAGTCCGTGGATATCGACATCGCCGATCCACTGCCGCCGAAATATGATCCGCAAGAGCTGTATGGCATCGTTCCGACCGACGTGCGTGCGCCCTATGACGTGCGCGAAGTCATCGCGCGGATCGTCGATGGCAGCGAATTCCACGAGTTCAAGGCGCTGTACGGCACCACTCTCGTCTGCGGCTTTGCCCGGATATGGGGCATGCCGGTGGCGATCCTCGCCAACAACGGCGTCCTGTTCAGCGAAAGCGCGCAGAAGGGCGCGCACTTCATCGAGTTGGCCTGCCAGCGGCGCATTCCCCTGCTGTTCCTCCAGAATATCTCCGGCTTCATGGTCGGCGGCAAATATGAGGCCGAGGGCATCGCCAAGCATGGCGCGAAACTGGTCACCGCCGTCGCGACCGCGAGCGTGCCCAAGGTCACGGTCCTGATCGGCGGCAGCTTCGGTGCGGGCAACTACGGCATGTGCGGGCGCGCCTATCAGCCGCGCTTTCTGTTCACCTGGCCCAACGCCCGGATTAGCGTGATGGGCGGCGAACAGGCGGCGAGCGTGCTGGCCACCGTTCACCGCGATGCGGAGAAATGGACGCCGGATGAGGCTGAGGCCTTCAAGGCCCCGATCCGCCAGAAATATGAGGATGAGGGCAATCCCTATTACGCCACCGCGCGCATGTGGGACGATGGCGTGATTGACCCCGCGCAGAACCGCGATGTGCTGGGGCTTGCCTTCGCGGCGACGCTGGA
>CAZWEY010000212.1:0-4010 GCA_964632055.1 uncultured Sphingomonadaceae bacterium
CTACAAGCGGTTCTGGATCGCCGAACATCACGGCATGGACGGGATTGGCGGCGGGGCGACGGCGGTCGTGCTGGCGCATGTCGGACATGCTACCTCGACCATCCGTATCGGCGCTGGCGGGATCATGCTGCCCAATCACAACCCGTTCGTGATCGCAGAACAATTCGGCACGCTGGACGCGCTGTTCCCGGGGCGCATCGATCTGGGTCTGGGCCGCGCGCCGGGGGCGGACGGGCGCATCGCCAACGCCATGCGCAAGGATATCGCCGGCGCCTCGGAATATTTCCCGCAGGACGTGGCGGAGTTGCGCGCCTATTTCAGTGGCGAACCCAGGATGCCGATTGCTCCGGTCCCCGGAACCGGCGCGGCAGTCGAAATGTGGATGCTTGGCTCCAGCCTGTTCGGCGCGCAGCTCGCCGCAATGCTGGGTTTGCCCTATGCCTTCGCCTCGCATTTCGCGCCCGCCCAACTGGACGAAGCGCTGCGGATCTACCGGCGCGAGTTCCGGCCGAGCAGCACACTGGACAAGCCACACGCTATGGCCGCGATGACCGTCTTTACCGCGGAAACGGATGAAGAGGCGCAAACGCTCGCCTCTTCACAGGAACAAATGTTCGTGGCGATTCGCAGCGGGTTGACCCCCAAGGTCCAGCCGGCCGTCGCGGGCTATCGCACCGGCCTGCCAGTCAAGGCGCAGGCCATGCTGGACCATATCGGCCAGGCCAGCGCCGTGGGGAGCCCGGCGACGGTGCGCGCCGCTGTAAGCCGGTTCGTGGAACGCACCAGGGCGGACGAGCTGATCATCGCAGGCGTCACCTTCGAGCCTGCGGCGCGTCGCCGCTCGCTCGAACTGACGATGCAGGCACTCACCTGAACGTCCCTGCAAACCCGCGAAACCGGCGAAAAATCGGGATTGTGCTGGCGGCTTGATCTTGACGGCGCGTGTATTTGGGCCGAATCCGCGACTCATGAATAAAGCAGATGTCGTAATCGTGGGAGCGGGTCATGGTGGCGCACAGGCCGCCATTGCCCTGAGGCAAAACGGGTTTGAGGGTTCGATCCTGATGATCGGGCGCGATGCCGATATTCCGTATGAGCGGCCACCGCTGTCGAAGGAATATCTCGCTCGCGAAAAGGAATTCGAACGAATCTGCATTCGTCCGGCCAAGTTCTGGGAAGACAAGCAGGTCGGCATGATGCTCGGCTCCACCGTTACTGAAGTCGATCCGGGCGCACATAAACTCACGTTGGCGGACGGTTCCACCGTCGAATATGGCAAGCTGATCTGGGCAACCGGCGGCGATCCGCGCCGCCTGTCCTGCGCGGGGGCGGATCTCGCCGGCGTGCATGGCGTACGTGACCGGGCCGACGCGGACCGGATGATGGCTGAACTGGATGCCGGCGCGAAAAATGTAGTCGTCATCGGGGGCGGCTACATCGGCCTCGAAGCAGCGGCGGTCCTGACCAAATTCGGCTGCAACGTAGTCCTGCTCGAAGCGCTGCCGCGCGTGCTGGCGCGCGTTGCCGGGGAAGAACTGTCCAGCTTCTACCAGAACGAGCATCTCTCCAAGGGCGTCGACCTGCGGCTTGAAGTGCAGGTGGATTGCCTGGTCGGCAACGATGACAAGGTCACCGGGGTAAAGCTGGTCGATGGTCAGGTGCTGCCCGCTGACATGGTCGTTGTGGGCATTGGCATCGTGCCTGCGGTCGGCCCGCTGATCGCTGCGGGTGCGGCAGGCGGCAACGGCGTGGACGTGGACGAATTCTGCCGCACCTCGCTGCCCGATATCTATGCTATCGGCGATTGCGCCGCGCATGCCAACGCTTTCGCCGAAGGTGCGGTGATCCGGCTCGAATCGGTGCAGAACGCGAATGACATGGCCACCACCGCCGCGAAGGACATCACCGGCAAGGGCGAGCCCTATCACGCCCGGCCCTGGTTCCGGCGCAACCGGTATGGCCTCACGCGTCCGGCCGCGGGCCTGTCGATCGGTCATGACGCCACGGTGCTGCGCGGCGATCCGGCCAGCCGCAGCTTCTCGGTGGTCTATCTCAGGGGTGGCAAGGTCATCGCGCTCGACTGCGTCAATGCGATGAAGGATTATGTGCAGGGCCGCAAGCTGGTCGAAGCCGGACTGGCCATTACGCCCGAAGCGCTCGCCAATGCTGAAGTTCCGCTCAAGGAACTGATGTAACCCCTTCCAGTTCGCCCAGCGCCCAGCGGGCCGCTTCGGCAACGGTTTCATCGGCATCGCCCAGCAACGCACGCACCGGCCCGGCCAATGCATCGGGCCGGGCGCTGTTGCCCGCCGCGATCAGGCAGTTGCGAATGAAGCGATTGCGCCCGACCCGCTTGATCGGCGAGCCGGAGAAAAGCCTGCGAAACCCCGCATCGTCGAGCGTGAGCAGCTCCGCCAGCCGCGGTGCGGCCAGTTCGGCGCGCGGCAGGAACGCCTTGTTGCGCGCGCCCAGCTCGGCAAAGCTGTTCCAGGGGCAGACAGCCAGGCAATCGTCGCAACCATAGATGCGATTGCCGATCGCCTTGCGGAATTCATGCGGGATCGGCCCCTTGTGCTCGATCGTGAGATAGCTGATGCAGCGCCGCGCATCGAGCTGATAGGGTGCCGGGAATGCAGCGGTGGGGCAGGCGCGCTGGCAGGCATCGCACGTTCCGCAACGGTCCGCATGGGGCTCCTCGGCCGTGAACGCGAGCTCGGTATAGATTGCCCCCAGGAACAGCCAGCTGCCTTCCTTGCGGCTGACGAGATTGGTGTGCTTGCCCTGCCAGCCGATCCCCGTGCGCGCGGCCAGCGCTTTTTCCATCACCGGCGCGGTATCGACAAACAGCTTCAACCGCGCTTCGACCAGGCCTTCCCTGTCCGCCTCTGCGACCATCCAGCGGGCCAGCCGCCTGAGCGCCTTCTTCATCACGTCGTGGTAATCGGCGCCCTGCGCATAGGCGGAAATGCGGCCATGCGTGCCGACCCCTGCCAGTCGCAAGGGGTCATGCGCGGGCGCATAGCTCATACCAAGGGCGATCACGCTGCGTGCTTCGGGCCACATCGCCTTCGGTCCGCGCCGCACATCGGCGCGCGTTTCCATCCAGTCCATCTGCCCGTGAAACCCGGCGGCCAGCCATTCGTCCAGCCGCCGTCCGGCCAGCGGATCATCCGTCGCCGCGGCAAAGCCAACCGCCACGAAACCCAGACGGCGCGCCTCTGCGGCCAGGCGATGCTGAAAGGCAGAGGTTACCACTGCGTTTACCAAGTTTTCTGAGGCTCCCTTTCACACAACGCCCCTATCCGGCGTGCATGAAGATGGAGCTAGGCCAGTTGCAACCTGCGCACAATATGGCGCGCCCGCTCGCGATTGATGCGCGCGGGCTCGTCAAGCGTTTCGAAGGCACGCTTGCGGTCGACGGGGTGGACCTCGCAGTGCCCGAAGGTGCGATTTACGGAATTCTCGGTCCCAATGGCGCGGGCAAGACGACAACCTTGCGCATGCTGATTGGCATCATCGATCCCGATACCGGTACGCGGCGGATGCTGGGCCATGACCGCCCGCAGGAGATCGCGCAACAGATCGGCTATCTGCCCGAAGAGCGCGGCCTCTACCCTTCGATGAAGGCGGTGGAAGCCATCGCCTTCATGGGCACCTTGCGCGGCGTCCCGCTGGCGCAGGGGCGGCGGCGCGGGCGGGAATTGCTGGAACGCCACGGATTGGGCCATGCCGCAGACCGCCAGATTCGCCAGCTGTCCAAGGGCATGGCACAGACAGTACAATTGCTGGGCACGCTGGTCCATCGGCCGCGCCTGGTGGTGTTTGACGAGCCGTTTTCAGGACTGGACGCCCTTAACCAGGGCAAGCTGGAAGAGCTGATCCGCAACCTTGCCGCCGAAGGCACCACGGTGATCTTTTCCACTCATGTGATCGCGCATGCCGAACGGCTGTGCGAAGGTATCGCCATCATCGCCGGCGGCAAGGTGCCCTTTGCCGGATCAGTTGATGTC
>CAZWEY010000213.1:0-3962 GCA_964632055.1 uncultured Sphingomonadaceae bacterium
CCGGGGCATGGGCAGCGGCAAAGGCGGAGGCATATGCTGCTGCAAGGAACGCCAGAACGGAGTGTAGATCCGGTAGGGCTGCCCGCTGCCGGTCAGCACAGAGCCGGGCGGGACAAGGTAATTGCCGTCATGCAAAGTCAGTTCGAACGCCTTGCCCACCGCGCGTTCGGCGTTGCGCCACCATGGCTCGTAATGGCGCAGGGCATGGACTGTGCGTGCGCCGGTCTGGCGACGGATCGCAGCCAGTTCCTCGTCGCATTTGCCGCGTCGCAATATCAGGCGCGATCCCAGCGCGCGCAGCGATGCATCGAGGCTGGAGAGCGAATGATGCAGCCACCACCGGCTTGCCCCGCCCATCGCCCGGTGACGCGCCGTCTCATCGTCCAGCACATAGACCGGGATTACCGGCCCTGCCCGCGCCGCAGCCAGCAAGGCGGCCTGATCGGCAAGCCGCAGATCGCGCCGGAACCAGACGATCTGGGCGTTCATGGGCAATCCGCGCCTTCTATCGGCACGACCGCTTCATGGCGGAATGGATTGCGGTCACTACGCCAGGGAACTTTGATGCGACCGAATCGGGCATCGGTGAAGGTCACTTTGGCTTCGCACCGGCCCCGCTCGATCCGGGCCATCGGCATGACCGACCAGCGCATGAAGCGGCGCAGATCCTGTGTCGCAAACATCGCGCGTCGCGCCAGTGGATCGTCCATATTGTCCGCAACCGGCGCGCTCAGATGCCTCAGCCCCTCTTGCGGTGTCCAGCGCGAATAGGCGATCTCGCCTCCGCTGCGCCATACCAGCCCCCGGACCCAGAAACGCACCGGCTCCATTTGCGCAAAGACGCTCTCGACACTGAGATAGGGTGGCTGAGTGCGCAGCTTCTCCTTGGCATAGGCGCTCATCCCGGAATTGACGCCGATATAGGCCAGCGCCACAGCGATCCCGACCTGAGCAGGCCTGCGCCCGTCATGCCCGGTCTTTTCGCGCCCGCGCGAGAGCGCAATCGCCAGTGCAAGCCCCGTCCACAACCAGACATCGATGATGAACAGGGATTCCCCATGATACCAGCGATTGCTGAAGGGCGAGAACAGCTGGACGGCATAGGAGGTAAGCCAGTCGAGCACAGGGTGCGTCGCAGTGCCTATGTAAGCGAGCGCCACCAGCCAGCTGAAATGCATGGAAAGCCCGCTTTTGAACTCCGCATTTCGGGATTTCTGCCAGCGATCAAGCAGCCATAGCAGCCCCGCCAGCAGCGGCGGCATGACGATCATCCCGCCCACGAAACTATGCGTAAAGCCGCGATGCGTGGCCAGTGGCACCCAGCAGCTGTGGCCGAAGAACACGTCGATATCAGGCATGTTCGCGCCAAGGATCAGCGCGGCCAGCCCTTTGCGCGATTTCCGCTTCAGCCCGGCCTGGCCGATTGCCCAGCCCGCGAGACTATGGGTGAAATTATCCATGAACCAAGGTTAGCGGGCTGCAGTCATTGCGGCCAGCCTTCCCCAAAGGACAGGTTTGCGCCGAGGGCTGGCCCCCTGCGCAGATTTCAACCTTCAACCGTCCAAGTCTGGCCCTGGCCAAGCAGCTTGGCGAGATTTGCCACCTTGCCTTCGCGGGCCTTGGCATCCTGGCCGAGCAGAGCTTCCTCATAGGTCGGCGCGGGATCGTCATAGATCACGCCCAGCGCCATCGGGAACGCGCCAAAGGGTAGTTCCACCAGCATGTGAGCAATCGAACGGTTGGTGACATCATGAACGATCACGCCCGCCGACTGCCAATCCCCATCGCTCACATCGACGACCTTGAGGGTAAGCTTCTCTGCATCAAGGGCAATGCCCTTGGTGCCCTTGGCAAAAAGCAGCGGCTCGCCATCGCGGCACCACACCTGCATGTCATCGGCGACCTTCTTCTGAGTGAAGTCGTCGAAGCGGTCCTTGTTGTAGACGATGCAGTTCTGGAAAATCTCGATAAAGGCCGCGCCCTTGTGGGCATGGGCAGATTTGAGCACCGCAGGCAGATCCTTCGACACGTCATAGGCGCGGGCAATGAAGCGCGCGCCAACGCCAAGCGCGAAGGAACAGGGCAGCGCAGGCCGGTCAACCGAGCCGAGCGGCGTCGTCGGGCTGCTGGTGCCCACCCGGCTGGTCGGCGAGAACTGGCCCTTGGTGAGGCCGTAGATCTCGTTGTTGAACAGCATCACCTGGCAATTCAGATTACGGCGAAGCAGATGCATCGTGTGATTGCCGCCGATCGACATGCCGTCGCCGTCACCCGTCACCAGCCAGATGTCGAGTTCGGGGTTCGCGAGCTTGATGCCGGTGGCAAAGGCCGGTGCACGGCCATGGATGGTGTGGAAGCCATAGCTCGCCATGTAATAGGGGAAGCGGCTGGAGCAGCCGATGCCCGATACGAACACGGTGTTGGACGGATCAGCGCCGATTTCGGGCAAGGTGCGCTGCACCGCCTTCAGTATCGCGTAATCGCCGCAACCGGGGCACCAGCGCACTTCCTGATCGGATTCCCAGTCCTTGATGGTGGTCTGGATGGGGCTCATGTCGTTCATCGTCTATCCCCTTAAGCCAGCTGGGCTTCGATCGCCGCTTCAAGCTCGGCGATGGTGAAAGGCTGGCCGCTCGTCTTGGTGAAGGGCTTGGCGTCGACCAGATATTGATCGCGCAGCACGGTCTTGAACTGGCCGGTGTTCATTTCGGGCACGAGAACCTTGTCGAAACCCTTGAGCAGATCGCCCAGATTGCCGGGCATGGGCCAGATGTGGCGGACATGGATGTGGCTGACATCCTGCCCCTTGGCGCGCGCACGGCGCACCGCCTGATGGATCGGCCCGAAAGTCGATCCCCAGCCTACCACGGCAAGCTTGCCGGAAGTGTTGCCGAGGCACACGTCCTGATCCGGGATCGAGGCTGCAATACCGTCGACCTTGGCCTTGCGGGCATCGGTCATCGCCTGGTGGTTGGCGGGCGAATAATCGAGGTGGCCGGTATCGACCTGCTTTTCGATGCCGCCGATGCGATGCATCAGGCCCGGCGTGCCCGGCTTGATCCACGGACGCGCGCCCTTGGCATCGCGCTTGTAGGGCAGCAGTTCCTCGCCGTTCTTCTCGGTCAGAAACTTCGCTGGAAACGGCTTGAAGCTGGCGGGGTCAGGCACCTTCCAGGGCTCTGCCGCATTGGCGATGTAGCCATCGGTCAGCAGCATGACAGGGGTCATGTATTCGACCGCAATGCGGCAGGCCTCGATGGCGCATTCGAATGCGTCGGACGGGCTGCGCGCCGCGATCACCGGCATCGGCGCATCGCCATTGCGGCCATAGACCGCCTGATAGAGGTCGGACTGCTCCGTCTTGGTCGGCAGACCAGTGGAGGGGCCGCCGCGCTGCGAATTGACGATCACCAGGGGCAGCTCGGTCATGATGGCAAGGCCCATCGCCTCGCCTTTCAAGGCAATGCCGGGGCCGGAGGACGACGTCACGCCCAGATGGCCTGCATAGGACGCGCCGATCGCCGAACAGATCGCGGCGATCTCGTCTTCGGCCTGGAAGGTGGTGACGCCGAATTCCTTCATCTTCACGAGGTTGTGAAGGATCGAGGAAGCAGGCGTGATCGGATAGCCGCCAAAGAACATCGGCAATTCGGCCAACTGCGCGCCGGCGACAAGGCCATAGGCGATGGCGTCAGCGCCGGTCACGGTACGATAAAGGCCGGGTTCGCTCTTCACCGCGTCGAGGTGCAGCTTGCGCAACGGACCTGCCAGTTCAGCCGTCTCGCCATAGGCATGGCCGGCATCAAGCGCAGCGATGTTGGCATCGGCCAGTTCGGGCGCCTTGCGGAACTTGGCCTTGAGCCATTCATAAAGCGGCTCGCGCGGGCGGTCGAACATCCACAGGGCGAGGCCCAGCGTCCACATGTTCTTGCAGCGCAGCGCTTCCTTGTTGCCCAGGCCGA
>CAZWEY010000214.1:0-3917 GCA_964632055.1 uncultured Sphingomonadaceae bacterium
AAAGAATCCGGGGTATATGAGAAGGATCTCTCGAGCAAAATGGCTGGTGGCGGCGGGCGAGACCATCCGTTCCGGCACACCGCTTGCCGAGGTCGAGACTGACAAGGCAACGATGGAAGTGGAGGCTGATCAGGATGGGGTTCTGCTCTCGATCCTTATGCCGGAAGGATCGGAAGATGTCCCTGTCGGCACGCCCATCGCAATGATCGGAAGGGCAGGAATCGAGCCGGACAGGCTGACGCCCGATCCTGTTCCTGTTTCCGTTGCCTCGTTGATGGACGTCCCACCCGCGACGCCTGCTGTTCCCGCGCCTGTCACGCTAGCGGCGCCAGCCCAGGCCGCTGCGCCGGTCCGTTCCGCAGACAGCGCCAGAGCATCCCCGCTGGCCCTGCGCATTGCCGGCGCGCTGGGCATGGATTTGTCTGGCATCAGTGGCACCGGCAGCGGTGGACGGATCATGAAGCACGATCTCGGTCTGCCAGCCCTCATGCCGTTAATGCCTGCTTCTGCCGTTCCCGCTCCTGCTCAGCCTGCCCCCGCCGCACCGACGGACATTCCTCATGACGCCGTCCGCCTGTCTTCCATGCGCAAGACCATCGCGCAGCGCCTGTCACAATCCAAGCAGCAGGTTCCGCATATCTATCTCGGCGTGGATGTGCGGCTCGACGCCCTGCTCGACCTGCGACGCCGGATCAATGAACAGCAGGAAGCGGATGCGCCGCATATTTCGATCAATGACATGCTGATGAAGGCGCTGGCCCTGTCTTTGATGCAGGTGCCGGAATGCAACACCTCCTTCATGGGTGACGCCCTTCTGAAATTTGACCGCGTCGATATTGCGATGGCGGTGGCAATTCCGAACGGGCTTATCACGCCGATTATCCGGGGGGCGGACAGATTGTCGCTCTCTGCCATTGCAGCGCAGTCCCGCCAGCTGGCGGAATCGGCGCGGGATGGCAAGCTCGGCCCCGAGGATTACCAGGGCGGCACCGTCAGCATTTCAAACCTTGGTATGATGGGGATCGACCGGTTCTCGGCCATTATCAACCCGCCCCAGGCGATGATCATGGCGGTCGGCACGGCGGAAAAGAAGCCTGTGGCCAATGGCGATTCCATCGAAATCGGCACGATCATGTGCGCAACCGGCAGCTTTGATCACCGTGCGGTAGACGGGGCTGACGCGGCGCGCCTGATGAATGCTTTCAAGGCTCTGGTCGAAAACCCGATGCGTATTCTCGCCTGACCCTAAGAGAACGGGGGAGCCGCGCCCCCCCTTCCACGATCTATTCTTCGTCCTTCTTCGCGCCGCATCCACAGGGCTTGCGGGTCCAGCTTCCACGGAAGTTGGAAGCGGTGCCCTGCTTGCCGGGCATATAGGGGATGCGGGTTCCGGGATCATTGTCGCCCCACTTGACGCCCGGCCCCTTGCGCCATTCCTGATAGACGGGCGATGCTTCCTGCATCGCGGCAATCGGGTGCTGGTCCCAGGGGATGTGCTCGGTAGGGATGTCCCATGGCGCTGAATCGAAATAGGCCTTCGCCAGCTTGTCCGCCTCCGGATAGGCGCGCGGCGGCCAGGGGAAGCCCATCGGCGCATCGGTATGCACCAGGATCAGTGCACCGCTGCGCGAAGCGAAAGGTGCATGATACCATTCCTGGGGGTGGACGACGACGCTTCCGATACCCATCTGCCCCTCATTGACGAGGAAGCAGTCACCCTGAAGCAGGATGATCTCTTCGAAGCACTCGTGATGAACATGTTCGTCAGCGGCGAGCATACAGGGTTCAATATACTGGAAGCGGATATAGCCGCCCGGACCGCCATCCATGCCTTCATCTACCGGGTGCGGGGTCGGGTCGGGCTTGCGCAGCGATTTGTGCATCACGCCATGGGCACCGGGCATGCTGTTTACCCATGGCTCTTCCCATGGCCGCACGATACGGTTGCGAGTATAGGGATAGGGGAATGCGGGGATGTTAGGGTTCCAGAAGGCCAACGCAAGTGCGCCGCGTTCCGAATACAATTCCGCACCGCCGCACAGCTGCGGGACATGGACATATCCCGATGCCCCGACAGTTTCCCCGTTCATCGACAAATCGCCGCGCAGGAGGAAGAATTCCAGGCTGGCGACCTGGGCATCAGTCCGGCCTCTGTATCCCGGTGGCAGTTCAAGCACGAAGGTACGGGAACCAGAACGAAGGTCCTCGCTCATCAGCGAACCGTTCAACCCGTCAAGGACGTCTGGGGCATCCAGCTTCCTGGTGCGGTCCAGCGCCAGAAGGTTGTAGAAACCGGGATCCTCTCTACTCGTGTGCTTCATTATATCCTCTCAGGTTGAAAATGGATCAGCGCATCAGTCCGTGACGGCGGTGACATCGATCTCGATCAGCAGCTGCGGAAGGGCTAGAGAACGAACCTCGACAATGGTGTCGGCCGGATAGGGCGGAGCGAACCATTTCTTGCGCGCTTCGACGATCCTGGGGAAATTGCTCATATCGGTGAGGTAAATCGTGACCTTGACGATCCTGTCGAGATCGCTGCCCGCCGCCTGCAAAACGGTGCGGATATTGGTCATCACCTGGACGACCTGAGCGTCGAAATCACCCTCGCCGACGATCTGACCTTCGGGGCTGAGCGAGGCCTGACCCGACAGGAAGATCAGGTTGCCAACCCGCCAGCCCGGGGCGATCGCATAGGGGGCAAGCGGATCGGGATCAATGATGATCGGGGCAACGTCCTGGGCCACGCGCGCATCCTGTATCAGCTGGTCGCCAAGACCATTACTGTATACATTAATGACGGCACAGGCAGCTCTTGGCAAGAGCCGGAATTCAAGAATTCAGAGTTTCTCAGCAGAGGCGGGAGTTCATGGCAGTGAGTTTTGGAGCAAGGCCAGCGCAGAAGCCTCGTCGATCACCTCGGCATATTTGGCCTGCAGGTCGAACAGATTGGCTTCATGCGGGGCCGGGTGCCGGTCGGCGCAGGCATCGCGCACCACAAAGGGGATGAACCCGTGCTGCAATGCATCCAGCGCAGTGGCCCGAACGCAGCCCGATGTCGAAAAGCCGGTGACGAGCAGCGTATCCACGCCCATGCTGGCCAGCGATGAGGGCAGCGAGGTGCCGAAGAAGGCCGAGGCATATTGCTTCGTCACTACCAGCTCGCTTTCCAGCGGTTGCAGCTCGGCAGGGAACGCGCCAAGCGGGGAGCCCTTGAGGAAGGCCTTGAGCGCGGGAACCTTGCGGAAGAAATGCCCGCCATCCAGCCCGCCCGCCTGATATTCGACATTGGTGAAGATCACCGGCACGCCAGCCTTGCGCGCTGCGGCGACAAGGCGGACATTGCTCGCCAGTGCAGGCTCCGCCGCCGCATAAAGCGGGCTTTGCGGGTCGAGATAAGCGCGCACGACATCGACGATCAGCAATGCCGGATGCTGCCCCTGTTGCAACGCGCCATCAAAGGCTCCGGCATAGGACCGGGACAGATCATCGTCCTGCGCCATCATGCACCTGCCAGTTCGGCTGCGCTCAGGCCATAAAGCCCTGCCGCACCTGCGACCGCACCCGCCTTGCGGCCCATTGCTTCGGGAACGATGCGGTCGAGGAAGAAGCGGGTGGTGGCAAGCTTGGCCTTGAGGAAGGCAGGGTTGCCTTCGCCCTTCTCCAGCATGGCCTTTGCCACCTTGTGCTGGCGCGCCATCAGCCAGCCCGCAACTGCGGTCGCGAACATCGCCTGATAGTCGACGCTGCCGGCCAGCCGGTCGTCCGCATCGGCTGCGCGCATCCATTGCGTGACGTCCGCCACAACACCTGCCAGCGCGGCAAGCTGCGGTTCGTCTTGTGCATCGGTGCGAATGTCCGCCACCAGCCGGTCCAGCGGCTCGCCATTGCCCATGGTCAGCTTGCGCCCGACAAGG
>CAZWEY010000215.1:0-3901 GCA_964632055.1 uncultured Sphingomonadaceae bacterium
CCTCGACCAGCAGAAGGTTCTCGATACGGATGCCGTAGGCGCCAGTCTTGTAATAGCCCGGCTCGTTCGAGAGAATCATGCCGGGCAGCAAGGCTTGCCCGTTGCCCGATTTGGCTATGCGCTGAGGCCCTTCATGGACTGACAGGAAACTGCCGACGCCATGGCCGGTGCCATGGGCATAATCGAGACCTTCCGCCCACAGGAATTGCCGCGCCAGCACGTCGAGCTGCGCGCCGTCCGTCCCCTTGGGGAAGGTCGCGCGAGCGAGCGCGATATGGCCCTTCAGCACGCGGGTATAGCGGTCTTTCACCTCTGCGGGTGGTTCGCCCGGCCCGATCCAGACGGTCCGGGTGATGTCGGTCGTGCCGTCAAGATATTGCCCGCCCGAATCGACCAGATAGACGCTGCCAGGTTCGAGGATACGGTTCGACTCCTCGCTCACCCGGTAATGGACGATGGCGCCATTGGGGCCGGAGCCGGAAATCGTGTCGAAGGACAAGTCGCGCAAGTTGCCCGTCTCCCGGCGAAACTGGTGCAGGCGCTCGGCCGCGTCGATCTCGCTCACGCCGCCCTTGGGCGCGGTGACGGACAGCCAGTGCAGGAAACGCACCATCGCCGCTCCATCGCGCGCTTGTGCGGTGCGGTGGCCGCTGATTTCAGCGGCGTTCTTCTGTGCCTTGGGAAGGACGCAGGGGTCGGGTGTCTCCACAATTTGCGCGCCGGCATTGCCCAGCGCCTCGAAAATCGCAGCAACCGAACGATCCCGGTCCACCGCCACGCGCTTGCCTGCCAGTGCGGCAAGGGCGGAGGCAAAACTGTCGCGCGGGTGGATGCGCACGGCTTTGCCCAGATGGGCCTCCAGCCCGGCGCTCACCTTGCCCGGCGCAATGAACAGGTCGGCGGTCCCATCGGCATGAGCAATGGCGAAGGACAGCACGACCGGCGTGCGATCCACATCGCTGCCCCTGATATTGAACAGCCAGGCGATCGAATCCAGCGCAGTGATAATACAGGCATCAAGCGTCTCGCGCGCAAGCCATGCGGCGAGTTCCTGCCGCTTGTCGGAGTTGGACCGACCGGCAAACGCGGCGTCATGAACAAGTGCTGGCGCTGGAGAGGGACAAGGCCGGTCCTGCCACACTCTATCGACCGGATTGCCTTCTACAGCGACGAGCGCTGCCCCGCGCCGGGTGAGTTCGATGGTTGTGTTTTCAGTCCAGCCTTTGGAATGGAGCCAGGGATCATAGCCGATGCGCGCACCCTGCGGCGCATGTTCGCCCAGCCATTTGGCCGCGCTGGTTTCGGGAACGGACAGATACTCCCACAGCGCCCCGTCCACCTGATCGCGCACCTGCAATGTATAGCGTCCATCAACGAAGATCGCGGCGCGCCCGGCCAGCACCACTGCGGTCCCTGCAGAACCATTGAACCCGGTCAGCCATTGCAGGCGCTGCGCATAGGCGCCGACATATTCCGACAGATGTTCATCCGAGATGGGGATGACGAAACCATCCAGCCCCCGTTGCGCCAGTTCATGGCGCAAGGCTGCAAGGCGGGCTTCTCGGGTTGGCATCAGCATGGCTTGCGGTCCTTCTCTGCCCCTCATAGATGCCCTTCATGGCCGATATCGCAAGTCCTCTCCCGCCGCGCGCCCTCAAAAAGCCGCATAGTGTCACTCATCATGGCATCACCATTGCCGATGATTATGCATGGCTGCGCGATCCCGCCTACCCGGAAGTGAGCGACAAGGCGGTGCTGGCGCATCTCGAAGCCGAGAACCGCTGGTTCGCCCATCGCATGGCCGATCGCCAGACAGCTGTAGACAAATTGTTCGCCGAAATGCGCGTCCGCATCAAGGAAGCGGATAAATCCGTGCCGCAGAAGGATGGCGATTTTCTCTACTGGATCGAGTTCGAGGAGGGCGCGGAATACAAGAAGTGGTGGCGGCGGCCTGTCGCCGATGGACCGGACGAGCTGATCCTCGACGAGGTGGCGCTCGCTGAGGGCAAGGACTATTTCAGGCTTGGTGCGATTTCGGTCAGCAATGATGGCAGGCTGCTCGCCTTTTCCATCGATGACAATGGTTCGGAACGTTTCACCGCGCGGGTGAAGGTGATCGCGTCCGGCGAAATCCTGCCCGATGAAATCCCCGGCACGCTCTCGGGCCTTGTC
Organism: uncultured Sphingomonadaceae bacterium; assembly: GCA_964632055.1. Lineage (GTDB taxonomy): Bacteria > Pseudomonadota > Alphaproteobacteria > Sphingomonadales > Sphingomonadaceae > CANJYE01. The sequence continues at coordinate 2,173 of CAZWEY010000215.1, forward strand.
TGGGTCGCGGGCGACAGGGGCCTCGTCTATTCGCTGGCGAACGAGAACTGGCGCACCGACAATGCGCGGCTGCACTGGCTGGGACAGCCGGTGGAGCAGGATGTGGAACTCTATCACGAGGATGACGAAGGTTACCGCGTCAGCGCATCGCTCTCGGCCAACGAACAATGGCTGGTGATTGCGACAGGCGACCATGAAACGGGCGAGGTGCGGCTGGTGCCGGTGGCCGATCCGCTTGGCCCGCCGATCCTCGTCAAACCCCGGCAGAAGGGGGTGGAGTATGATGTCGATGAGCGCGATGGCGTGCTCTATATCCACACCAACGACACTCATGAGAACTTCCGCCTGGCCACGGCGCCGCTTGCCGATCCGGGCGAATGGACCACGCTGATTGCGGGCAGCGACGATTTCTATCTCACCGGCTTCGAGCTGTTCCGCGATTTCTATGTTGTCGAAGGCCGCCGGGCTGGCCTCGATCAGCTGGAACTGCGCTATTATGATGATCCCTCGCGGATCGAGCCGATTGTCTTTCCCGAGGCAAGCTACAGCGCAGGACTGGGCGACAACCCGGAATGGGCCGTCGACAAGCTGCGTCTCTCCTATGAAAGCATGGTCAGCCCTTCGACTGTCTATGATTACCATCTGGCCGACCAGCGGCTCGAAACGCTGAAGGTGCAGGAAATCCCCTCGGGCTACGATGCCTCGCTCTACGACACGCAAAGACTGGAAATCACCGCGCGCGACGGAACGAAGATCCCCGTCAGCATCATGATGCGCAAGGACCGCGCCGCGGACGGTCCGCTTCATCTCTATGGCTATGGCGCTTATGGCATCGCCATCGATCCGGGCTTTTCGACCACGCGGCTGAGCCTCGTCGATCGTGGCTTTGCCTATGCCATTGCCCATATCAGGGGCGGCGATGATCTGGGTCGGGCATGGTACAAGGCGGGCAAGCTGGAAGCGCGCACCAACACATTCAACGATTTCGTCGATGTGGCAAAAGGGCTGGTCGCGCTGGGCCTCACCGAGGCAGGCCGGATCAGCATTTCCGGCGGGTCTGCCGGAGGCGAGCTGATGGGCGCTGTGATCAATTCAGACCCCGACTTGTTCGGCGCGGTTGTGGCCCATGTGCCCTTTGTCGATGTCTTGAACACCATGCTCGACGAAACCCTGCCGCTGACGCCGGGCGAATGGCCCGAATGGGGCAACCCCATCGAGGACAAGGCCGCCTTCGAGCTGATCCGCTCCTATTCACCCTATGACCAGGTGAAGCGCCAGGCCTATCCGCCGCTGATGGTGACGGCAGGCCTGAACGATCCGCGCGTGACCTACTGGGAACCGGCCAAATGGGTGGCGAAGCTGCGCGAGCTGCGGACCAACGACAACGAGCTGATCTTCAAGACCAATATGGGGGCGGGGCATGGCGGCAAGTCGGGCCGGTTTGAAAGCCTGAGGGAGACAGCAGAAGAGTTTGCCTTCATCCTTTGGCAGATAGGGGTGGAGGCCTAGCCCAACACCTCTGCCACCGGCATATAAGGCAGGCCCAGCGCGTCTGCCACAGGTTGGCAGGTCACCTGGCCTGCATGGATATTCAGCCCGGCGGCCAGATGCGGATCGGTGCGCAGCGCTTCTTGCCAGCCCTTGTCCGCTATCCGCATGACATGGGGCAACACGACATTGTTGAGCGCATAGGTGCTGGTCCGCGCCACCGCGCCCGGCATGTTGGCCA
>CAZWEY010000216.1:0-3878 GCA_964632055.1 uncultured Sphingomonadaceae bacterium
GCTCGGACGGCTACAAGGCGATGCTGGCGGCCGAGAAGGTCTTCCGCGCCTTCGAACTCGCCATCGCGATCAAGAATGCCGCGGTGAAGATCGGCCTTATCGGTGTGCAGACCGCAGCCAAGGTCACCAGCGATACCGCCATGGCTGCCTCCGATACCGCGCGCGCCGGGGTGGAACAGGGAAACTCGATTATCACGACCGGCATCAAGGCGGTCGAAGCGGTGGTGAACGCCATCCGCTCGCTGCCGTTCCCGCTCAACATTGCTGCCGGCGCCGTCACGGCCGGTGTGATCGCCTCGCTTGGTGTCGCTATCTCCGGGGCCTTCGGCGGTTCCGCCAAGCCGCCCGTCACCAACGACGGCACCGGCACGGTGTTCGGCGACAGCACGGCGAAGTCCGAGAGTATTGCCAAGTCGATCGACCATCTGCGCGAGGTCGATACACTGACCATGCGCTATTCCGCCGCCATGCTGGCTTCGCTCAAGAACATCGAGGCCAATATCGGCGGGCTCACCAATCTTATCATCCGCACCAATGGCTTTGATGCCTCGGCAGCCGGGATCCAGACCGGGACCAAGGCGACAGGTATTCTCGGCGGGCTGACCTCGGCCCTAAACGGCGTCTCGAACTTCGTTGGCGGCAAGACCGGATCGCTGATCGGTGCTGGCATCGGTCTTGCCATTGCCGGACCCATCGGTGCGGCCATCGGCTTCCTGGGGGCAAAGCTTCTGGGCGGGCTGGGCAAGGTGCTGGGCAGCATCGTCAATGCGCTCTTTGGCACCAAGACCAGCATCGTCGGCCAGGGCATCTACGGCGGCGCGCAGTCGCTCGGCTCGATCCTCTCGGGCGGTTTTGACGCGAGCTATTACACCGACGTCAAGAAGACGAAGAAGTTCTTCGGGATCAGCGTGGGCTCGAGCTACTCTACCCAGTATGCCGCAGCGAGCGCGGAGCTCGAGCAGCAGTTCCGTCTGATTTTCTCAGGCTTTTATGACGCCATCTCGGCCGCTGCCGGCCCGTTGGGGCTTTCGCTCGATCAGGTCCAGGCACGCCTCACGGGCTTTGTCATCAACATCGGCAAGATCGATCTGAAGGGCCTCACCGGTGACCAGATCCAGGAGAAGCTGACCGCAATCTTTGGCGCGGCAGCCGATAGCCTTGCGCGCTATGCCGTGCCGGGGCTGGAACAGTTCCAGAAGGTCGGTGAAGGCTATTTCGAGACGCTGGTCCGGGTGGCTTCCAGCATTGAGGCCGTGACCTCGTCGCTGGCGTTGCTCGGCACTTCGGTCGAGGGGCTGAGCCTTTCGGCCAAGATGAACCTCTTCGACCTGTTCGGTTCGGCGAGCGACATGGCGTCTGCCACCAACGACTACTTCTCGCTCTTCTACACCAAGGCCGAGCAAACCGCAGCGCTGACGGCGCAGATGACGCAAGTCTTCGGCAGCCTCGGCCTGACGCTTCCCGACAGCATTGCGGGCTTCCGTGCGCTGGTCGATGCGCAGGACCTCAGCACCGAGGCCGGGCGCGCGGCCTATGTCGCGCTGATCCAGTTGGCGCCTGCCTTTGCCGATCTCATCGGCGCGGCGCAGGATGCAGCAAGTGCAGCGGCCATTGTCGACGAGCGCCTCGGCCTCGAGCGCCAGCTGCTCGAACTGCAGGGCAATACAGCGGCGCTGCGCGCTCTCGACCTGGCCCAGCTCGACGAGAGCAACCGGGCATTGCAGGAACAAATCTGGGCGCTGCAGGACCAGCAAAAGGCCGCAGATGAGGCCGCTGCTGCCGCTGAAAAGCTCCGCTCGGCCTGGACACAGATCACCGACAGCCTGCTCGCGGAAGTTGCCCGGATCCGCGGCAGCCTGGATGGCGGCACCAAGACCTACGCGCAGGCGCTCTCCGAGTTCAACGCGGCGACGCTTGCGGCACGGGCTGGTGATCAGGAGGCGGCCAAGTCGCTCCCCGGGCTCAGCCAGACCTTGCTCAATGCCGCCGCCGATGCGGCAACCTCCGCGCAGGATCTAGCCCGCATTCAGGGGCAGACGGCAGCCAGTCTCGAGCAGACCGTGGCGATCATCAACGCCATGTCCGGACTACCTGCCGAGACCGCGGGGACTGTGGCGGCTTCGACCAGCCCGAGCTGGTGGGAGCAGTTCGCGTCGACCCAGACGGCAACAGCGAGCACTTCGCCCAATGACAGCGCCACCGTGCTGATTGATGGGCTGGCATCGCTGAAACAGGAGCTCTCTGACCTGCGCGATGAGCAGCGCATCGCCTCTGCCACCATTGCGTCGGGCACCAGCAAGACCGCCCGTATCCTCGAACGGGTAACCCCGGACGGCGATGCGCTCGCGGTGAGGACCGCGGCATGAAGCTGATCCGGCCGACCACGCTGACTGATGCAATGCTGACCAGCAGCACGGCCCCGGAGAACGACTATGCGGCTTGGGGCCCAGGCACGGCCTATGCCGTCGGCGCCCGGGTCATCCTGACCTCGACGCACCGCAAGTACGAAGCCCTGGCGGCATCGACGGGCGTGAACCCGGCTACCGATCCGACCAAATGGCTCGACCTTGGCCCGACCAATCGCTGGGCCATGTTCGATGCCCGTGTCGGGACGGCAACCACCCGTACTAGCACGCTGCAGGTGGTGCTGGCTCCGGGCGCGACAGACGGCGTGGCGCTGATCGATACCGATGCTGAAAGCGCCACAGTAACGCTCACCGTCTCCGGAACGCAGCTCTACAACAAGACCCAGAGCTTCAATGTCGGCGGCACCGCCATCGACAACTGGTTCTCATGGTTCTTTGAACCGGTCGGGCGTAAATCGAGCCTGCTGTTCCTCGACGTGCCCGTCTACGAGAGCGGTGTGCTGTCGGTCACCATCGCCCGGGATAACCCGGCAGATGTCGTTTCCTGCGGCACACTGCTGTTCGGCCGCCAGTTCACGCTTGGCGACACCGAGCATGGCGCGGACATCGGCATCATCGACTATTCACGCAAGGAAACCGATCAGTTCGGGGTGACCTCGGTGGTCGAGCGGGCCTTTGCCAAGCGCATGACCGCCCGCGTGGTCATGCAGACCAGCGCGATTGATGACGTCCACCGCAATCTTGCAGCACTGCGGGCAACACCGGTGCTGTGGGTCGGCTCCGAGACCTTCGAGAGCCTCACTGTCTACGGCTTCTACAAAGAGTTCTCGATCGACCTTGCCTACCCGACCGTCAGCTACTGCAGCCTAACCATCGAAGGGCTGACCTGATCCACCCCGAGGGGTAATTTCATGCCTATTACAGCTTTGCCAACGCCGCCGTCTCGGACGGATGCGGCGAACTTCTCTGCGCGTGCGGACGCCTTTCTCGGCGCGCTGCCAACCTTCGGCACCGAGGCAAATGCGCTCGCCGTCGAGGTCAATGGCTATGCCAGCAACGCGGCCGCAAGTGCCTCGACTGCCGTCAATGCACCGGGCACCAGCGCGACCAGCACGACCTCGCTGGCCATCGGGACGGGTTCGAAATCGCTGACCGTTCAGACCGGCAAGGCATTCGTGGTGGGCCAGTGGGTGACGATCACCAGCACGGCAACGCCTGCCAACTGGATGCATGGCCAGATCAGCGCCTACACCACTGGCACCGGCACGCTCACGGTAACGGTGAGCATGGTCGGCGGCAGCGGTACGATTGCTGCCTGGACGGTCGCACTCTCCGCGCCTTCGGTGTCAGGCAACGCCGTTCTGACGACAAGCACCTACGCCGATCCTGCCTGGATCACCTCGCTCGCCGGTTCCAAGATCAGCGGTACGGTGGCAGTTGCCAACGGCGGCACCGGTGGCGCGGACGCGGCGACTGCGCGCGCAAATCTCGGCCTTGCGATCGGCTCGGATG
>CAZWEY010000217.1:0-3853 GCA_964632055.1 uncultured Sphingomonadaceae bacterium
GCCTATCCCAAGGCAGACTGGGCGCCGCGGCCCCTGCGCGCCAAATCCACCCTTCTGGCGCTATCGGGCAGCGGCGAGGAGGGCTATGCCCGCGCGCTGGCGATCAATGCGCCGGAAATCCGCGATGCCCTCTATTCGCCCGATTTCCTCAAGCTGCGCGGCGATTACCGGGCCGAACAGCCATTGGTCGACATGATGCGCAAGGCGCCTGCGCGATCGGGTCTGGACCGGGCGCAATATGCCGATCTCAAATTCTGGCTGCCTGGCGATATTCTTACCAAGACCGACCGCACGAGCATGGCGGTCAGCCTCGAAGCGCGCGAGCCGCTGCTCGATCACCGGCTGGTCGAATTTGGCGCTGCCTTGCCTCACAGCATGAGAATCCGCGGCTTGCAGGGCAAATGGCTGATGAAAAAGACGATGGAGCGCTATTTGCCCGAGGATATTCTCTATCGTCCTAAGCAAGGATTCGTGACCCCGATATCGCAATGGCTGCGCGGACCGCTTGCGGGTGCCGCGCGCGCCATGGCGGCCAGCGCCCCGCTGGGCCGCACCGGCTGGTTCGACAGCCGGCGGATAGGGATATTGGCCGAGGAACACATTGCCGGACGCAGCGATCATGGCCGGTTGCTGTGGCAATTGCTGGTGCTCGACAAGGCACTTGCAAGGCTCTGCGCGTAATCATTTCGGCCGATCTTCGCTATACGCAGTTTTCAGGAAAACGACCGTCAGGGACAATTACTGATTGCCTAAGTTGTAATACGTGCGTTATCTTGCCTAGATAAGAGATTGTTAAGCATAAATAACTGACATTTATGCAGGCAAGGGGACATGCATGGATCGGGTCAATGGCGAGCTGAACAGTTCCGGTACGGCGTCCGTTCTGCGCGATGCTCCCGTCTTTACCCTTGAAGGTGATAGCGAGCCGCTGGTCGAAGAAAGTGCCCGGCACAGTGCAATTCCCGCGGAATTGTTCCAGCTTGACGAGTTGGACGTGCTTTACGAGTCCGATGACCAGGCAGTCTGGACTTTCATGAACCCCCGCGAACGGCCCAGCTTTACGCCATCCTTGCTTGATGATTTCGATAATTGGCAAAATTTGCTCAGTCGCGGCTTTGGTCCGGGCAAGGTTCCTTTGCGCTATCTCATATTGGGCAGCCGTTCGCCCGGGGTGTTCTGCTTTGGCGGCGACCTCGACCTGTTTCAGAGCTTCATTCGCGAGGGCAATCGCGATGCTCTGGTGCATTATGGACATCGCTGCGTCGAAATTCTCGACCGCAACATGCGGGCGCTGGAGCTGCCGATCCTGACCATCGGGCTGGTGCAGGGCGCAGCGCTTGGTGGCGGGTTCGAAGCCCTGCTTTCCTTCGATCACCTGATTGCGGAGCGCGGGGCCACTTTCGGCCTGCCGGAAATCGTGTTCGGCCTGTTTCCCGGCATGGGCGCTCATGCCATTCTCTCGCGCAAGCTCGGCTCTGCCATGGCTGAACGGCTGATCCTCTCCAACGAGACCTACAGCGCCGAACAGATGTATGATCTCGGCATCGTTCATCAACTGGCCGAGCCGGGCGAAGGGGTGGCGGCCTGCCGCGAATTCATCGAACGGGCCAATCGCCGCCATGCCGGGCTGGTCCATCAACGCAAGGCCATGCGGCGCGCTTGCCCGGTTCCGTTGCAGGAAATGAAGGATATCGTCGATCTCTGGGCGGATGCCGCGCTGGAGCTGCGCGATCAGGATTTGCGGCTGATGTCCAGGCTGGCTCGCGCGCAGGTGAAACTGGCAGGCGCTGCCTGACTGGAATTTTGAGGCCGGAAAAGGGTCAGTCTTCGCCGTGGCCTTTTGCCATATATTCGCGGCTTTGCATCTCCATCAGCCGGCTCACCGTCCGGTCGAATTCGAAGCGGCCATCGCCTGATTCATAGAGGTTTTCGGGCGTTGTCTGCGCGGTTGCAAACAGCTTGACCTTGTTCTCGTAGAGCGCGTCGATCAGGGTCACGAAGCGCGCGGCTTCGTTGCGGTTTTCCGGCCCCATGCGCGGAATGCCCACCAGAATGACGGTATGATATGCCCGGGCAATGGCCAGGTAATCGGCCGCCCCCAGTGGCTGGCCGCACAACCGCTTGAAACTGAAAACGGCCACGCCCTTGAGGCTGCGCGGAACATGGATCGTGCGTCCAGCAACTTCTATTTCGCCCGATGGCACATGGTCGAGATCTTCCGGCGCATAATCGGTCAGCCGCCAGAAGGCGGTGCGGACCTGGTCTGTGGCCGGTTCGCCCAGAGGCATGTGCCATGTGGCGATATCGCCGAGCCGGTCGAGCCGGTAATCGACCGGGCCATTCAAGGTCAGCACGTCGAGTGTGTGCTCTATAAGCGCGATGAAGGGCAGGAAATGCTCGCGGTTCAATCCGTCCTTGTAGAGTTCGGAGGGGGCGCGGTTTGAGGTTGTGACGATTGTCACGCCATGATCAACGATCAGCGAGGAAAACAGCCTGCTCATGATCATGGCGTCGGCGCTGTTGTTCACGACCATTTCATCGAATGCGAGGCAGCGGATATCCTGAGCGATGGCCGCGGCGACCGGCAATATGGGATCGCCCAGTTCCTTGAGCCTTTCGGCGCGTAGCCGTTCGTGCACCTCCAGCATGAAAGCATGGAAATGGACGCGCCGTTTCCGGTTGATTCGCAGTGACTGATGAAACAGGTCCATCAACATGGACTTGCCGCGGCCGACACCGCCCCAGAGATAGAGGCCGCGCGCCGGCTCGACTTTCTTGCGCAGCAGGCGTCCGATCAGGCTGTTCCGGGAAGCTGAGCGCGATTCAAGTTGTTGCTGGAGTTCGTCCAGCCTTTGCGCGGCTCTTGCCTGTTCGGCGTCCGCGCGCAATTCGCCCGCCGCCACAAGTGCTTCATAATGTTCGATTATTCTGGTCATACCCTTGGCGGCTTCCGGAAAATGCCGCTGAAGGAGGCGACGATATCGTCATCCTGAACCACCGTTCCTCTGGCAAAGACCATTCGCCCGGTTTCGCGGACCAGCTCGACCAGAGCATCGAGCGGGCGAGCAGCGTCTCCTGCGCCGACGAAATGGGAGGTGAGTTCGATCGTGACACCGCGCGACACCTCTGTGCCAAGGATCACAGCGGCAGCTGCAAACAGGCTGACATCGCACAGGGCAAGAACGACGCCGCCGTGCACGTCATTATTGACGTTGGTCATGTGATGCTTCGGAAAAATGCGGACCCTGGCCAGATTTTCACCGTCCGACCGGACCAGCATCAGGCCGAGAACCGTGCCGTTGAAGCGGGTAGGGTCGGAGATCCGCCACTCGCTCCAGCCAGGATGGTCCGGGTGCTCGCCCGCTAGGAAGATCGAGGGCGGGTTAGTCATCGGCCCGCCGGGCTCAGACGTGCCGCTCGGCCTGCATCTTCTTGATCTCGGCAATGGCCCGAGCAGGAGACAGTCCCTTGGGGCAGACATTGGCGCAGTTCATGATCGTGTGGCAGCGATAGAGGCGGAAGGGATCTTCCAGCTCGTCAAGCCGCTCGCCAGTCATTTCGTCGCGGCTGTCAGCCAGCCAGCGATAGGCCTGGAGCAGGATGGCCGGGCCAAGGAACTTGTCGGAGTTCCACCAGTAGCTGGGGCAGGAGGTGGAGCAGCAGGCGCACAGGATGCATTCATACAGCCCGTCGAGTTTTTCGCGCTGTTCCGGGCTCTGTTTGCGTTCCTTGCCCGAAGGGGTGGTCGAAACGGTTTGCAGCCAGGGCCGGATCGAGGCGTATTGCGCATAGAAATGCGTGAAATCAGGCACCAGATCCTTGATCACATCCATATGCGGCAGAGGTGTGATGC
>CAZWEY010000218.1:0-3832 GCA_964632055.1 uncultured Sphingomonadaceae bacterium
TCAAGTGGCCTGGTTTTGCTCCGCCCAATGGACGACTTTTACGCCGCCGTTGACAGGCTCCAGCAACAGCTTGGAGATGAGGTGGCGCTTTTTGGCGAGCTGCGCCTCCTCCAGCGTCATTCCAGCTTCGGCGAAATAGGCGCAACTGTACTGCATGTCGGCGTCGAGAAAGAGCCGGTAGAGGTCTAGCGATAGGTCGTAATGATGCTCAACATTGCGTCGCGAGCGCAGGCGCGCATTGGTCTGTTGAAACCGGCGTTTAAGCCGAAGTGCGACGTTGCCAAGATTGGACTGAGACAGCTCGAGCGCCGCCTGGTTGCGAAACACCAGCGCGAAGAACTCGGCAAGCGTGCCTTTGACTAGCACCAGCTCGCCATCGACGAACGTCTCACCCAGTGCGAGATCAGGGTTGGCGACGATCCGGCGGGCCGCTGCCGCGGTAAGGCCAAGGATGACTTCTGGACCGGAACGGTCACCGAAGTGGAGCAGCTCGCCAGAGCTACCATCCACAAAAGCTAAGTTGCCGACCGTCAGAATACGATCGAGGAGAAGGGAAAGGGCACGCCCCGGATGGACGTGGGTGGAATCGAACAAGCGGTCTTGGTCGTCGGATTGTACCGCGCAAAGCGTCATCGGCTAATAACCTTAGCTGAGCGTACACGCGTGCTGCACAGCACAGGGCTGCGAAAGGCCGAGTGTCAGCGATCAGATTAACGGGGGGACAAGCCCAAGCGGCAGCGACCAAGGTGGTCAGCAAGCGGCGGGGTTTGTCAGGTTATCCCGGGGATAGGCGCCGGGCCGAGCCACCTAGCATAAAGCGCTAGGTCCGGCGGATGCCGGCGCACTTAGACGAAATGAATCTCCTGCGCAAGAGGAAACTGCGTAGGCACCTCGACGAGCTTAGCGCCTACCTCCAAACAAGCTATCTGTCCCAAAACACCATCCCATTCGGGACGGTCGCGGCCAGCGCGCTTCGACTGGTTCAGTCGTAAACGTATATCTGTGCCCGTTTTATGCGCCACCCGCTGTTCGCAAAAACCTTCCTTTCTGACGACCTTGCCGGCGGGCCATGACCGCAACGCATTTCTGCCGCCCGCCGCTTGTCAGAACTGTTCTGAAAACCTGCTTCGCAAAAGCGCCTGCCGGCGACGGGTTTGGAGAACCCACGGGCGGGGAGCGTGAGCACGACGCCCCGTTTGCAAGCAGCGCCGGATGATGGCGAGCACACTGGCAGATAATTCGAGCAGGATGCCACCCGCCAGTGGCAGATAGCGTGAGCAGGAAATCTGGCTGTTTGCGAGCAGACGCCGTCATGATTGCAAGCGCCTACACCTAGCGTTTCGTCATAGGGCGCGATGACGGTTTCCGGGGCGATCAGGCCATGCTTTGCTGACAGGATGAACCATGCGCCGCCCTGTCGTTCGACATAGGCACGGGCCTTCTGGAACCATGGCGATGCGTAAAGATCGCGCGCCGGGGCGGGGCGGTCCAGCTTCGCAGCAACGCAAGCGACAAGGAAAACCGGAGACGGGGACGGGGGAGGGTCGATGACAGACGGCGGCGCTACCTCAAGATCGGCAATGACGGTGCAGCGGCCCCATTTCTGCAATTGGCGCTGCCATCCTTTCGGCGGTCCCTTGCGCTCGGCAACGTGGGAAAGGGTCGGGCCGCCGAACAGGTCGGGTTGTTCCCCGATGCGTTGCACCGGGGGAACGTAGCGGGGTTCTCGGATGCAATGGCGGGCCATGCTCGATTCCCCTTAAAAGGCGAAAGCGGTCTGGCCGCTCGCCTCGGTGAAGCTGTCGCTATCGCCTGCGGCGTAGCGGTCGCGGCCCTTGGTCGACCATTGCAGGAAACCGGCACGGTCATAGGAAAACCAACCGTCCTCGATCCCGACGATGAAGGCCCATGCCTCATCTTCGGCGCAAAGGCCGTGAGCGTTGATCGCCCAATATTCGGCGCTGCGGTCCTGCTTGCACGGGGACGGGGCGGAAAGGCTTAGGATCAGCGCGGCGCGGTCGGTCGGCTCGGTGGCGTCCATCGCGCGCATGATCTGGCGGGCCTCGGCGGTGTTGATATGGCCGCTCGCCTTCTTGTCCTCATGGTGCGAGTGGCGAAGGCCATAGGCAACGGCCTTGAAGATGTTGCGTGGTTCGGTGAACTCCTGCGTTTCGAGCAATTCGCGCCATTTCCCGGCGCTGATAAGGTCCACCGCATGATGCCAGAGCGAATGAACGCGGTTGCTGTAGCCGTGGCGGTTCGTCACGCCATCGCGGGCGATCTCGATCCCTAGCGCGCGCTCGACGTGCTGCACGAAAGGATGGGCGGCAAGCAAAGGATGGCGAAGGCCGATCTTGCGCGGCTCGTCCTGCTCTGCACGGATAACCTCTATGGGGAACTGAAACAGGCGCGACGGCAGATTCCACGGCGCGGAAAGGGGAAAGTCACGGGGCACATCAAGCGCCCCGTTAATATCCAGCACAAAGCCGTTTGGCGCGAAGCCTGCGGCAATGATCTGGTCGCCCAGCTGGTTGGCCTGCGCGGTGCGTATCGCGGCGGCGGCGCTCATGCGCTCAACTCCGCATAGGTGGCGCTGCACTCGTAGCGGATCGCATCGCCATCCCACATAGGACCGCAAACGCCCTTGAATTTCGGTGCGCCCTGCAACTCAAGCCGCTGGCTCGGATTGCTGTTGTAACCGCTGCATTGAAGCCCCTCGACCGCTGCCCGGCTGACGATGGTTTCAAAGGTCGCGCCCTCGATCTCGATCCGGTCAAAGTCCTGCTCGGTCTGGCGGTAGATACGGATTTTCATGGGCTTTCCCTTCCTAATTGAGCCGAAGGCGATGACGGGTCATCGACTTCTGCCGAAAGCGGGCGACGCTGGGCCGGGGAATGCCGCAAACGGGGCCGATCAGGGGGGAGGGGGATCACCCGCCCTGCACGGAGCGCAGCGAAGGAAGGACGGGGAAACCCGCCTGATCGCCAAGCGGAGCCGCGCAGCGGCGGAGACGGTCTAGCCCTTGCGGCAGGGGGCAGGAACAGGCCCCAAACGCGACAAATCAGCGCGGCGGCTTGCCGCCTCAATCTGCGCCAGGACAGGCGGTGGCAGCTGCCACCGCCTGCACCGATCAACCCGGCTTGCGGATCGCAAGCAAAACAGTGTTCACGTTGGTTCCGGCGTGGGCGAAAGAACCGGGGGGAAGGTCGATCCATTTGCGACCGTGGAAATAGATCGCCTCGCAACCAGCGATCATGCGGTGTAGCGCCTTGTGGCGCTGATCCTCGCCATACTCTGCCCGCGCGCTCATGATCGCCACCAGCACGCCTCCCGGTTTGAGAAAGGCGAGGGCATGGCGCACATGGTCACAGTCGCGGCCTCGATCAAAAGGCGGGTTCATTATCACCGCGTCGAACGGTGTGTAATGGGCCGGGTCCAATGCGAGAAAATCGCCCTCGATCGCATCGGCAAAGCCATGGATTACGCGTAGTTCGTGGGCGAAGCCCGGTTGCAGCTCCACGCAAGTTACATCGGCACCAGCGTTGCGCGCGGCCGAAGCAAGCGCGGCCTTTCCCGCGCTAGGCTCTAGAACGCGCTGGCCTGTGCTGATCCTCGCATGTTCGATGACCTGGGCGGCGATCTCCGGGGAAGTCATGAACGCGCCGAAGTTCTTGGCGGGCGTGATATGATAGGCCGGGGCCGCTTCTGCCTCGGTCGTTTCGTAACCATCACCGATGGCCTCGCCGTAATATTCCGCGAGCAACAAATTCACGCTCTGCAGAAGGTCGTCGCGCTCGAACCATATGTGAAGATTGCCATTCTTGAAAATGCG
>CAZWEY010000219.1:0-1676 GCA_964632055.1 uncultured Sphingomonadaceae bacterium
GATCATCTGCGCGCCCATGTTCTCGAACTTGTCCTTCAGTTCGATTTCCTTGGCGACGGTGACGCCGTCCTTGGTGATGCGCGGAGCGCCGAAGCTCTTGTCGATCACGACATTGCGGCCCTTGGGGCCCAGCGTCACCTTGACGGCATTGGCGAGCGTATCGACACCCTTGAGGATGCGTTCGCGCGCGTCACGCGAAAATTTCACGTCCTTGGCAGCCATTATCTGTGTTCCTTTTCAAGATATCTGGAGTGGAGTCTGGCGACTGGCGATCAGGAGATGATGCCCAGAATGTCGCTTTCCTTCATGATCAGCAGGTCTTCGCCATCGACCTTGACTTCTGTGCCCGACCACTTGCCGAACAGCACGCGATCGCCAGCCTTGACGTCAAGCGGGGTAACCTTGCCATCTTCAGAGCGGGCGCCGGAGCCGACCGCCACGATTTCGCCCTCGGCAGGCTTTTCCTTGGCGCTGTCGGGGATAATGATGCCGCCGGCTGTCTTTTCTTCAGCCTCGACGCGACGCACAAGCACGCGATCGTGCAGGGGACGGAATGCCATGATTGTATGACCTCTTCCAATTGAGTGAGTGGGTATTGGCACTCTCGGTTCAAGAGTGCCAGCGACGCGGATATGGTCAGGCGTTCATGCAGCGTCAAGGCGCAGGCGAAGAATTTTTTCTCGGGGTGTTGCCTGGCGCACGTCTTGAATGCATCTGCACGCAGAAGCCGGGGCGCGTGGACCTGCCAGCGCCCGCATACAAGAGGTATTCGCATGAAATACGCAATTACGATGTGCCTTGGTGCTGCTGCCCTGTCGCTGGGCGGATGCGGTGCGACTGAGGAAAACCGGCAAGATCAGGCGGACGCAAATGCGCAGGCTGACGCGGAAGAAAGCGCAAATGCTGTCGAGAGCGCGGCTGAAGAGGCTGCGCCTGTAGCTGAGCCTGCAACGGGCGGCCCCGCTCCCAAAGCTGCGGAGGCGCCAGCTGCCGCTCCCAGTGCTGCGGCGCAGGAAGCAGGCAAGGTGGCTATGGCAGGGCCGCCCGATAGCTATCTCGTGTGCGGCAGTTGTCACTCGGTTGAGCCCGGAAAGCAGGGCATTGGTCCTAGCATGGCCGGTATTTATGGCAGCAAGGCAGCTTCGGTTGCCGGTTTTTCCTATTCGGACGCCTTGAAGGGTTCGGGTATTGTCTGGACCGACGCCAATCTCGACAAATGGCTGCAATCGCCAATGAAGATGGTGCCGGGAACGCGGATGGCATTCAGCGGCGTGTCCGATGCGGGCAAGCGCAAGGAACTGATCGCTTATCTCAAGTCTCTGTGAGCTTGCATCGCTCACCCGCATGGTGCGATAGAGCAGCAGGGTGGCGGGCTTGCGGATAATCGCTGACTTGCGCCAATGAAAAGGGCGGCCCCGCATGGAGCCGCCCTTTCCTGTTTCTTCCCGGCAGAACCGGCAGAAGATTACTTGAGCTCGACGGTGCCGCCGGCTTCTTCGATCTTCTTCTTGACCTCTTCGGCCTCGGCCTTCGAGACGCCTTCCTTGAGCGCCTTGGGAGCCGATTCCACCAGGGTCTTGGCTTCGGTCAGGCCCAGGCCGGTGATGGCGCGGACTTCCTTGATGACCTGGATCTTCTTGCCGCCGTCGCCGGTCAGGATGACGTCGAATTCGGTC
>CAZWEY010000219.1:1686-3823 GCA_964632055.1 uncultured Sphingomonadaceae bacterium
GCATCGCCACCACCACCAGGGGCAGCGGCAACGGCCACGGCAGCAGCGGCGGAAACGCCCCATGCTTCTTCAAGGGCCTTGGCGAGGTCAGCAGCCTCGAGGACGGTGAGGTTCGAAAGGTCTTCTACAAGCTTGGCAATATCGGCCATGATGTTTCACTCCATGAAATAGTGGGTCGGGGAGGGTTCCCCGAAATAACTCGCGACTTGAAAAACCGCTTACGCTGCGTCCTTGGCGGCATATGCGCCGAAGACACGGGCAAGCTTGGCGGCCGGTGCGTTGACGACCTGGGCGACCTTGGTCGCAGGTGCGTTGACGAGGCCGACAATCTTCGCACGCAGCTCGTCGAGCGAGGGCATCGAGGCGAGAGCCTTGACACCTGCCTGATCGAGCAGCTGCCCGCCCATGGAACCACCGACGATTTCGAGCTTGTCGTTGGTCTTTGCAAAATCGACCACTGCCTTGGCAGCAGCGACGGGATCGGCCGAGGTGGCGAGAGCCGTCGGGCCGGAAAGATATTCTTCCAGGCCTTCGTATTGCGTTTCCTTGAGGGCGAGCTTGGCGAGACGGTTCTTCGCTACCTTGTAGGACGCACCGGCAGCGCGGACCTTGCCCCTGAGTTCGGTGGACTGGGCCACCGACAGGCCGAGGTTGCGGGTGACGACCACCACGCCAGCCTCGGAAAAGACCGCGTTGAGCGAAGCGACCGATTCGGCTTTTTGCGAACGATCCATGCCTTACTCCTTCACTATGGCTGCCGGGCAAGGCCCGAACAGCCGGCTACGTTGTCCGCCGGGCGAGGCCTGGCGGGCGGGTCCGTATGACAAGGGAAGGAGGCGCGCTTGCAGCGCATGACTTGCGGGAAAGCCGGAAAATGGCCTGCCACATGAAACTCTTTTCCCCGTCTAGGCTGGAAATTAAGCGGGCCATAACGACCAGCACCAACTGTCTCGGACGGATGATCCGGTGCGCAGGGCGCCCCGGTTCGCGGCGGCACTTAGCACCGGGCCAGACAATGTCAAGAATTGCGCGCATATCCGCCGCTCGCCGGCGGAAGGAAACCGGATGTTAACCAAGCTTTGCCAATCCAGCCTGGCAATGATGCAAGGGCCGGGGGCGAGAATGGATATCAATGCGATCAAGGCGGAACAATATTCGGGGCTGAAGGTATTGCTGCGCCCCAGAGTGCTTGACCGGATCGAACAGGTAGCTGTGCTGCTCTTGTGGATCGTTCTGACGCTTAGGGTCTATTTCTCCACCAACCCTTTCGCACCGCTCCTTCTTCTGTCGGAGACGGCGGTCGTCTTCTTCCTGCTCATCCGACGCCCCACCGGCAATATATCCCTGAGGCTTGGCGACTGGCTGCTGGCGATCACTGCCACTTGCGCGCCCCTGCTGATAGTGCCGGGCGCAGAGGCCCACCCCATGCTGGTCATGCCGGGGCTTGGGCTGGTTCTGTTCGGCAATATCTTCCAGGCATGGTCAAAACTGGTGCTGCGTCGCAGCTTCGGGATTGCTCCCGCCAATCGCGGGGTGAAAGTGGATGGACCCTATCGCTATGTCCGCCATCCCATGTATGCAGGCTATCTCGCTTCCCATATCGGCTTGCTGATGCTGCTGTTCTCGCCGGTCAATCTGGCGATCTATCTCATCGGCTGGTGGGCGCAGATCCTGCGGCTGCTGGCGGAAGAGCGCCTGCTCTCGCAGGACAGCACCTATCGCGATTATGCCTACAAGGTTCGCTGGCGGCTGATACCCGGCATTTTCTGATTTCTTACTCTATCCGGGGGGCAATCTCTCGCCCGGATCGTTTGACTCCTCCCCTGCACCCGCCTATAGGCCGCCTCGTTCGAAAGCTTCGGGCAAGGCGGCCTTTGCGCGGGGGCTGTTCAGGAAATGGAAGCTTCGTTCATCCGTGACGCTGGATTTTTGGCTGCAGCTTCGCTCCTTCACTCATGGGGCGTTCGCTTTGCAGCCTTTCATGCGTCTGCGGAAATTTCGTGCATGGCATGAATTTTCCCGGCTCTGCCGGACACCCTGAGAAGAAGAGGCATCCCCCTCCATGGCGACCCCCAAGAGTTCCGTAGCCAAGGCCCAGGCTCCCCGCGGCAGCGCGAAGAGGCGCATCCGCAAGATC
>CAZWEY010000220.1:0-3754 GCA_964632055.1 uncultured Sphingomonadaceae bacterium
GCTTCCTTGCCATTCCATTCCTCCTTCGTGGCCATTTCTAAAATAGAAATTGGGCTAATCAAAAGGGGTCAGATCACCACTTAAAGGTCACGGCGAGCCGGGCCTAGCCTTCGACCTCGATGGCCGTGTCGACCGATGACGATCTGAACGCGGCCGCACAGGCCGAGACAACCCGTGGTTTTGTCGGAACTTCGAGCTCGCTAAGCTGAGTGGGACCCGACCAACGGATACCATCAGGGCCAGCGGCTATCATGCGCCGCGCCAACAGGCCGGACAGATGACCGCACCCTGCCAGATCCGATCATCAACTCAATTTACCCCTTGCAGCGCAGGGGGCATCCAAAGATGATAAAACCTTCGGCTTTGCTCATCCGCTTCGGCTAGCAGGCGGCGCGGCGATCAGCCATCCCTTTGACAACCCCACCTGCTGCTACTGGTTGTGATTAATGTGTCCTGAGCCTAGTTCAGACAGGTCTCCAAATATCTTGTCGGCATATTCATGGAGGGTTTCGCACTCCTGCTCGTTCCATTGCCTTATCATAGCATCTTGGTCAGGGTGGAGGAGTATCGGTTTACCCCATCCCAGCGAGGCTGCAGGGAAAATGCATTTTTTCAGGAATTCAGTTCGCTTCTTATGCGATTCAAGGCCCCGGGTGGGGCAGAAGTCGCGGTTGAATAGATACATGAGTTCGGCGAGTTCGATGCTTAGCGATGCATTGGAGGACTGCGAGGGAACGTGCTTTTCCGGTACATCGGGAACCCCCGATGCTGACCGGAACCGGGACCAGAATTCGTCAGGCCTCGCAGATGATTGAGGGACGATGACAACGTTCACCTCGACATCCAGCACCGTTTTCCAGAGTTGGATAATTCGGCCAAAGGCGTAGCTTCGCCAGAAGCCGGCCAGCGGCTCGGCGTTCACCTCGTTCAGCGTATCGGCAAAGTACTTATCCAGCCGAATTGCGGCCCCAGATTTCAGTATCTGCTGCCAAGAAGACGGGAATATCCTGGGTAGGGATCGAATTGTAAAGATGACCTTGTCCGGCAATCCGATCCTCGCCTTGAGGCGTCCTATTCCATCAGCGTCGAGGGAAGAGAGTGCCTCAGACGACATGATTAGGTTCGTGGCCCGCTCTTGGGAAATTTCCACGAGCTTCGCTCCGATCTTGCCGTAATTCAGGACGCTCCTGTCTGTCACCCAGGGAATGTCCTTACCGCAAATGTTGTAGAAGGCGAATTGTTGGTTCTCGCGCGGACCTGGATAGTTCCACCCGTTGTCCATCAGATAGGACCGGTTCTTCTCGAGTATATACTGGATGTAGGTCGTTCCAGTTTTCATTAATCCCACATGTAGGGAAAATGTCCTTTGGTCAGCCTTCAGGTTTCCCATCGTCATCGGAAGCGCCTTTCTGAGCCTTGTGCAGCGGGGTCCCGAGCCGACCGGGCGTACTGCCTAGATGCAATTCGTATTTTAGGGGGTGCTTCCATATCCGAACGAACGGCGTGATCAAGCACGCCGATCAAATACTTTTGCCACGCAAATGATGATCCAAGGCCGAGCGGGCCTAGCCTCCTAAAAATAGGTGATATTTTTGAAATTCAGCGAAATAAGATTTGTCATTTTCAGCGAGATGTGATCCACTCCCTTGCACTCCTCGGTCTGACTTTGAAATCATCCAAATGACTCCTTTACTGACGGCAACCGCCTTCGACGATCCCGTCCGAAAGCTGACGTTCCCGATAGCGCCCGGCGCACATTATTCCATCGACTTGCAGTTCTGGTCGAAGGAGCCGGAGGGCAGTGCTCCGGACAAGAAGGTCGCGCTGCTGCTGTTCGTTTTTCACGATGCAGATGGGGCAAAGGTCGAGGCGCCTGAAGGATTGCCCCGCAATGCCGATGGCGTGGCCTATCGCTACATCAGTCCGGGCGGTCAGGCGGAATTCTCCATCGGGATTACCGTGCCGCCCCGGGCCGTGCATATGACGCTGGAGATCCAGCCCTGGAAGCAAAGCAACTACATTGCTGAAATCATCAGGATCAAGGGTGAGGCAGAGACTGCGTGGGGTGCGAGCGGGCTTGGCTCGCGAGTTGCGCTCGATACGATCAGGATGCCCAGCCTGCCGCAGGAAGAGGCAGCCCGGCGCTTCTTCCTGGAGGCAATGCTTGCGGAAGCCGGACGCCAAAAGAACGATTTCAGCACCCGAATAGAGGTTCCCTCCGTGACGCATCTCGATGCCTCTCCCGAACATGCGGTGGCATTGGGCTACGTGCGACGGCGGGGCGCCCGCGGCGAGAAGCCGCGGCATTTGGTCATTACCACCAGCTATCCAGCGGCAGACAATATATATGCTAGCGGCTTTCTGCACAGCCGAGTGAAAGGATATGCAGACGCCGACGCGGAAGTGGATGTGATGGTCTTTGCTCGCGGTAATCGAGCCTCTGTCAGGTCCCACCAGGGCATCGACGTATTGTCGGGCTATGTCAGGGAGCTCACTACGCTACTCGCTGCGGGTGAGGATGTCTCGGTCAGCGTTCATTTCCTGCATCCCCATATGTGGTGCGTAATTGCCAGCTTTCTTGATCGCTACCGAGTTTACCTGTTTATCCATGGCGGTGGCGCCCGCAGCTGGTCTCGTGGGTTCGATCCGGCCACTGGCATGGAAGCGGCGCGCCAGCAAAAGGCGCAGTCCGACCTTTGGCGCGACCTTTGGCACGCGGTGCTCAGAAACAAGTATGCGATCGCGGGCTTCGTCTTCGTGTCGGACTGGATGCGGCAATGCACGGAAGACGACATGATGGTCCTTTTCCCGACCGAAAAGGTTCATGTCATCCACAATCCCGTCGATACCGACTTCTTCGTCGCCCAGCCGCGATCGGCAGAGCATGCGCGGCGAGTGTTGATGATACGCAACTTCGACAAATATCTCTATGCCACCGACATTGCCATTCGGTGCATGGAGGAGTTGCGGTGTCGACGAATTTGGCAAAATCTGGACTTCACGATCCATGGCGAGGGGCGTAATCTCCGATACATGCGCGAGTTGTTCGGCGCCGATCGAAACGTTCATATCCACGAGGGCTATTTGACCCACGACCAGATCCGCGATGCCCATCGAGATCATGGGCTGATGTTGATCCCGACGCGTCTCGACAGCCAAGGCGTGTCGCGTGACGAGGCAATGGCATCCGGTCTCGTTCCGGTGACCAATCGTATCTGCGCGGTGCCGGAATTTGCCGATGACAGTTGCGCGATCATGGCCCCTGCGGAAGACTATTTGGCCCTTGCGGACGGAATCGAGGCGCTGGCGGCCAGCCCGCGCCGCTTCCTGCGCATGTCAGCCGCCGCTGCCGCGCGCGTGCGGGCGCAATCAGCGCGAAGCCTCACCCTGCGCCAGGAAATGACGCTAATGGGGATCGATGCCCCCAGCGCTGTGCAGCACTGAAGCCATGTCACTGGAAAATGCCATCCTGATCGGGTTTAGAACCCACGAAGCCCTTGAGCAGGGTATTCTCGATGCAGTGCGCCGGGAAGCGCGGCCGTTCGTCGCGCTTGATCTGGAGCGCGGCAGGCTGCATCGCTCCGATATGCCCGGTTGGACGCATCTCTTCTTCGCCTCTGGTGGCGGGAATACCTATCTTCTGAGGCGCGAGTTGCAGGCAGCCCTTGACGGATGCCTGCCGCGCCAGGTGCTCGGTGTGGGTCTCGACGCGGCCTGCCAACTCGCGGAGATCTTGCCAGATGCACATCACCGG
>CAZWEY010000221.1:0-3683 GCA_964632055.1 uncultured Sphingomonadaceae bacterium
GCCAAGGCCGGCGCGCAGTAAGCGAAGAAGCTTTCCAAGCGTTCTACCACATTCCCCCGCGGAATTGCTGGTAGAACGCTTTTTTGTTTTTCAAACTCGTCAGCTCCTCATCTCAACGCATGGAAACACAATCGTCAGGGCGGGTCGTGATCACGGGTTTGGGCGTAGTGGCCTCGCTGGGCCACAATGTCGGGGATTTCTGGGATTCCTTGCTGGCCGGAAAGCCCGGCGTGCGGCGCATCTCCCATTTTGATCCTTCGGACTTCGCCAGCCAGATCGGCGCCGAGGTGCGCGACTGGGAGGCGGGCGAGCACATGGATCCCAAGGATGCCCGGCGGAATGATCGTTACACGCAATTCGGTTTTGTCGCGGCCAAGCAGGCCGTGGCGGACTCTGGCATGGACTTGCGCGCCGAGGACGGCGACCGCGTCGGCGTGATGATCGGCTCGGGGATCGGCGGCATGCACACTTATGAATCGCAGCTGAAAGTCCTTGCCGAGCGTGGACCCCGCAAGGTCTCCCCGTTCACCATCCCGGCGTTGATCGGCAACATGTGCGCGGGCATGGTTGCGATCGAATATGGGGCCCGCGGCCCAAACTTCGGACTGGTCTCGGCCTGCGCCACAGGATCCCACGCGATCGGCGAGGCAGCACATGCGATTCGGCGCGGTGATGCCGAAGTGATGATCGCCGGCGGGAGCGAGGCGGCGATTACGCCTTTCGCCTACGCGAGCTTCTGCGCGATGAAGGCCATGAGCACGCGCAACGACGAGCCCGCGAAGGCCAGCCGGCCCTTTGACAAAAATCGCAACGGCTTCGTCATGGGCGAAGGGGCGGGAGTGCTCATCCTCGAGTCGCTAGAACATGCGCAGGCGCGCGGTGCGCGGATATACTGCGAACTGGCCGGCTATGCCGCGACCTGCGATGCCTTCCATATCACCCAACCGGATCCCGACGGCAAGGGGCTGTCATTGTCGATGAGCCGGGCATTGGCGAAGGCGGGCCTGGAGCCGTCCGCGATCGATTACATCAACGCCCACGGCACCTCCACGCCTTACAACGACAAGTTTGAGACCCTCGCGATCAAAAAGGTCTTCGGCGATCACGCCATGAAAGTGCCGATCAGCTCGACCAAGTCCATGACCGGTCATCTGCTTGGCGCAGCCGGAGGCATCGAGTCGGTCATCGCGGTCAAGACGATCGAGACCGGCCGCATTGCACCGACGATCAATCTGGACGAGCCGGATCCGGAGTGTGATCTGGATTACGTTCCCAATGCATCACGGACGCAGCCGGTGCGGGCGGTGCTGAGCAACAATCTCGGATTCGGCGGGCAGAACGCCTCGATCATTTTCAAGGCGCTTTAGGGGATGGCTCGGAAGGCGTCTCCGGCACCAGCCAGCGTTGCAGGCATTTGTGCAGGTCTTCCTGCCGGAGGGGCTTGGTCAAGAAGTCGTCCATGCCCGCGGCAAGACGGGCCTCGCGGTCCGCTTTCATTGCATTCGCGGTGAGGGCAATGATGGGCAGCCGCCGCCGGCCGAGGCGGCGGCGCAGTTCTCGGGTCGTGGCGTAGCCATCCATCTCGGGCATCTGGCAATCCATCAGGACGGCGTCCCAGCGCTCGTTCATGGCCCGTTCCAGGGCGATGCGACCGTTGGCCGCCAAGCTGTAATCCAGGCCGAGCCGTTTGAGCATCAGCTCGATCACGCGCTGGTTAACACCGTCATCCTCGACCACCAGGATTCGACCCTTCAGCTGGGCGCCGGCCGAAACTTCGGCTCGCACGGCAGGGGTTATGACCGGCGCGGCGACCGGCAGGGTGATGGCAAATTCGAACGTCGTGCCTCGGCCCGGCGTGCTGGTCAGATCGATGGTGCTGCCCATCAGGTTGACCAGCCGCTGCGAGATGGCGAGGCCTAGTCCACTGCCCCCAAATCGCCGGGTCGTGGAACTGTCGCCTTGGGAGAATACCTGGAAGAGCTTGGCTTGAGTGCGGCTGTCGATGCCTATGCCGGTGTCGTGGATTCGAAACGTCATCGTGGCTTCGCGGGCGTCGCGTTTGGTGACGGTCATCGCGATATCCACTTGGCCCTGTTCGGTGAACTTGATGGCATTGCCCGTGAGATTCAGCAGGACCTGTTTCAAACGCACTGGGTCGCCCGTCACACAGAGCGGATCCCCGGGGGGCAGAACGAGGTTGAAGCTCAGGTTTTTGTCCATCGCCCGCGGTCGCAGCAGCGCGGCGACCTCGCGGGCCGCCTCGGCTGGATAGAAGGGAATGGATTCGAATTCGAGTTTGGCGCTTTCGATTTTGGAGAAATCCAAGATGTCGTTCAGCAGGCGCAGTAGAGTGTCGGCGGAGCCGGCGGCGATATTAACCTGGGCCAGTTGTTCGGGGGTGAGCCGCGAGTCGCGCAGGATCTGGAGCATGCCGATGACGCCGTTCATCGGCGTGCGGATCTCGTGGCTGATGGTGGCGAGGAAATCACTCTTCGTCCGGCTGGATTCTTCGGCTCGTTCCTTGGCTTCCTTGAGCTCCACCACGTAGGTCTCATTGTCGTGAATCAGGGAGTGCAACCGGATCAGATCGCCGTGATGCAGGTGAGCCGTGCGCAGCAGGAACAGGGCGTAGGTGGCGGTGATGCTGAAGAGAAAACCACCGCCGGCGGGCAATGTGAGCAACAAGACTGCGAGCGGACCCAGAGTCGTGAGGACGTAGATCAGGTAACTGAGTGGGACAGAAGCGAGCGAGCGGGCGGCCCCGGCGTTCATGCCCGAAATGATCATCGCGAGCAGCAGGGTGCTGGCAAAGTCGGTCGCATCGAAGAATCGCCAGCCAGCCCAGCCCCAGACCAGCCCCGCGGCGGCGGTTCCGATTACGAACCAAATTCGCCAGCGGGGTAGAGTGGCGAGGTTCGGCTGGCAGCGGTCAAAGGCGAGATTCAGGCCGTAGCGCAGGGCCGTCACCACCGTGCTCACGGCAAACCAGGCGATTTTCGTCTGCCACGACAAATTGTCGGTCAGGCCGAGGGTGAGCACGGCCGCGAGAACGAAATTGGAAAACAGGCCGAAACCAGCCGACCGATAAAGCAGCCGGATCATCTGCGCCTCAACCTGGGGGCCGATTTTTCCGGACACCGGCCGGTTGGCTGCCTGCTTCTGGTCCATGTCGGTTACGGAGATAAAACGGCAAGAGATTGGCGTTAGCAAGGCGCGTTGTCGGTGCGCAAAAAAACCCGCAGCCCACGCTGCGGGTTGAAAGGGGGAGGCGTAGTCGCCGAATCAGGCCTTCTGCACGAGACCGGCCTTGAGGGCCTTGACCGAGACCAGCATGCGCTTGGTGCCACCGTTGGGGAGCTTCACGCGGATGCGCTGGAGGTTCGGGCGGAACTTGCGGGGCGTGATGCTGGTGACGTGCGTGCCGATGCCGCCGCTCTTTTTGCTCTGTCCCTTGCGGTTGATGATGCTGCCCTTGGTGGGGCGCTTACCTGTGATTGCACAAATTCTGGCCATGGTGTGAGTGGTTAAAAGGGTTGTGAGTAAAGGTTTGAAAGACCCCGAAGCAAGGGGAATCTCAGATTTCTTTGGCGTGCTCCCGGCGGCCGTGCAGAACTTGGAATTTCTGCCCAAGGTGCGAGGGATGAATCAATTGCATCAATGCCAGTTTTCGCTGGCTGAGGCGG
>CAZWEY010000222.1:0-3676 GCA_964632055.1 uncultured Sphingomonadaceae bacterium
CCAGTACGACGGTTTAGCAAACCGTTGGTTTCAGCCACTCACCCACGTCTCCGGACCAGCGGCGCTGGCGCGCTATAACGGGGGGTTGTTGAGCCGGCAAGGGTGTCGGGAGGAAAAAGCGCAGCTAACAGGGATGGCCCTGCGAGGGGGCGCTGCGCAGCTTGCCGCAAAAGGGATTCGCTTCGTCGCCTAAGCCATTGCGGCCCGATTCAGGGGTGATTCATGCTGGGGCAGCACCATTGCGCGTCACGCGTACGGGAGGATAAAATGTCTGGGTCTCGAAACTTCTTCATGCATGCGGCAGCCCTGGCGCTGGCCGCGCTGGGCGTTGCATCCGCTGCGCCAGCGCTCGGGCAGGGGATCGACAGCGATCTCGTCCAGGATGGCGGCCGGGTCTATACCGATCCCTATCCCGATCCCGAGGGGGCTGCTGCTGTCGCCCCCGCGCCTGCGGCTCCGGCACCGGCACCGGCACCGGCACCGGCTCCGGCTTCGGCTTCGGCTTCGGCGACTGTGGCTCCGACCGAACAGGCCGAGCCGTCGGTTCAGGGCAACGGGATGCCGGTGGATGGCGATCTGCAGGGTGCGCAATATGGCGATGCCACCGCCGCAACCGCCGACGCCTCGGCCGCTGCCAGCGCCGCTTCGGCTGATCCGGCGCAGGCTTCTGCCGAGGGCAATACCTACAAGCAGGACGACCTGATCGGCGCGGCCGAAGGCGTGTTCGGCAAGGGCGCCGAGGGGCTGGCCCGGATGATCGAGACCTGGCTGGAGAAGCAGGGCGAGCCCAATGCCTATATTGTAGGCCGCGAGGGCGGCGGGGCCATCGTCTTTGGCCTGCGTTATGGTTCGGGCACGCTTTATCACAAGGTCGAGGGCGAACGTCCGGTCTACTGGACCGGGCCTTCGGTCGGTTTCGATGTAGGTGCCAATGCGGGCAATACTTTCGTGCTGGTCTATAATCTGTTCGACTCAGAAGAGCTCTACAAACGCTTCCCGGCAGGCGAAGGGCAGGCCTATGTGGTGGGCGGGCTGACCGCGAGCTATCTGCGCAAGGGCGATGTGGTGCTGATTCCCATCCGCATGGGGGCGGGGCTGCGGCTTGGCGTCAATGCAGGCTACATGAAATTCAGCAAGAAACAGCGCTGGATACCCTTCTGAGCGTAATTTCTGGGCGTTTCACGCATTTTCGGCTTGAACGTAGCGGTCCGCATCGTCATTGAGCCGCCGCTATGCTCGACACTCTGCCACAACAGCCCGCCGATGCGCTGCTCGCGCTGATCAAGCTTTTCAACGCCGATGCGCGCGCCGACAAGATCGACCTTGGCGTTGGCGTCTATCGCACCGATGATGGTGCGACGCCGGTCTTTGCCGCCATCAAGGGCGCCGAAGCGCGGCTGGTGGCAGAGCAGGATTCGAAGGCTTACCTCGGGCCGGAAGGCGATATGGGCTTTGTCCATGCGCTGGTGCCCTATGTGTTTGGCGCGCTTGGCACGATGGATGGCCGGATCGACGGGATGCAGACACCCGGCGGAACCGGCGCCCTGAGGCTGGCCGCAGCCCTCATCAAGAAAGCCGGCGTGCGTCGCGTTTTGATGGGCAATCCCAGCTGGCCCAATCATGCCCAGATCCTGGCCGATCTGGGCGTCGAGCTGGTCGGCTTCAATCACGCCCGCCCCGATGGCCGCGCCGATATGGATGCCCTGCGCGCCGCATTGGCCGATGCGCAGTCCGGCGACGCCATTTTGCTGCACGGCTGCTGTCACAACCCCACCGGGATCGATTACAGTGCTGCCGAATGGGCCGAGATTGCCGGGTTGCTTTCCGATGGCAAGGTGCTGCCGCTGATCGACCTGGCCTATCAGGGGCTGGGGCACGGCATGGAGGAAGATGCGGCCGGAACCCGCGCGGTTATCGCCGCCGTGCCCGAAGCGATCCTGGCCTATAGCTGCGACAAGAATTTCGGCCTGTATCGCGACCGTGTCGGCGCGGTCTATGTGATGGGCAAGGATGCAGAGTCGACCGCGCGGATCATGACCAATGGCTATGCGCTGGCCCGCGCCAACTGGTCGCAGCCACCCGATCATGGCGCTGCTGCGGTGCGGGTTGTGCTGAGTGATCCTGAGCTGACCCGGCAATGGCTGGCCGAGCTGGACGCCATGCGCGCCCGCATGCGCGAGGTGCGCGATGCCATCGCCGCTGCCGATCACCGCATTGATGGCCTCAAGCTTGCACGCATCGCTGAGGAGAATGGCTTGTTTTCCATTCTGGGGCTGAGCCCCGAGCAGGTGCTACAGATCCGCGCCGACCATGGTATCTACATGGCCGGGACCAGCCGCATCAATGTGGCCGGGCTGACTTCGGGCAATATCGGTAAGTTCATCGACGCTTTGGCCGATGTCGCAGGCTGATCTCCGAGGCAGGCTGATACCAGCCCGTCAGCCGCGCAGGCTTTGCATCCGCTGAAGGTAGCGGGCCAGCACGTCGATCTCAAGATTGACCTGGCGGCCCTGCTCCAGCGCGCCGATGGTGGTGACATCGGCGGTGTGCGGGATGATGTTGAGCATGAAATGGCATGTGCCGTCGCTCTGGTCTGCGACATCGTTCACTGTCAGCGATACGCCATCCACCGTGATCGAGCCTTTGGGCGCGATATAGGGCGCAAGCGCCGCAGGAGCCGCAATGGTGAAGCGGCGCGAATCGCCTTCGGGCAGGATCGAGACGACGCTGCCCACGCCATCGACATGGCCGGTCACGATGTGACCGCCAAGCTCTTCGCCCAGCTTCAGCGCCGGTTCCAGGTTGAGCTTGCTGCCCACATCCCACCGCCCGGCAACGCTGCGCGAGACGGTTTCGCCCGATAGATCGACCGCAAACCACGCATCGCCCGCAACACCGCCTTTTTCGACCACGGTAAGGCACACGCCGGAGCACGCGATGGATGCGCCTATGGCGATGCTTGCCGGGTCATAGGGGCAGGCAATGACAAGGCGCAGATCGCCGCGTTGTTGTGCTTCGCGCACGGTGCCGATGGCGGTGATGATGCCTGTGAACATGGGTTCCCCTTAACGCAGCCGTTCATAGATTTCGAGCGTGTCGTTGCCAAGCTGGCGCCGGTCGACCAGCCGCCAGCGCGCATGGGCATCGCCCAATGCGGCAAGGCCGGTATCGCAGAGCGCCGGTTTTCCGCCGCCGATCAGGATCGGGGCGCGATAGAGCGCGATCCTGTCGACCAGATCCGCGGCAATGAAGGCAGCAGCGGTTTGCGCGCCGCCTTCAACATAGAGATATTGAACCGCATCCATCTGCGCGATGGCATCCGGGCTGGCTATGGCGCCCCAGCCATCGGGCGCGGTGCTGCCGGTCATCACCCAGCGTGCCGGGCTGCGATGGGCGAGGCCGGGCAGGCGCACATCGAGCCGGGGCTGGTCTGCGCGCAGCGTTGCGCCGCCCACCAGAATGGCGTCAGCTTTCGCGCGTTCGGCATGGACATGGGCACGGGCCTGCTCGCCTGTGATCCATTGGCTGGAGCCGTCAGCCATGGCGATGCAGCCATCAAGCGAGGTTGCGAGCTTGAGCGTGACATGAGGCCGGCCCAGCCGCTTGTTGGCGAGATAGCCCGCAAGGCTGGCCTCGGCTTGCGGGCAGGGGCACAGGCTGACCTCGATGCCTGCCG
>CAZWEY010000223.1:0-3599 GCA_964632055.1 uncultured Sphingomonadaceae bacterium
GCGTTGCCCCGCCGCAACCCGGCGCGCCCCGCCCGGTCGAAGGCACCGCATCCGAACGCGCTCTGGAGGCCCTGTTCGGCGGCAGCGCGCCGCGCAGCGGGCTGGAAACCAGCGCGCTGGAAAAGGCCGGGTCGGCAACAGCCGGCATCCGCTCGGCTGTGGGCGATGAAAACACCAAGACAGTGGCCAAGGGCCTTGTCACCCGCGACATTCTGGTCGCCCCGCAAGGCGATGGCCGCGAAGCACGGGCTGCTGCGGGAAGCTGAATTTCGCGAAAGGCTGAAATCAGAAAGGCTCGCCGCAAGGCGGGCCTTTTTGGTCAGTGCGGCACGCCTGACCGGCTGACCAGCAGCTTGTCGATCTTGTGGCCGTCCATGTCGATCACCTCGAAGCGCCAGCCCTGTTCCTCGAAAATCTCGCCTTCTTCAGGCAATTTGCGCAAGACCGAGAGGACAAAGCCTGCGGCCGTTGCATATTCCCTGCTGTCAGGCAGGTCGAGCGCGAGGCGTTCGGCCAGCACATCCACCGGCAAGCCCCCGGAAATGAGCAAAGATCCGTCCTCGCGCTCGGTCAGCAAGGGCGCATCGCCCTCGTCCTCGTGGCTGGCGAAATGGCCTGCGATTCCGGCCAGGAGGTCGGACGGGGTGACGATGCCTTCGAGATGACCATATTCGTCATGCACCATGGCCATGGCCACGCCTGATTGCTGGAGAATGCGCAGCGCGTCCATCGCATCGAGCTGATCCGGGATGATCGGGGGTTTGCGCGCAATCTCGTCGAGCGCGAAGGCTTCGCCTGACAGCATGCGCGCCATCAGCTCGCGCACCTTGACCACGCCGATCACCTCGTCCGGCGAGGTGTTGCAAAGCGGCAGGAGAGAATGAGGGGTAGCGGTAATGGTCTCGCGCAGCTCGTCAGCATCCTCGCCAATCTCGATCCAGTCCAGCTCTGTACGCGGGGTCATCAGCTCGCGCACCGGGCGGTCGGCCAGCCGCATGACGCCGGCCATGATCGCGCGTTCTTCTTCCTCCAGCACGCCGGAACGGGTCGCCTCGGCAAAGATCATGTGCAGCTCTTCCTCGGTCACGCCCGAATGGCTCGCATGGCGGATGCGCAACAGGCGCAGCAGCATTTCGGAAGACTGGTCGAGCAGCCAGACCAGCGGCGCCGCGACCCTTGCCAGCAGGGCCATGGGATAGGCCATGACAATGGCGATCTGCGCTGCCGAACGCAGCGCGATCTGCTTGGGCACCAGCTCGCCGATCACCAGGCTGAGATAGGTGGTGACGGCAATCACCACGGCAAAGCCCGCCTCTTCGGCATAGCGCGGATCAAGGCCCAGCCGCTCCATCCGTTCGGCGACAGGGCCTCCCAGGCTGGCGCCCGAATAGGCGCCCGCGATAATGCCGATCAGGGTAATCCCGATCTGCACGGTGGAGAGGAATTTGCCAGGATTTGCCGCCAGAGCCAAAGCCGTGCGGGCAGCACCGCTGCCTTCTTCGGCGGCGACGCGCAGCCGGGCGGGCCGCGCCGAGACGATGGCCAGTTCCGACATGGAAAAGACCCCGTTGAGCACGATCAGCCCGCAAATGATCAGCAAGTCTGTCCAGGGAAAGGGTGTCACAGGCAAGCGCTAGCAGATTTGCAGGCGCAGGGCCAAGACGGAACATGATCGTGCAGCATTGGTTAAGGATGCAATCGCCATTTGCATACGCAACAGACTGAGGCAAAATTGGAATAATTCGCAAGCCCCGACGTTTCTGGGCCGAATGGAGCAGGAGTTTCGCATCATGAAAAAACCCCGCATTATCGCCGCCAGCCTGGCAGCACTCTCGCTCGCCAGCCTTTCGGCCTGCGTTACCGATCCCAATACCGGTGAACGCAAGGTTTCGCGCACCGCCATCGGCACTGGCGGCGGTGCATTGGCCGGCTATCTGCTGGGCGGCCTCATCGGCGGCAAGACCGCGCGCATTGTTGGCGCGGGCATTGGCGGCGTCGCGGGCGGCGTGGTCGGCTACAAGATGGACCAGCAGATCAAGGAGCTGAAGGAACAGACCGCAGGCTCCGGCGTGGATGTCACTCCCACCGACAATGGCAGCGCCATCCTTGTGAACCTGCCTGATGGCGTCACCTTCGATGTCGACAGCAGCGCCATCAGCCCCGGCTTCCAGCGCACGCTAGACAATATCGCGCAGAACCTGATCCGGTATCCCAACAGCCTGATCGATGTTTACGGCCACACCGACTCGACCGGCTCCGACGCCTATAATCAGGCCCTGTCCGAACGGCGCGCCCAGGCAGTCGCCAACTATCTGCAATCGCGCGGCGTTTCGGCGGCCCGCGTGCGCTGGCAGGGTTTTGGCGAAACCCAGCCGGTGATGAGCAACGACACCCCGGAAGGGCGTTCGCGCAACAGGCGGGTGGAAATCAAGATTGTCCCGATCAGCCAGGACGATGTGAACGCGGCACGCGCCGGCCAGTAGGCGCTGACCGGAGAACAGGCGGGGGCGCCTTGGAGGTGCCCCCTAGAGTGACAGATCGGCAGCCCGGCCGGAGAGATGCGTCAGTGCGCTGGCGTGAATGGCGGGTGCCGCAACAAGCAGCCCGAAGGCCCGCGGATCACGCTTGTTATAGGCCAGCGGCTGGCCAAACGCATCGCTCACCGCTGCGCCCGCCTCCCTCGCGATCAGGGTGGCGGCGGCCACATCCCATTCATAGCCCCAGCGCAGCGTCGCCACCAGATCGGCGCGGTTGTCGGCCACCATCGCCACGCGCAAGGCGATGGAATTGGGCTTGTCCACCTTCTCCAGCATATGGTCGGCATCGGGCAGCCAGTCTGCCGGAACCCTGGCGCCTGCAAAGCTGGCGCGCCTGCTTGCGACCAGCCGTTCGCCGTTCAGGCTCGATCCCTGGCCCGCAACGGCCGACCAGAACTCATCGCGCGCCGGAGCCGAGAGCAGACCGATTAGCGGCCTTCCCGCGCTGACCAGAGCGACCGATACCGACCAGCCCTTGCGGCCCTTGAGGTAATCCCGGGTGCCGTCGATCGGATCGACCAGCCAGATCAGGTCCTTTTCGAGCCGGTGCGGCTTGTCTGCAGTTTCCTCGGACAACCAGCCCGCAGCGGGCAGAAGTGCTCCCAGATGCTCCTTGAGAAAGGCATCGACCGCCAGATCGGCGGCGCACACCGGGCTGCCCTCTTCCTTCTCCCAGCTTTCCACTTCATGGCCCTCGCCCGGCCAGCTGGCCATGGCCAGGGCGCCTGCCTCGCGGACAATCTCTTCAAGGTGGTGCCGGTCGATCATGACAGGCAATTTCAATGCGCCTCAAACGGGCACTTTTCAAGCTGGCAAAGCTGGCCTAAGGGGCTGGCCAAATCATGTTTCCGCACGCCCCCATTCCGGGCAGCCATTCCAGCAAACAGGCAGCACCATGAACCTTCACGAATATCAGGCCAAACAACTCCTCGCAAAATATGGCGTCGGCATTCCGGCCGGCTATCCCGCGCTCACCGTCGAAGAAGCCGTCGCTGGCGCCAAGCAGCTGCCCGGGCCGCTCTATATCGTGAAGGCGCAGATCCACGCGGGCGGCCGCGGCAA
>CAZWEY010000224.1:0-3596 GCA_964632055.1 uncultured Sphingomonadaceae bacterium
CGGCGCAAGCGGCAAGGCTGACGCAGAGCAGTGCCGCAAGGGCGGTACGGACAAGCCGCGCCGAAGGCAGGGAGGGGTGCGAACCGATCATCAAGGCGACCCGTTGCGTGTCCTTGGCGGTGAAGTCAACGCTGATCGCTTGGCCTGCGCTCTGATGGCGGCTAAGCGGGCCAGACAAGCGCCCGGATGAACAAGGATTTCCATGACCCGCTATGATGTTCTGGCGATCGGCAATGCGATCGTCGATGTGATTGCATCCTGCGATGATGCGCGAATTGCCGAACTGGGCATGGAACGCGGAGCGATGACATTGGTCGATGCGCAAAGGGCTGGTGCGCTTTACGCGCAAATGGGGCCTGCGCGCGAGGTTTCGGGCGGCTCGGCAGCCAACACCGTGGCCGGCCTGGCGGCACTTGGCAATGCCTGCGCGTTCATCGGCCAGGTTGCGGCCGACCAGCTGGGCGAGGTGTTCGCCCATGATATCCGCGCCGCCGGCATCGATTATGCGACCGCCGCGCGCGCAGGCGATCCGCCCACCGCGCGCTGCCTCATTTTCGTCAGCCCCGACGGGCAGCGCACCATGAACACCTTTCTTGGCGCGACGCGGTTCCTGCCCGAATCCGCCCTCGACGAAGCGGCGATCCGAGCCTCTGCCATTCTCTATTGCGAAGGCTATCTGTGGGATTCGGACGAGCCGCGCGCCGCCATCCGCCGGGCTATCCGCATCGCGCGCGCAGCGGGCCGCAAGGTTGCCTTTACCTTGTCCGACTCTTTCGTGATCGACCGGCATGGCGATGATTTTCTGAGCCTGATCGAGGCTGGCGATATCGACATTCTGTTCGCCAATGCTGGCGAGCTGGCCGCTTTGACCGGAACGGCCGATTTCGATGCAGGCGCGGCCAGGCTGGCGCACAAGCTGCCGGTACTTGTGACAACTCATGGCCCTGATGGCGCCTCTGCCTATGCCTATGGCGAAAAGGCGAGCGTTGCGGCCGAACCGGCCCAGGTGCTCGACACCACTGGCGCGGGCGATCTGTTTGCCGCAGGGTTCCTCTCCGGCCATGTCGCCAATCGCGATCTTGCCACCTGTCTGACGATCGGTTCGGTCTGTGCTGGCGAGATCATATCGCATTATGGTGCGCGGCCCGAGGCCGACCTTGCTGCGCTGGTCAAGGCCCGGCTCGGCTAGCCTCTCTCTCTCGCCACTTCCTTCTGGCCGATATCGCTGCGGCAAAATCCATGGGCAAAGTCGATGGCGCTTACTGCGCGATAGGCGGCGGATTGCGCCTGTGTGGCATTGGGCCCGCGCGCGGTCACATTGAGCACCCGCCCGCCGTTGGCAACGAGATCGCCATTGCTGGCAAGCGCGGTTCCTGCATGGAAAACCATGGCGCCGGCGGCTTGCGCCTTGTCGAGATCGCGGATCGCCCCGCCCTTTTTCGGCGTATCGGGATAGCCTTGCGCGGCCATCACCACGGTGAGCGCGGTGTCGGGCGAAAAGCGCGGTGGCTGGGCTGCGGCCAGCGCCGAATTGGCCGCCGCAAGCAACAATTCGCCCAGATCGCTCTCCAGCCGCATCATCAGCACCTGGCATTCCGGATCGCCAAAACGGCAATTATATTCGATCAGCTTGGGCCCCTGTGCCGTCAGCATGAGCCCGGCATAAAGCACGCCATTATAAGGCGTGCCTTCATCGGCCATGGTCTTGACCGTGGGCGCGATGATCCGTTCCAGCACTTCGCCTTCGAGCATCGCCGTGAGCACCGGGGCAGGGCTGTAGGCGCCCATGCCGCCGGTGTTGGGGCCGGTATCGCCATCGCCCACGCGCTTGTGGTCCTGGGCCGAGCCAAAGGGGACAATGGTTGCCCCGTCGGTCAGCGCGAAGAAGCTCGCCTCCTCGCCTTCCATGAATTCCTCGATCACCACCTGCGCGCCCGCCGCACCGAAGCGCCCGCTGAACATATCTTCGAGCGCGGCTTGCGCCTCGGCAAGATTTTGCGCGATGACCACGCCTTTGCCTGCTGCCAGACCATCGGCCTTGAGCACGAATGGCGGCTGGAAACGAGCAAGGGCGGCCAGGGCCTCGTCGAGCGAGTGAGTGCGCACATAGCCTGCGGTGGGGATAGCGGCGCGGTCGCATAATTCCTTGGTGAAGCCCTTGCTGCCTTCGAGCTGTGCGGCGGCCTTGGAAGGCCCGAACACAGGCACGCCTGCACCGCGCAGACTGTCGGCCAGCCCGTCGACCAGTGGCGCTTCCGGGCCGATCACGACAAGACCGATGCGGTTGGTATCGCAGAAATCCAGCACGGCCGCGTGGTCTGTCGCATCGAGTGATGCGAGGCTGGCGCATTGGGCGATACCGGGATTGCCTGGGGCAACGAACAATTTTCCTCCCGGCTCGGCGATCAACCGGGATTGCGCAAGCTTCCACGCCAGCGCATGTTCACGTCCGCCCGAACCCAGCAGAAGGATGTTCATGTCCGGTAACCCCCTTGAAGATGATGCGCAGCAAAGCGCGTCTGGCCGGCTGGTAGCGAAGCCAAGGCCCGGCGACAACGCCGAGCCTTTATCCATCAGCGAGATTTCCGGCATGCTCAAGCGCACACTGGAAGATCGCTTCGGCTTTGTCAGGCTGCGTGGCGAGATTTCCGGCGTGAAGCGGGCGGCTTCGGGCCATCTTTATTGCTCCTTGAAGGATGAAAAGGCGCGCATCGACGCCGTGATGTGGCGCGGGCAAACAGCCCGGCTGGGCTTCCTTCCCGAAGACGGGCTCGAGGTGGTGGCAAGCGGCAAGATCACCACTTATCCCGGCCGCTCCACCTATCAGCTGGTGATCGAGCAGATGGAGATCGCCGGCGAGGGTGCTTTGCTGGCGCTGCTCGAAAAGACGCGGGCGCGGCTGCAAGCCGAAGGGCTGTTTGCGCCCGAACGCAAGCAGCCCCTGCCATTCCTTCCGCGCGTGATCGGTGTGGTCACCTCGCCCACCGGCGCTGTCATCCGCGATATCTTGCATCGCCTGGCCGACCGTTTTCCCTGCCATGTGCTGGTCTGGCCGGTGCTGGTGCAGGGGCAAGGCAGCGCGGAGCAGGTGGCGGCGGCTATTCGCGGTTTTTCTGCCCTTTCCGTTGGAGGAGAGGTGCCCCGTCCCGATTTGGTGATCGTCGCGCGGGGCGGCGGCTCGATCGAGGATCTGTGGAGCTTCAACGAGGAAGCGGTGGTCCGCGCCCTGGCCGAATGCACCATCCCCACGATCAGCGCGGTGGGCCATGAAACCGACACCACCCTGGCTGATTTCGCCGCCGATCGCCGCGCGCCGACCCCGACCGCTGCTGCCGAGATGGCAGTGCCGGTAAGGGCGGAACTGGCCGCCACCATTACCGAGCTGGGCCTGCGCAACCGGCGCGCTGCAGCGCGGCCTCTCATGCTGGGACGAGAGCGGCTGGAGGCGCGCGCGGGACGGCGAACCTCATGGGGTCTGACCAGTAGACTCCCCACCTGTGGTATGGGTGGACTCCGTAACGGGATATCTGTAGACCCGGACGAGGTGTAAAATACAATCCATCAATAGAACCCAGAATCAAACCTGGGATAATCGT
>CAZWEY010000225.1:0-3552 GCA_964632055.1 uncultured Sphingomonadaceae bacterium
AGACCTTGAAGAACCGCATCTTGCTGGAGAACTACTTCTTGCCCGGCGATCTCGAAGCCCAGATCGAAGCGTTCGTCGAACACTATAACCACCAGCGCTATCACGAGAGCCTTAGCAACGTGACGCCTGCAGACGCCTACTTCGGGCGGGCCGAAACCATCATCAAACAGCGTGAAAGGATCAAGCGAAAGACCATTGAACATCGCCGCTTGCAACATCGCAAGCTAGCCGCCTAATATCAACCAACCAGACAAGGCCGATGCTCCAATAATTTACGCAGCCATCAGTGCCAAATGTTCTGACGACGGACAGTTCTGACGACGGACAGCTGTACGACAGCGGGTTTGAATGCTGAGGGCTTGCAGGAGTGACCTGAGTTCAAAAAATCGTCCGACGCGGTCAACCTGATGCACACGCGATCTGCATTTTCACGACGATGGGCGATTGGTGAAACGGGTGAGCCATCATTGCTTGCGGCCTCCCTTTTTTCGGAGCGTACGCTCGCCATCCTTACAGGCACCGTCGTGCATAGGCCGGGCCAACCGCCTCGCGCACCCCTCGACAATGTGAATAGGATATTCATTTGGAAGCCTGTATGATGCATTAATATACTGAAATATATGAATTTACCGTGCCTTAAGGAGGGTTGGAGAACGCGACTTGCGTGGTGGACAGTTGCGGCAGTAGCCTAAGCTTGCGAAACAGTTGATGGAGATCAGAGCGATACGGACTGAATTGTCAATTCAGTTAGTCAGTTGGCGCACATCTCTACTTGAATAATGAGATCAGGGAACCTGCGCGACGTATTAGAGCGACGCGCAGTTTTTCGAAAATAGTCTATAAAACAAAAAGATACAGTCGGTAGCGACTTGGTGAAAATTGGGGAGGATCAAGCATGACATCTTTCAAAAACGGCCTCTATTGGTCAGCTTGCGCGCTTGCATTTCTAGCGCCTGTATCCGGGGTTCATGCCCAGGAAGCCGCATCGCCAGCTCCAGATGCAGCCAATGATGACGCTACGCCCCCGGGACTTGAGGAAATTATCGTCACCGCTCAGCGGCGCGAGCAGCGGCTTCAAGATGTTCCAGTGACCGTAACGGCGCTTTCTGCGGCCGCAATGGAGCGGCAGGGTGTGGCTACGACCTATGACCTTCCTGCTGCGGTGCCGGGGCTATTACTTTCCAAGGCTAGCACGGCAATCCAGCCATTTCTTCGCGGCGTTGGCGCTTCTGTGACCAACCCTGGCAACGACCCCAGTATCGCAATTTATGTGGATGGAGTTTATCATTCTGCTCCTGCAGGGCTGCTGTTCTCCTTTAACAATATTGAACGGATCGAAGTTCTGAAAGGGCCGCAAGGCACGTTGTTTGGTCGTAACGCTACTGGCGGCCTAATTCAGATCGTTACGAGGGATCCATCGTCGCAACTCACAGCGAAGGCAACTGTGGGATATGGCCGCTTCAATGCACTACAGTCGTCCGCCTATATTAGCGGCGGTTCGGACACCATCGCGGCCGATATTTCAGTTGTGTACAACAAGCAGTCCGACGGATGGGGGAAAAATCGGTTCACTCCAGCCTAGGCTGGCGTGATAACCTCAAACGGGGTGACCGTACAGACACCCGCTGTAAGCGGAGAAGCAGGCACCAACGAAGAATTCTCCATCCGCAGCAAAGTGGTGATTACTCCGGATGATCGCACAAAAATCCGGTTGAGCGGAATGTATCTGCGTAGTGACAGTGATCAGGGCGCTTACCGCCATCCTTTGGAAGGTGCGATCCTTTCGCCGAACGCGGGTGTCAATTCATTCGTTCACGATGGAGGATTCTGGGACTACAACTCTGACGTTGCTTGGTCCGCGTTGGGCAAACAGTATATGTTCTCGGCAGATGCAGCCTATGAGGCTGATTTCGCGACAATCAAATCGATCACGTCATATCTCTCCGCCACGGCGGTGACGCAACTCGCATCGGACGCCACGCCGTTTGTCGGCACGCATTTCAAGGTCGATTTTTCCTATCGGACGTTCACGCAAGAACTTCAACTCTTGTCTAATAGTAATGGACCTTCTTGGCTGGAATATGTCGCGGGCCTCTACTATCTGAATTCCACGGGCACGCAGGTCCAGCATCTTGTTCGTGGCAACTTCATTGAAGGCCTTCAGGACCGAACCGGTGTGCAGCGAACCGAGTCAAAAGCGGCATACGGCCAGGTGACAATCAAATTATCGGAAACCACACGCCTCACAGGCGGCCTGCGATACACAAGTGATGGGATCGAAGCCGACCAGATATTTGTCGGACAGAATATTACCACGATCCCGACGCCACCGGCGGCATTTCAATTTGGAGTCGTGTCGAGCATTGTTACACCGCAAAAGCAGACTTTTTCGAAACTTACCTGGCGCCTAGCTATCGATCAGAAACTATCGCCGGATATACTGCTGTTCGCCAGCATGAGCCGCGGCTACAAAGCCGGAGCTTACAATCCCGCCGGCATGTGCAACGTGACTCCGGCACCCGGTCTGATTTGCACCAACATTCAGTCACCAGTTAGTCCAGAAGTATTGGATGCTTATGAAATCGGTATCAAATCAGATCTTTTTGATCGCCGTCTACGCGTCAACATGTCTGGTTTCTACTATGACTATAAGAACTTACAGGTGAATGCAGTCATAGGTACGCCTCCGATCAATATCCTTACCAATGCTGCAACGGCTCGTATATATGGTGTAGACCTTGAAGTCGCAGCATCCATTACCGAAAACCTTACTTTAAGCGCCAGCGCATCGTATCTTGATGCTAAATATACATCCTATCCAGGTGCGGTTGTGTTTACACGTCGTACGGCATCTCCATTCAACAATGTATCTGGTGTTATTGATGCTGCGGGGTTTCGTCTGGTGCGCGCTCCGAAGTTTACCTCCAATATTGGCGTAAATTGGGATATCCCAACTGAATTGGGAAAATTTAATCTGAATGCAATGTCCGTCGTCAGAACATTTGGCACAACTCGCGGCGTAAATTAGCGGAGTTCGGGCTTCGTCTGGGGGTTGATGTTAGGCGGCGAGCTTGCGGTGTTGCAAGCGCCGATGCTCGATGGTCTGTCGCTTGATCCTTTCACGCTGTTTGATGATGGCTGGTGCCCTACCGAAGTAGGCGTCGGCGGGCGTCACGTTGTTCAGGCTCTCGTGGTAACGCTGGTTGTTGTAGTGCTCGACGAAGGCCTCGATCTGGGCCTCGAGGTCGCCAGGCAGGAAGTAGTTTTCGAGCAGGATGCGGTTCTTCAGGGTCTGGTGCCAGCGCTCGATCTTGCCCTGGGTTTGTGGATGGCACGGGGCGCCGCGCACGTGGCTCATCTTCTGGGCATCGATGTATTCCGCTAGTTCCCCGGCAATGTAGCTGGGGCCGTTATCGCTGAGCAGCCGGGGCTTGTGCAGCACCTTGGCGCTGTCGCAGCCCGAGGCCTTGAGGGCGAGGTCCAGCGTGTCGGTCACATCCTCGGCCCGCATGTTGGTGCACAGCTTCCAGGCGATGATGTAGCGCGAGAAGT
>CAZWEY010000226.1:0-3550 GCA_964632055.1 uncultured Sphingomonadaceae bacterium
CCTTGGCGGTGAGGGTGAGGGCGAGCAGCAGGGCGAGGGGCAGGGCGGGGCTCACGCAGTCCTTTCGCAGTTTCGCGTCAACAGGGATCGAGCGCTTCTTGCACTGTAAAGCTTAAGGATTTGGCGCGCATCGCGCGATTTTGGCCCGTGCCGAAGCGGCACAGTGCCCGCCCATCGGTTAACGAAGCGGTGCTTGTGCAACTGCGAAATGGCGGCTAATGCGCGGCGCATCGTCATGGGTTGCCCGCGAAATCGGGCCTAAGAGGGAAGCAAGTTTCAATCTTGCGCTGCCCCCGCAACTGTGACCGGGGAGTTCCTGCTCCACATGCCACTGGCCCACCTGCTTGCAGGCGCCGGGAAGGCGGGCAGGCGCTGCGATCCGGGAGCCAGGAGACCTGCCTTGGACGGTCGTTCAGCCAGAGGGCGGGGTGCACCTATGGCAGCGTCGGGGGCCGCAATCCCGCAGCCTCCCGCCACGAGCGACATTCGCTTGAGGCTGGAGGTAATATGACTAAATATCTGTTTTTGCTTACATCATCACTCTTTTGTGCGCAGCAGGCTCAGGCCGAAGCTGTGACAGAGCCTTGTTCGGGCTGCATCACTGTCACCGCCACCGGCATAGCCCAGCCGACAGACGAGGTAGGCCAGCCGCTGGCCATCATCACCAGTGACGAGATCGACCGGGTGCAAGGGCCGGATATCGCCCGGGTGCTTGCCCGCATGCCTGGCGTTTCCTTCAGCCGCAACGGGCCGTTGGGCGCCTTTACCGGCGTGCGCGTGCGCGGTGCGGCATCCGAGGCATTGCTGGTTCTGGTCGACGGGGTGCGCATGGCCGATATGGCCTCGCCTGCTGGCGGCTTCGACTTCGGCACGCTTTCCAGCTCCGGCATTGGCAGGATCGAATTGTTGCGCGGCTCCAATTCCCTCGTCTGGGGCTCGGATGCGCTGGGCGGGGTGATGAACATCGCCACGCGGGTGGAACAGGGCGCGGTTGCCAGCCTTGAATATGGCGGCGAACAGCAATGGAGCGCACAGGCCTCGCTCGGCCATGTCGATGACCGGCTGAGCGCCGGGCTGAATGCGGGCTATATCCATGCAGGCGGCTTTTCGAGTGCAGCCAGCGGAACCGAGCGCGACGGGTTCGAGGAGGTCACCTTGTCGGGCCATGCACGGTTTGAAGTTGCTCCGGGTCTGAGCCTCGCTGCAGATGGCCGCTATGGTGAGGGCGAGAGCGAGATGGACGGTTTTGCGCCGCCCCTCTTCGTCTTTGGCGACACCCATGAGCGGCAGGATACGCGTCAGTTTTCCGGCCGGATCGGGGCGGATTACACCGGGGGGGCTCTCGATCTGCGCGCTGGCTTTGCGCTTTCCGATACCGAGCGTGACCTGGTGGACGAGGATCTGGGGAAAACGCCTTATTACTCGACCGATGGGCGATCGAGCCGGGCCGAACTGTTTGGCAGGCTCCGTTTGCCCGCCGCGTTCCGGCTCGATTTCGGAGCGGACAAAGAATGGACGCGCTACGCCGCACATGACCGCTCGGTCTGGGCGGTGCCGCCCGGTATCGCGCGCGGCCGCGCCGACAGCACAAGCGGCCATGCGATGCTTGGCTATTATGGCGAACGGCTGGTGATTGCCGCTGGCGCCCGGCTGGACGATCATTCGCGCTTTGGCACGCACTGGACTTTTGGCGCCAGTTCGTCGCTCGCGCTTGGCCCGCAATTGCGCCTGCGCGCTTCTTATGGCGAAGGCTTCAAGGCGCCCAGCCTGTTCCAGCTGCTGTCGGATTACGGCAATGCCGGGCTAAAGCCCGAAACCAGCAAGGCCTGGGATGCGGGGCTCGAATATGGCGACAGGAGCGGCAAGGCCTTTGTCGCGCTGTCGCTGTTCCGGCGCGATACCAGGAACCTGATCGATTATGTGTCGTGCTGGGGGGTGACGAGCGGGATCTGCACCAACCGGCCCAACGGAACCTATGACAATATCGGCCGCACCCGTGCGCAAGGCTTCGAGCTGGAACTGGGCTATGCGCTCAGCCCCGCCTTGCGGCTGCAGGGCGTGTGGTCGCATGTCCGGGCAAAGGACCGCACGCAGGCAAGCTTTACCCAGGGCAATGCGCTGGCACGCCGTCCGCGCAACACGGGCACCCTCTCGCTCGACTGGACGGGGCCGGCCGATCTCTCGCTGGGCATGGATCTGCGAGTGGCCGGGCCAAGCTTCGACGATGCCTGGAACACCACCCGGCTTTCCGGCTATGCGCTGGCCGATATAAGGGCGAGCGTTCCGGTGTCGCAGAGGCTGGAACTGTTCGGCCGGATCGAGAATCTGTGGAACGAGCATTACCAGACCGCTGCCGGATATGACACGCAGGGCCGGGCCGCCTTTGTCGGCGCGCGGCTGAGGATGTGAGGATATGATGAGGGGGATGGGAGCCTTGCTGACCGGCGCTGTGGCAGCGCTTGCGGCTTGTGCTCCTGCCGTCCCGGCACCTTCGGCCCCTGTTCATCCCACGATTGTCTCGCTCAACCCTTGCGCCGATGCGGTGCTGGCCGAGGTGACGGTGCCTGGGCAGCTTCTCGCCATTTCCCATTACAGTCATGACCCGCGTTCCAGCTCGATGGATATGGCAGTGGCGCAAGGCTTCGAGACCACCGGGGGAACGGTGGAGGAAGTGCTGGCCTTGAAACCGGACATGGTGGTGGCGGGAAGCTTTTTGCCGCCTGCCACGCGTTCGGCCTTTGAACGGCTGGGGATCGCGGTGGTGAGTTTCGGGATCGAGCATGATGCCTTGCAAAGCCTTGTGCAGGTGAGGCGGCTGGCCCGGCTGTCCGGCAATGTGCGGCGCGGGCAGGTTCTGGCGGCTCGGATCGAACGCGCGCTGGACGAGGCCGCGCCTGCGCCGCGCGCTCGCCCCATTACGGCGGTGGTCTGGCAGTCTGGCGGCATTGTTCCCGGCAAAGATGCGCTGATCAGCGACCTTCTGGCGCGCACCGGCTTTGCCAGCCACAGCGCCCGCCGGGGCATGGGACAGGCGGATTACCTCCCGCTCGAAGCCATGCTGGCCGATCCGCCGGAGCTGATCCTTGCCGCAGGTTCGCCGGGCGACGGGGAAAACCGCATGCTTTCCCACCCCGCACTGGCGGTAATGAAAGGCACCGCGCGGGCGACATTCGACCCCTCATTGCTCTATTGCGGCGGACCGAGCATCATCCGGGCGGCGGGGCGGCTGGCACAGGTGAGGGAGGCTCTGGCATCATGAACCGCACCACGCTCTTTCTGCTTGCTGCGTTGCTCGTCGCATTGCCGCTGTCGCTTCTCGCCGGGCGGGTGTGGATCGATCCAGAGGTAACCCCTCATGCAGGCGTCATTCTGGCCGAACTGCGCCTGCCGCGCGGGCTGCTTGCAATGCTCATCGGCGCAGGGCTGGGCGCGTCGGGGGCGGCGATGCAGGGCTATCTGCGCAATCCGCTGGCCGATCCGGGGCTGTTCGGCATTGCGCCGGGCGCAGCGCTTGGCGCGGTAATCGCCCTGTTTTTCGGGTTTTCGGCGG
>CAZWEY010000227.1:0-3489 GCA_964632055.1 uncultured Sphingomonadaceae bacterium
CCCATGCTGGCCAGAGCCCGTTTCCGCGATGATCCTTGTCTTGCCCATGCGGCTCGCCAGCAAAATCTGGCCGATGCAATTGTTGATCTTGTGCGCGCCGGTGTGGTTCAGCTCGTCGCGCTTGAACCAGACCTGCGCACCGCCCAATTCTTCTGTCAGGCGGGGCGCGAAATAGAGCGGGCTGGGCCGGCCGACATAATGTTCGAGCAGGTCGTCGAATTCCGCCTGGAAAGCCGGGTCTTGCCTGGCCGCACGATATTCGCGCTCCAGATCGAGGATCAGCGGCATCAGCGTTTCGGCGACATAGCGACCGCCGAATGCCCCGAAATGGCCGCGATCGTCAGGCTGGTTGCGATAGGAGTTGGCTTGCGTGCTCATGAGGTGCTTTTCAAAAATTTCTGGCCGCTTTGCAGAAGGCGGCGATCTTGTCCACGTCCTTGATGCCCGGCGCGCTCTCGACGCCGGAGGATGTATCGACGAGCGGTGTGCCCGTAGCCGCGATGGCTTCAGCCACATTGGCCGGGTTCAGCCCGCCTGCAAGGCCCCATTTCATCGGGCTTCGAAAGCCTGACAGCAGGTTCCAGTCAAAGGCCAGGCCCATGCCGCCGGGAAGCGCGCCCTTGGGCGTCTTGGCGTCAAACAGGATCAGGTCGGCGGCCCCTTCATAGGCAGAGGCGCGCGCAACATCCCCGGCGCTGGCGACGGGCAGCGCCTTCCACACCGGCAGGCCAAAGCGCGCTTTCAGCTGTGCGCTGCGCTCCGGCGTTTCGCTGCCATGGAGTTGCAGCGCATCGAGCCTGCCCGATTCGACGGCTGCTGCGATCAGCTCGTCCGGCGCATCCACGAACAACCCGACCTTGCTGATCCGCCCATCAGCCCGCGCCGCCAGATCGGCGGATCCGCTCAGAGTGATGTTGCGGGGAGACAAGGGGAAAAACACGAATCCCGCATGCTCGGCCCGCGCAGCAATGGCAGCATCCAGTGCAACAGCCGTGCGGATGCCGCAGATCTTGATTTCAACCCCGCTCATGCGGGCGGGGGTTAACCGCCTGTGCCCCTAGGGCGCAAGCTCGAAAGTGACGCTGACCTGAGCGCTCATCGCCACTTCGCCGGCTGCGACCGGCGTGGGCGCGGCTTCCATGTCGGCCATGACCGCCCGGGCATACATCACCTTTGGCTGGGGCATATATCCCCCGCTTTCGGAAATCGTCAGGATGCGGGCAACGCGAAGCCCGGCGGCTTTTGCATAAAGTTCCGCGCGGGCGCGGGCCTTCTTCATCGCTTCTGCGCGCGCCTCGTCCAGCGCCTCGTCCGGCTTGTCGATCTCGAAGCTGGGGCCGTTCACCTCGTTCGCACCGGATGCCACCAGAGTGTCGATCACCGCGCCGAATTGCGCGATGTCGCGATGGCGGACATTGACGGTGTTGTTGACCTGATAGCCCACGATGCGCGGTTGGGGCGGCTGGTATGTCCCGTCGGGCATCGGCCTTTGCGGGGCATAGACCGGGCTGAGATTGAGATTGCTGGTCTGGATGTCCCTGTCGGCGATGCCGGCGCGTTTCAGCGCCGCGATCACCCGGTTCATATTGGCCGAATTGGCAGCCAGCGCTTCGCCCGCGGTCTTGCCCTGGCTGGTTACTCCGGCGCTGAAGCTAGCCAGATCAGGTGTTCGGGTCGATTTTCCGTCGGCAGAGACGGAGAGCAGGGTGTTGCCCGGCGCAAGGGCCAGGCCGGACGAGAGATCATGCGCGGATGCGGGAACAGCAGCCGCGAGCGCGGCGATTCCGGTGAGGAGGGGCAGGGCTTTCATCGGCATTCTCCTTCGAGGAAAATCATTGCGGATGTGACGGCGTCTGCCTTTCTGGCAGCTGAACCTATAATGTCGCCTCGATCGCTCTTGCTGCAGCCACAGGGTCTGCGGCGCGGCTGATCGGGCGACCGATCACCAGCACGCTTGCCCCATCGTCGCGTGCCATGCGCGGGGTCACGGTGCGTTTCTGGTCGGCCAGCTTGCCATCGGGCAGGCGCAGGCCCGGCACCACGAAGAAGCCATCCTTCCACTGGCGATGGATCGCGCCCACTTCGCGGCCCGAACAGACGATGCCGTCAAGACCTGCCGAGTGGGCAAGATCGGCCAGCCTCAGCGCCTGATCATGTGCGCTGCCGCCCACGCCGGCCTGCGCCAGATCGTCATCGTCGAGCGAGGTCAGCACGGTGACCGCGACAACCCTGGTATGTTCGCCCGCAGCCGCCTTGGCGTCTTCCATCATCGCCCTGCCGCCCGATGCATGGACGGTGACAATGGCCGGTTCCAGCACATGGATTGCCTGCATCGCGGCGGCGACGGTGTTGGGGATGTCATGCAGCTTGAGATCGAGAAAGATCGGCAGGCCGAGATGGGCCAGTTCATGAACGCCATGATGGCCATGAGCGCAGAAAAATTCGAG
Source organism: uncultured Sphingomonadaceae bacterium (assembly GCA_964632055.1). Taxonomy (GTDB): domain Bacteria; phylum Pseudomonadota; class Alphaproteobacteria; order Sphingomonadales; family Sphingomonadaceae; genus CANJYE01. The sequence goes on from CAZWEY010000227.1 coordinate 2,448, forward strand.
GCCCAGCTTCAGGCCGCCAATATGTGCCTTCACCCTGGCGGCAAGCGCGCGGGCAGGTTCGATCTGGGGAACGTCGACGGCAAGATAGATGGGATTGCTCACATGCGCTCCGGATTGGCTGTGCCTGTTTCGTCCTGTGGTTCGCCGGGGGCAGGTTCTGCAGGCGGGACTTCGGCATAAGGCGAGGTAAGGGAAGTGGATTGAGCGGCGTTTTCGAGCGAGCGGATGCGACGGCGAAAGCGCCAGTTTGTTCCATGATGCAGCAACCACATTGGCAAAAAGCCGATCAGGAAGGAAAACAGCATCAGGGCAGGCACCTTGGTTTCGGCCACGATTCCGTCCCAGATCGTCACCTCGACAGGCGTCCAGTTGCTGGCCGCAAACAGGACCAACGCCACCAGCAGCGCCACCCATGCGATAATCCGGACTGCCTGCATTGCGATCTCTCCACTTTTCCGCTCAGGACACTAGCTGCTTGGCGCATAAAGGGAAGGGCGCTTTCGCACGGCGATTGCGCGCCAGTTGCGCGCCTCAGCCCCCCGCCTCAGGCCTCGCCAAACACCCTTGCGAAGATGTGGTCCACCTGGCGGAAATGATAATCGAGGTTGAACTTGTCCTCCAGCTCGGCATCGCTCATCGCGGCCGAGACTTCCGGATCGGCCTTGAGCAGCTCAAGCAGGGAAAGCTGGCCGTCCGATTCCCAGACCTTCATCGCGTTGCGCTGGACCAGGCGATAGGCATTGTCGCGGGTGATGCCAGCCTGGGTAAGGGCAAGCAGCACGCGCTGCGAATGGACGAGGCCGCCCATCCGGTCGAGATTCTTCTGCATCCGTTCGGGATAAACCAGCAGCTTGTCGATCACGCTGGTCAGCCGGGCGAGCGCGAAATCGAGCGTAATCGTTGCATCCGGGCCGATGAAGCGTTCGACGGAGGAGTGCGAGATGTCCCGTTCGTGCCACAGCGCGACATTTTCCATCGCCGGGGTGACAGAGGAACGCACGACACGGGCAAGCCCGGTGAGGTTTTCGGTCAGCACCGGGTT